>NZ_JBFAIR010000004.1:0-321926 GCF_040654815.1 Streptomyces sp. NPDC050619 | reverse complement strand
GGTTGGTCGGCTGGCAGGGGTTCGCCAGTTGGGAGTGGTTCTCCGGCCGGGTCCGGCTCGCCCGCCTGGAGCGGTTCGCCGGTCGAGAAGGGTCCGTCGGCCGGGGGCAGCCCGCCCGCCGCCAGTGGTTCGCCCGTCGGGAGTGGTGTCTCGGCCGGGGCTGTTCTGGTCGTCGGGAGTGGTGTCGTTCTGGTCGTCGGGAGTGGTGTCTCGGCGGGATCCGTTCTGCCCGTCGGGAGCGCCCCCCCCGGCCGCCGGACCGGTCCCGCCCGCCGTCGCGTCGATCGCGTTGTCCAGCAGGCGGTGCAGGTGCGGTGGGTCCTTGCCCAGGGCGGAGTCGTCGCTGAGTACCCCCCCGTACTCCGCGTTCCGCGGCCACCGTTGAACGAGGACAAGGGCCAGTTCCTCCCGGACGGCCTCATGCCCGCCGGCGGTCCGAAGACCTCGCTGGCGACGGAGAAACTGGTCGGCAACGTGAAGTCGTCGGTGGACCTCAGCAAGACGTTCACCAATGCCTTCGCCATCCAGGCCAACAAGACCGAGGGCTTCAAGACCACCACGACCCCGGCGGGGGCGAACGGCTGAGCCCGCACCGACACGGGGCCGCCCAGGTGACAGTCATGACAGTCACCTGGGCGGCCCTCGTGTCGGACAAGCTGCCGCCTACCCCACGACCGTGATCCCGATCGGGTAACTGCCCACCTTGATCGGCGGACCCGTCTCCCCGCTCGCGGTCAGGATCGGCACCACCGTGCCGTCGGCACCCACCGCGGCGTAGGCCACCGTCCCGTCCGGGGTGTACGCGATCTGGGTGGGCTGAAGGCCGAGCAGGACGCTGCTGCGGACCTTGCCGGTCGCCAGGTCGACGAAGGCCGCGGTGTAGGTGTCGTTGACACCCACGGCCAGGGTCTTGCCGTCCGGGCTGACGGTCAGGCCGAAGGGGGCGCCGCCGACGTCGATGGGAGTGCCGGCGCTGCGCGTGGCGGTGTCGATCGGCAGTACCTTCTTCCCGGTCTGCTCGCCCACGTACACCGTGCCGCCGTCCGGGCTGATGGCGATGCCGAAGGGGTTGTCGGGCACCGGTATCGCGGTGTCCGCCGTGCGGGTGGCCGTGTCCACGGGGACGACCGCGTTCCCGGAGCGGCAGGCGACCCACAGGGTCTTGCCGTCCGGGCTGATGACCAGGTTCTCCGGCCCGGCGGCGACGGCGATTTCCGGCCCCGCGGTCCGCGTGGCCAGATCCACCGGCTCGACGGCGTTGTCGCTGTACGCGGACACCCACAGGGTCTTGCCGTCCGGTGACAGGGCGAGACCCGCCGGGGTCGTGCCGACCGGGATGGTGGCGGTGACCTTGCGGGTGGCGATGTCGATGACGCTGACCGACGCCGAACCCTGGTTGGCGACGTACAGCGTCGTGCCCGAGGGATCGGCCAGGACCGTGCCGGGCAGCTTTCCTACGGCGATGGAGTCCTGCGCGGTGCCGGTGGCCAGGTCGACCGGGGTGACCGTGCCGGAGACGAAGTCGGCGTCGAACGCGGTGGCTCCCTTCAGGTTCGCCGCCGTCGTCATCACCGAACCGGTGGCTCCCGTCACGCCCGTGGAGACCACGGCGCGCAGCTGCGCGAAGCCGGTGGCGGCGTCCTGCGCGACCGTCACCGTCCACTTCAGGGTCGCGGTGGCGCCCGGGGCCAACTGGGCCGCCGGTGCCGTGCCCTGCGGCTGGGCCGTCCAGCCGGCGGGGGTGTCGAGCGACGTGTCCGGCAGGGTGACCGGGGCGCCGCCGTGGTTGGTGAGCGACACGGTGACGTCGGTCTGCCCGCCCGCGGGGACGACCGGGGCGGCCGTCTTCAGGCTGCCCGTCAGCTGCGCGGTGGCCGGGGTGGCCGTCCACCGCTGGCCGTCGGCGCCGGTGTCGTACCGCTGGACGAGTGCGGTCCCCGCCCCCGCCGAGGGCGCGGTCAGCACCCGTCCGCTGAGGTCGGAGCGGAGCACCAGACCTGTGGACGTCGGTTCGGCGAGCCACCTCTGGGCGTCCGAGCCGGCATCGCAGGCCGTCGTGACGATGCGTGCGTCCTGTGTGTACGACTGACCGGAGACCGTGGCGCAGCGCCCGTCCGCCTGGGAGCGCAGGGTGTACACGCCGCCGTCGCCGCCCTGAAGGAGCCAGCCTCCGGCCGTGCCCGGGTCGGCGGCGGTGTCGAGCGAGCCGGTACGGTCCGCTGCCCCGTCGGCGACGGCGTACGAGCCGTCCGCCGCCCGCAGGGTGTAGACGCGGTCCGCGGTGAGCGTGCCCGTGGTGGGGTAGCCGGGGGCGTGGCCGATGGCCTGCTCGATGGGCTGGAAGTCCGCGTAGGTGGAGGTGAGCGGCGCGGAGCCCCAGTTCTTCTGGGCGAGCGCGCGCAGCGGACCGTACATGCCCTGCTCGACGGTGGCCTCGCTGTCGCCGTACGCGGCGGGCCACACGCCCATGGCGGAGCCCAGCAGGTGCGGGTCGTCGGCGGGCACCGTGAGGCCGCCGCTGAACAGGCCGGGGGTGAACGTCTCGTAGATCCACTGGGCGTTGGGCGGGCCGCCGCTCGCGTAGTACAGGGAGTCGGAGACGTTGACGAGGTCGTTGCCGTTCGCGGCGATCTCGGCAGGGGTCATCCGGCCGTCCTGGTGGATCCAGTAGTCGACGGCGACGCCCGGGTCGAGCTTGGTGGGCATCCCCTCGAAGAGCTGGTCGTTCCAGACGTGCAGGGTACGGCCCTTGCTCGCGACGTAGTCGTGGACCCGGTTCTGCCACAGCACCCAGGAGTCGGCGGCCGGCGCGTCGGAACCCGCCTGTTCCTGGGCCCACTTGGCCAGCGAGGGGTACTTCTCGTAGTCGGCCGCGGCACTCAGGTACTCGTCACCGCCGCCGTACCAGACGCTGCCCGGGAACTGCGGCATCTGCTCGTCGAGCAGGCTCTTGACGTACGGCAGCGCGGACGGGGCGGACATGTCCAGGTTGGACGTGTTCTTCGCCCCGGAGGTGTCGGTGGCCTGGAGCTCGGGGTGGGCGGCCAGGTAGTAGTCCATGTGGCCGGGCGTGCCGACCTGTTGGACGACCTGTACGTGGTAGCGCTCACCCGCGCTGACGATCTCGCGCACCTGCTCGGGCGAGTACACCGGACCGGTGGCGGAGTCGTTCTCCGGGTGCTCCGTGGAGGCGACCCGCATCTCCAGGTGCAGCTCGTTGTACTTGAGGTACGACATGTCCTTGATGAGCCGCACCAGCCACGGCACCGAGAAGAACTTCGAGCAGTTGCACAGGGAGATGCCGCGGTAGGGGTAGTCCGGCCAGTCCTTCGCCGTACCGGCCGGGAGGGTGCGCTCCTGGGTGATCATCTGGAGCACGGAACGGGTGCCCCAGAACACCCCGGTGTCGGTGGCGCCGCTGATCACGGTGGTGGCGGCGACGCTCAGCCGGTAGCCCTCGGCCTTCGGCCGCACGGAGCGGTCGGTGCGCAGGACGACGTCGTGCGGCCGGGCAGGGCCCCGGACGACGCGGACCTCGCGGCCGAGCAGATCGCCGAGGTCGCCGGCGAAGGTGCGGGCCGTGGCGGCGAGGGCGGGCTCGGCGGCCACCACGCGGGTGGCCGCGTCGGCGGTGAACGAACCGGAGGACGCCGTCCACTGCTTGAGCGCGGGGACGGTCCAGGGTCTGTCGGCGTCCGCCGCCGCCGCCGCGGGCGGGCCGGCCGACAACACCCCCAGAACCAGGCCGAAGGTGACGACTAGTGAGGGCAGGTAGCGGCGGATCGTGATCATACGGAACTCCGTCCGGGGCTGGAACGAGGCAGTGACGCTGCTTCTCCGGCCGTGCGTTCTGATGTTACGAGCCACCAATATCCAAGAACAAGATGAATCGTTGAACCAAGAAGGCGTTCGGATTCCGATTGCGGCGTGGGTCTGACCGGAACCGCGAACTTCGGTCTGATAGAGGGCTGTTGGAGTCAATTGTCGGGAACTGCCGTCTGTGCTTCAGTGAGTGCACTGAGCGCGAGCGCATGGGGCGCGGGGGACGGGGCGGCGGCTCAGGTGATGGATCAGCAGGTGATGGTGGGGCGGGAGCGGGAGCGTCGACTGTTGGACGGCCTGCTCGTCGCGGTCGCCGAGCGCGGGGCCGCGCTCGTGCTGCGGGGTGAGCCGGGAATGGGCAAGACCTTGCTGCTGGACTACGCGAGCGCCGACGCCTTGGCCGCAGGCGCGCGCGTGGTGCGGCTGCGCGGAGTCGAGTCCGAGTCGGTGCTGCCCTTCGCGGCGCTCGCCGATCTGCTGGCCCCGTTCCGCGCCGGGTTGGCGGACCTGCCGCAGACCCAGAGCTCCGCGCTTGAGGGGTGCCTGGCCCTGGCGGTCGGCCCGCCCCCGAACCCCCTCGCCGTCTGCGCGGGAACGCTGAACGTCCTCGCGGCGGCCGCGGATGCCGCGCCCGTGGTCGTACTCGTGGACGACGTGCAGTGGGTGGACGCCTCGTCGCGGCGGGTGTTGCTGTTCGTGGCGCGGCGGCTGTCCGGCGAACACGTGGCGATGGTGCTCGCCGTCCGGTCCGAGGCTCCGGAGCCGTCCGCCTGGGCTCTGCCCGACGTCGACCCGGCGGGCTTCCCCGCCACCGCGTGCCGAACTGCTGGCGGGCCGCGGCGTCAGGCCGTCCCCCCAGGTGCTGGCCGATCTGGTGCGCGCCACCGGCGGCAACCCGCTGGCGCTGCTGGACCCTGATGGCGGCCGCCACCGTGCCACGCCAGTACCACTCGACGGCTGTGCTGCTGCCGGACGGCCGGGTCGTCGCGGCGGGCGGCAACCCGGAGGGCGGCACATCGATCACCTGGGAGCCGCCGGACCCGAACGAGGAGATGCGGCTGGAGGTCTTCAGCCCGCCCTGCCTCTTCCGAGGGCGGCGCCCGGCCATCGCCTCGGTTCCCCAGTAGTGGCGGTACGGCGAGACGGTGAGTGGGACGCTCGACGCGCGGGTGACGTCTGAACTGACGGGTTCACGGGCCCCGTCCTCCCGTCCCAGCCGGATTGTCAGTGCCGCGTGCCACGATGGATGGGCAGTGGGGCAGACCGGGTGGCGGGGAGACGGGGGTGTCATGGAGGGGGAGGTTCCGCAGGCCGGGCGGAGGGCCAGGCGGCTGTGCGCGCAGGGCGCGCGGTTGTTCGAGGCGGCGCGGACACTCCAGGGTGACCACGCCCGTGCCCTCGACGCCGTCCGCTCGGCACTCGTGCCGATCAAGGCGGAACTCGTCGCGAAGGAACTGGAGTCCATCCCGGTCGCCCGGCTGAAGGACGTCACCGAGGGACGGCTGCGGCTCGGCGCCGTGGAGGCGGCCGGGTTCGGCTCCGTGCGCGCGGTGTACGAGGCGAGCCGGTACGAGCTGCGGCAGGCACCGGGCGTCGGGGCGCAGACCGCCGACCGGGCCCTGGCCGCCGCCGGGCAGATCGCCCGGGCCGTGGCCGACACCGTCTCCGTCCGCATCGACGTCGACGACCCCGACCCGCACACCACCGCACTGGTCGTCGCGCTCCATCGCCTCGTCGAGGCCGGCCCCGAGCTGCGCCGTGCCCTGGACGCGGCCACCCGCCTCGACGAGAGGCTGCGCGTGCTGCTGCCCGCGGCCCGGCCCGCGTCCGGCCGGATCCGGCTGGCCCTCACCGGCCGCAAACGGCGGGAGGCGGCACTCGCCGCGGTCACCGAGCTGCGGGAGCTGATCGCCGACGCGGCCACGAAGGACGTACGGCTGCTGCTCGCCCAGGCCTCCACCGACCTGCTGCGCCCGCCGGTCTCCGACATCGAGGCCCTGGTCGACTTCGAGCTGAGGTCCGCGGAGTACTACAGCCGGCTCGCCGAGGTCTCCGAACACCGCCCAGACATCGCGGCGAGCGAAGGCTTCCTGCCCTCGGAGATCGCCGAACGCGTCCACGCCCAGCCGCTCGACGACACGCACTGCCGCGTCTCCCTGCGCGGCTACCAGTCCTTCGGCGCCCGCTTCGCGCTCGCCCAGCGCCGGGTCGTCCTCGGCGACGAGATGGGGCTCGGCAAGACCGTCCAGGCCATCGCCGCCCTGGCCCATCTCGCGGCCGAGGGCCACAGCCACTTCCTGGTGGTGTGCCCGGCCAGCGTGCTGATCAACTGGAACCGCGAGATCCGTGCCCGCAGTACCCTGCGCGCCCTGACGGTGCACGGCCCGGACCGGCAGGACGCGTACGCCGAGTGGCGGGAGCGCGGCGGCGTCGCCGTCACCACCTTCGACGTACTGCACTCCCTGCCCGCTCCGGACGGCACACAGCCGGGCATGCTCGTCGTCGACGAGGCCCACTACGTGAAGAATCCGGACACCCGCCGCGCCAAGTCGGTCGCGGTGTGGACCGATCGCTGCGACCGCGTCCTGTTTTTGACGGGCACTCCGATGGAGAACCGCGTCGAGGAGTTCCGTACGCTCGTCCGCCACCTCCGCCCCGACCTGCTGCCCGCCGTCCGGGGCGGCGCGGCCGCGGGCCCCCACGCCTTCCGCAAGTCGGTCGCCCCGGCCTACCTGCGCCGCAACCAGCAGGACGTCCTCACCGAACTGCCCGCGCTGGTGCAGGTCGACGAATGGGAGGAGCTCAGCACCGCCGACCGAGAGGCCTACGAACAGGCGGTCGCCGACGGGAACTTCATGGCGATGCGCCGAGCCGCGTACGCGGACGCAGAGAAGTCGGCGAAGCTCCAGCGGCTGTGCGAACTCGTGGCCGAGGCCGCCGACAACGGCCTGAAAGTGGTGGTCTTCTCGTACTTCCGCGACGTGCTCGCCACGGTGCAGCGGGCACTGACCGGGCCAACGCCGACTACGACGCCGACTTCGATGACAGAACAGGCCCCGGAATCAAGGGTGTTCGGCCCGATCTCCGGTCCCGTGCCGGCCGCCCGCCGCCAGCAGTTGATCGACGACTTCGGGCGGGTGGACGGCCACGCCGTGCTGCTCGCCCAGATCGAGGCCGGCGGTGTGGGCCTCAACCTCCAGACCGCCTCCGTGGTCCTGCTGTGCGAGCCCCAGGTCAAGCCGACGGTGGAGCACCAGGCGGTCGCCCGCGTCCACCGCATGGGCCAGATACGCACGGTGCAGGTCCACCGTCTCCTCGCCACCGACAGCGTCGACGACCGGCTGCTGCACATCCTCCGGAACAAGGACCGGCTCTTCGACGCGTTCGCCCGGCGCAGCGACATGGCCGAGGCGACACCGGACGCGATCGATGTCTCGGACGCCTCGCTGGCCCGCCGGATCGTGGCGGAGGAACAGCGGCGACTGGCGGCGAGGACGGCCTGAGGCGGACGGCGCCGCCACGGCGAGGCCGTGCCGGCCGCCCGGATCGTGGCTTTCCTCCCCGGCGTTCCACCCCCGCCGGTACCGCGCTTACCATGCGCTCGGTCGTACATCAGTTCCGTACGGCCGTCTCCCGGCCCCGCCGCCCGAACCAGGAGCACGGTACTCGTGTCCATACCTCCGCCCCCTGGGGCCCCTCAACCCCCGGAACCTCAAGGGCCGTATGGTCCCTACGCTCCGCACCCGCCCTATCAGGCCCCGCCCTACCAGGCCTGGGGCCAGGGCTACAGCCCGTACGCCCGCCCGGCGCCGGTCAACGGCGTCGCCATCGCCGCACTCGTGCTCGGCATCCTGTGCTGCATCCCGGTCGTGGGGCTCGTGCTGGGGCTGATCGCGCTCCGGCAGATCAACCGGAAGGGCGAGCGCGGGCGGAGCATGGCCATCACCGGGTCCGTGCTGTCGTCCTTCGGGTTGGTGCTGTGGGTGGTGGTCATCGCCACGGGAGGTGTCTCGGGGATCTGGGAGGGCGTCAAGGAGGGCGCGCGCGAGGGTTCCCTGACGCAGGGCGAGTGCTTCGACTCGCCCAGTGGCATGGAGGGTTCGAGCTACGACCTCGACGAGGTGCCCTGCGCCGGCGAGCACGACGGCGAGGTGTTCGCCGTCGTCAAGCTGCCGGGCGGCTCCTTCCCGGGCGACGCGTCGGTCACGCGGACCGCCGAGGACAAGTGCTACACGCTCCAGTACGCCTACGCCATGGATGCCTGGGCCCTGCCGGGCGACGTGGACGTGTACTACATCGTGCCGTCCGCGGAGAGTTGGCGCCTGGGCGACCGTGAGATCACCTGTTCGTTCGGCAACACGGACGCCAACGCCAGCCTCGGCGGCGGCTCGTTGCGCAACGACGAGACGACGCTCGACGCGGACCAGGTCGCCTACCTGAAGGCGGTCGACGCGCAGAACACGGCCCTGGACTCGGCGCCCGAGGACACACCCGACGACGACCTCGCGGCCAACAAGCAGTGGGCCGCGCGGGTGTCGGCCGCGCTCGCCAAGGAGGCCGGGATGCTGAGCGGCCACCCGTGGCCGGCCGACGCGAAGCAGCCGGTCGCGGTCGTCGTGAAGGAGCTGGAGGCCCTTCAAAAGCCGTGGTCGCAGGCGGCCGGAGCCGACGACGTGGACACCTTCTACACGCACTACGACGAGGCACTGCGGCTCGAAGACCCCACCAAGTCCGTGACCGCGCGCAAGGCTCTGGGACTCGCCACGAACCCGCCCTCCTACGACGACGGCGGCAGCGGCGAGGCCGGTGGGGGCGGTGGGGGCGGGAGCTCCCGCCTCGATGTGTAACGGCCCTCCATGATGTGTAACCGCCCCCATAGCGGGGAGAAAGTGCCTGCGTAAAGCCCTTCACTGGCATAAGTAATCACTTCGAGTGATTCTCTGGCCTTTGCTTGCATGGCTCAACCCACGGTTGCCAGGCTGTAGCTGTCTGTACAACCTGATGGGAGCGGCCAGTGACATTCGGTGAGCAGCCGGCGTATCTGCGTGTCGCGGGTGATCTCCGCAAGAAGATCGTCGACGGTTCGCTGCCACCGCACACCCGCCTCCCGTCCCAGGCCAGGATCCGCGAGGAGTACGGCGTCTCGGACACGGTCGCCCTCGAAGCGCGCAAGGTGCTGATGGCCGAAGGGCTGGTCGAGGGCCGCTCCGGTTCCGGGACGTATGTGCGCGAGCGGTCCGTGCCCCGCCGTATCGCCCGCTCCGGATACCGTCCGGACGGCGGGGCCACACCCTTCAGGCAGGAGCAGGCCGACGCCGAGGCGCACGGCACCTGGGAGTCCAGCAGTGAGCAGGCCGAGGCGAGCGGTACCGTCGCCGAGCGGCTCGGCATCCCGCCCGGCGACCGCGTGATGTGCACGAAGTACGTCTTCCGGGACTCCGGCGAGCCGATGATGCTCTCCACGTCCTGGGAACCCATCGCCGTCACCGGCCGTACTCCCGTGATGCTGCCCGAGGAGGGCCCGCTCGGCGGGATGGGCGTGGTCGAGCGCATGGCCGCCATCGACGTGATCGTGGACAACGTCACCGAGGAGGTGAGCGCCCGCCCCGGCCTCGCCGACGAACTGCTCACTCTGGGCGGTGTCCCTGGCCATGTCGTCCTGGTCGTCCAGCGCACGTACTACGCCTCGGGCCGCCCGGTGGAGACGGCGGACGTGGTGATCCCGGCCGATCGCTACCAGGTCTCCTACCACCTTCCGGTCAAGTAGTGCGCCCGTCCGGTGTGTTCACGCTCCGCCTCGGCGCTCGTCGAGTGAAGTAGCGCACACTCCCGGATCAGCGGCGCACGCCCTTCTGGCAGTTGCCTCCGGCGAAGGCCCAACCCGCGCTCTTTCGCCGGGCGTTGGATTCCAGCCGTTTTCGCAGGTCGACACGGGCGTGCGAGGTGTGCCGCCGACCGGATGCGGACACGCCTACAGGGGGCGTGTTCGGCGAAGTGCGCCCCCTGGCGGGCGAGTCCGTCCTGGCTGGTTGCGTACCTCTTTGTGAAAATCCGTGTTCGCTGAGTAAAGGTTGGGCGTAGGCTCGGGCATATGCGGATTGCGGTTTCCTTATCGGGCGGGGCGCGGAGCAGGCCGCGGACGGGAAGTGGAGGGGCGCGGTGAACGACAGCACGATCACTCTTCCCTGGGGCGTCATACGGCAGGACGACAACGGCAATCGCTACCGCGTGGGCCGTTACGCGACCCGGGCCGAGGCCCAGAAGATCGCGGACAGCCTCGACGGTCGCGGCCACAAGCAGCTGTACTGGGTCGAGCGCATCAGCCAGAACGCCGCGAACACGGACGACTGATTCCCCGTCCGCGACGGGTGCAGGCGCTCCCGTAGGCTCCCGCGCATGACGGAACGGATCGTGGTGGTGGGGGCCGCCCTGCTCGACGGCGGCCACCTGCTCGCCGCGCGCCGCAGCGCACCCCCCGAACTGGCCGGCCGCTGGGAGCTGCCCGGCGGCAAGGTCGAGCGGGGCGAGACACCCGAGGCGGCACTCGTGCGCGAGCTGCGCGAGGAACTCGGTGTCGAGGCCGAGCCAGTCGAGCGCGTCCCGGGGGAGTGGCCCCTGAGGCCGCCGTACGTCCTCCAGGTGTGGACGGCGCGGCTGCTCCCCGGATCCGGCCGTCCCGAGCCCCTCCAGGACCATGACGCACTGCGCTGGCTGGCCCCCGGCGAGCTCTGGGACGTGAACTGGCTGGACCAGGACCTGCCCGCCGTGCGCGAGGTGCTCGCGCGGCTCGACGCCGGCGCGCACTGATCACCCGTACGCCGTTCGTGCCACAGTGCGCCGTTGAGTGCGGTACTGGCTCCTGGATATCGGGTATGTGCCCATTAACCCCACGAAACCGGACATGGGGTGAACTGGCCGGCCCGGGATGTGATCGGCGTGATCGACACCGAAGGCGGCTGCGCCGAGTGGACCTTTCCCGCGGACCCGGGCGCCGTGCGCACCGCCCGTGCCGTGGTCCGCGGGCAGTTGCGCGAGTGGGGCCTCGACAGCCTGGCCGACCTGGCGGCACTGCTGGTCAGTGAGCTGGTGACCAACTCCCTGCGGCACGCCACCGGTCCCATCGGGGTACGTCTGGTGCGCCCCGCGGGTCTCGGCGACGTGCTGCTGGTCGAGGTTTCCGACCCGCTCCCGGACCCGCCCCGCGAGCGCGTCGCCCGCCTCGAGGACGAGAGTGGCCGCGGTCTGCAACTGGTGGCCCTCTCCTCGCGCCGCTGGGGTACCCGGCCCGGCGAGGCGGGAAAGACGGTGTGGTTCGAACTCGCGGTGCCAGGATGAGGCTGCCGGTCCCTCGATGCCGGTGCCGTAGGTCCGGCCGGAATCCGCCCGTCCGCTCCTGTACGTTCGTGCTCGGGCTGTAGAGGGAGTGGTTCAGGCCAGTGGTGGTTGTCGAAGAGCGTGATTCGATGACGTGTCCGCTGGTTAGAAGACTGTAGGTGTTGTCGCGGTACGGACCGAAAATCATCGGGACCGTGCTGTGATCGTGAACACCGTGTCGTGCGGCGCCGTAGTGCTGGATACTGCGGGCAGCCGCCCCCGGTGACCGGTGCCGGACGCGGTGAGCTGGAGGGGACGGTTCGCGTGAGCGAGATACCAGCGAAGGCCACGGAGTCCGAGGACCCGTCGGACGGCGCGAGGACAGGGGCCGCGAGGGATGCGGCCGAGACCGTACCGGGCGATGTGCCGCCCGGCGACGCCATGTGGCAGAGCAGTCCGCCCGGCTCCATCTACGACTACATCAAGGTCGCCTCCTTCTCCATCGGCCCCGACGGGCTGGTCGACCAGTGGAGCCTGCGCGCCGAGCAGCTCTTCGGTATCGCCGCCGAGGACGCCGTCGGCATGGACCCCATCGAGGCGTTCATCGACCCTGATCTGCGCGAGCGGGGCCAGCGGAAGATGGCCGAGATCCTCGACGGCCGCGAGTGGACCGGAGTCGTCCCCTTCCGCACGCCGGACTCGGCGGCCGGAGAACCCGGACGGCAGGGCCTCGCCGAGGTGTACGTCATGCCGACGCGCAGCGAAGGCGGCGAGAAGGCCGCCGTCTGCATCGTCGTCGACGTGCGCACCCTGCGCAGCATTGAGACCGACCTTGCCGCTTCGCAGTCCATTTTCGGTCAATCTCCGTTCGGCTTCCTGCTCATCGACACCGACCTCAGGGTCCGCCGCGCCAACGAGCAGTTCGCCAAAGCCTTCGGCGGCAGCCCCGACGACCACCGCGGCCGCGGCGTCCACGACTACCTTCAGCGGCCCGAGGCCGAGCGGGTCGTCGCGACCCTGCGCCGGGTGCTGGAAACCGGCAACTCCATCACGGACATGCACGTCACGGGTTCCCTGCCGGGCTCGCGGGAGCGCCGCCACTGGTCCATCAACCTCTATCGGGTGCACAGCGGTTCCGGCCGCCCGATCGGCATCGCCTGGCTCGGCACCGACATCACCTCCCGCCGCGCCGCCGCCCGCGAGGCCGCCGCGGCCCGGCGCAATCTCGCCCTCCTGAACGAGGCCGGCGCCCGCATCGGCAACTCCCTCGATCTGGAGACCACCGCCCGCGAACTCCTCGACGTCGTCGTCCCCGGCTTCTGCGACCTCGCCACCGTCGACCTCTACCAGGGCCTGCTGGTCGGCGACGAGACCCCGCCGGGCCTCGCCGACGGCAGCGCGGAGCTGCGCCGGGTCGCCTTCGCCAGCGCCGTCTCCGACGAGCCCTTCGCCGGGTCGGGCAAGCCCGTCGCCCTCGGCGCGGTCCACCACTACCCCTTCAACTCGCCCTGCGCGCGCGCCCTGCGCACCGCCCGGCCGAAGTCCATCCCGCCCGAGGAGGGCGGCCTCGTCCAGTCCACGCTCGCCGTGCCGATGGTCGCCCACGACACGGTCGTAGGCCTGGTGCAGTTCGCGCGGACGAAGGGCAGCGAGCCGTTCGGCGACCGGGACCGGGACCTGGCGGTGGAGTTGGCGGCGCGGGCGGCCGTCTGTATCGACAACGCCCGCCTGTACCGGCGCGAGCACGAGCGTGCGCTGATACTGCAACGGTCCTTGCTGCCGCCCGGCGACCCGGTGGCCTCCGGCCTCGACATCGCCTGCCGCTACCTGCCCGGCAACTCCTCCTCCGACCGGCCCAGCGAGGTCGGCGGCGACTGGTTCGACGTCATCGAACTGCCGGGTCACCGTACGGCGTTGGTGGTCGGGGATGTGATGGGCCGGGGCCTGCGGGCGGCGGTCGCGATGGGCGAACTGCGGTCCGCCGTACGAACGCTGGCGTTGCTGGACCTCGAACCGGCCGAAGTCCTCTCCGCGTTGGACGAGATCGCACGCGGGCTCGGCGCGCCGGGCGGCGTCCAGCAGGCCACGCGGGCGGCTCGCCGTCCGCGCGAGGCTGACCTGTCCGAGGTGTACTTGGCGACTTGTGTGTACGCGGTCTACGACTCGGTGACGAGGCGCTGCACCTTCGCCAACGCGGGCCATCTGCCGCCCGTCCTGGTCGAACCCGGCGAGGACGCGCTGATGCTCGACGTGCCGCCGGGCATGCCGCTCGGCGTGGGCGGCGAGCCCTTCGAGGAGGTCGAGGTCGAACTCGCCGAAGGCGCACTGCTCGCGCTCTACACGGATGGACTGGTCGAATCGCGGGACCATCCGCTGGACGAGGGTCTCCAGGCCTTCGTCAACACGCTCACGGACCCCTCGGCTCCCCTGGAGGACGTCTGCGACCACGTCCTCAACACCCTTGACACGCACCACGGCGAGGACGACATCGCGTTGCTGATGGCACGTGTCCAGGGCCTGCCCGCCGACTCGGTCGGCGACTGGACGCTGCCGCGTGAGCCGAAGAGCGTGGGCCGGGCCCGTGAGTACGCGCGCGCACAGTTGCAGTCGTGGGACCTCGAACCGCTGGTCGACACGACGGAGTTGCTGGTCAGCGAGCTGGTGACCAACGCGCTGCGGTACGGCGAGGGCGAGATCAGGCTCCGGCTCCTCCTGGACCGCACCCTGGTCTGCGAGGTCTGGGACTCCGGCCTGGTCCAGCCCCGCCGCCGCCGCGCCCGCGACACGGACGAGGGCGGCCGGGGCCTGCAACTGGTCGGCCTGCTCAGCGCGGCCTGGGGCTCCCGACGCACCCCGCGCGGCAAGACGGTGTGGTTCGAACTGCCGTTGCCGGACGGGGAGACCGGGCTGGCGGATCCGGCGGAGGCGTTGCTGAGTCTGTTCTGACAGGGGTGCGGCGGGAGCGGCGGTCGGACCGTGACGTCAGACCTCGTGCGAGGCGAAGAGTTCGAGGTGGCCGCAAGCGGAACACCGGTAGGCGTCGATCTGGTACCGCGGACGCCCCCAGCGCTTGGCTCCCCCGAAGATCCCCCGTTCCAGTGGCCCGGGTATCCAACGGGTGTACCCGCTCGCATGGTCACCGCTGTCTTCGATGAACCCGGGCTCCAGGTCGACGGCCTGGCACTGGGTGCACTTGATTTCCACGGACGCACTGTACAGAAATCCCTTACCCGGGCGGGAGGTTGCGGCGTGCTCGCGTGAGCGGTCCGCCGAAGCACGCGGGCGGGCTGTCGCCCGAGCCGCCGTCCAGCAGGATCCCGCCAAGGACAGCCCCGCCGGCCCTGCTCGCGTCGGCCGCCCCCGCGAGCGGATTGCCGTGCGTCCGTACGTCCTGCTCGGCGAGCTCGTGGGCCTGCCGGGCCAGGGCTCGGACGCTCGCCAGGTCGGTGAGGGTCGTGGCGTGGAGCAGGTCCTGGGCCGCCGCCGCGAGCCGGGTGCGGGCGTCGGCGCCGACCGCGCCCCGGTGTGTGGTGACGAAGTCGTCCGCGGCCGCCGTGGCGCTGTGCGCGGTCAGCCGGGCGGCTGCGGGGAGGACCCCGGCACGCCCGGTGGCGACCGGTGCGAGGGCCCGCACGATCCGGTGCAGGACGTCCAGCGGGTCGTACGGCTGCCCTCCGGTCAGTTCCTGTCGTACGGAGGTCAGTACCGCGTCGGCGTGCAGGACCCGCGACCGCAGCTCGCCCACGGGGACGTCCGGCGGGGCGCCGGGAGGCACCGGTCTGCCCGCGTCGTCCGCCGCCTCGACCTCGCCCGTCGCCGGGCCCCGCCCGGCATCCGGCACCGCGCCCGCCATCGCGCCCATGCCCGCGTCCGCCGGCTGCTCCCACTCGCCCGCGGCCGGCAGGACCCCCCGCACCCCCGCGAGCTCCGCCTCCGCGCCGGTCAGCGCGGCCGGTACCAGCTTCGTCGCCGCCCTGAGCTCGTCGGCGAGGCGGTGTACGGCGCTGAGGAAGACGGCGGCCTGATCGACGGCGCCCTCGGCGGCGCGCAGATGCCGGGCCGCGCGCTCGGGGGAATCCATGTCGGCCGACTGACGGGCCTGGTTGAGGCGGGCGCCGGCGAACACCAGGCGGTCCTTGGCCTGTTCGACGTAGCCGGTGACCGGGGCGGCGGCGGAGGGCGCGTACAACTCGGCGAGGTCGGTGAGGGTGGCCTGCGTGGTCGGCGTGCGCCCGGCGAGTTCCCGGAACCGGGTCTCCGCGACCGCCAGGGCCGCGCCGAGTTCCCGCTCCAGGGCACGGAGTTGATCGAACGCGGGCGCCTGCGCGTCCAGCCGTCGGCCCGCCTCCTGGCACCGGCCCACGATCCCGGCGAGCACATGCCGCCGGGACGTCTCGTCCGCCGGGACGCCGTCGTCGTACCGCTGGCGCATCCGGAAGGCGGCCGACAGTTCGGACTCCGCGTCCCGCAGGGCCGAGGCGAAGGGGGCGACCGCCTCGGTCCCGAACCGGGCCTCGGCGAAACCGAGCTCCTCGCGGCTGGTGCGGACGCAGTCGTCGGCCTCGGTCAGCAGGGCGCGGGCCTGCTTGTCGAGCGCGGTCAGGGGCGGGGCGGAGGGTGCGGTGGGGGTGCCGGCGGGCGTCGTACGGGTCCGGGCGCGCCGAGTGCGTCGTACATAGCCATACCCGGCGAGGGCGCCCGCGGCGCCCACCGCGACGAGCGGCAGGACGAGGTCGGCGGCGGAGGTCTCATCCTCCTCCTGCGCGGGGGCGCTCGTGGCCGCGACGGCTCCGGGCCCGTTGATCGCAACCGGGAGGTCGCTCTCGACCGTCATCCCTGGCAACACCAGCCACACCAGCCCGGCCGCACCGCCCAGTACGGCATGCACCACCCGTACTGATATGTGCGAGCGGGTGCGCCGCGGCCGGCCCCGGATCAACGATGACGTCACATTTCGGAGCGTATGAGCAGAAACGCGGGCGCGCGACCGGGTGCGGTGGGCGGGGGTATCCCGACAGGGCCGATGGGGGGCCACGGGGATCCATGGGGATCGATGGGGGAGGGGACATATGACGGAACATTCCGGGGGGACGCGGATGGAAGCCGAGCAGGAGCCCAAGACAGGGGAGACAGGGGAGACAAAGGGGGAGACACCCGAGATACCCGCGTCCGCCGATGCCGATCAGGCCACACCGGAACCGAGACCCAGACGCCGCCGCCCCTGGGTCCGCTGGACCCGCCGCACGGCGCTCGCCCTCGTCCTCGCCCTGGTCCTCCCCGTCCTCGCCTCCCAGATCGCCCTCCGCGTGAACTACTCCGGCGATCCGGCGGACGGCACGTACACCAGGAACAAGGACGCGATCTGGCTAGGCCACGCCTGGGTCGACGGCCGGAAGAAGGACGCCGACGTCACCGCCCTGGCCCGCAGCCTGGAGACCACCGGTATCCGCGACCTGTACGTCCACTCGGGCCCCCTGGAGCACGACGGGACGCTGCCCAAGTCGCTCTATCCGCGGGCTCGCTGGTTCATCGACGCGATGCACACCGCGGCGCCCGGCATCCGCGTCCAGGCCTGGCTCGGTGACGTACTCGCGACCGAGAGCCCGGACGGGATGCGGCTGGAGCGCCCGCAGACCCGTGCGGCCGTCGTCGCCTCCGCCCGGCAGATCCTGGCCACCGGCTTCGACGGGGTCCACTTCGACCTGGAGCCCCTGCACTCGGACGACGCCGACTACCTCACCCTCCTCGACTCCCTGCGCCGCGTCACCCGCGCGCGGCACGCTCAGCTGTCGATCGCCGCCCACCAGATCGACCCGGTGCCGGGACTGCATTCCTTCATGGGCGCGGTCGCGGGGCACCCGAAGTGGTGGTCGCAGAAGTTCTTCGGCCAGGTCGCGCGCCGCGTCGACCAGATCGCGGTGATGTCGTACGACACCATGCAGCCGCTGGAGAGCACCTACGGCGGCTATGTCGCCCAGCAGACCTCGCTGGCCCTGGAGGTCACTCCGAAGTCCACCGACCTGCTCATGGGCCTGCCCTTCTACCACGAGAACGAGTTCGGCCACTGGAATCA
This sequence comes from Streptomyces sp. NPDC050619, assembly GCF_040654815.1. Lineage (NCBI taxonomy): Bacteria > Bacillati > Actinomycetota > Actinomycetes > Kitasatosporales > Streptomycetaceae > Streptomyces > Streptomyces sp. NPDC050619. The sequence goes on along the minus strand of NZ_JBFAIR010000004.1, from coordinate 304,717 downwards.
CGCCGAGACCGTCCCGGCCGCCGTCCGCGGCGTCCGTCTCGGCCTGTCCCGCACGGACGCCGACCGCGCCGACTTCGGCGTCGCGCTGTACGTGGACTTCGCGGCCAAGGAGGAGGACTGGAGGGCGTACCGGGAGGACTGGGTGCGCTGAGGAACCGGCCGCGCTGAAAAGGGGCTGCGGCCGGGCCGTACCGGGTGCCACGATCCGACGCGTGACCGGCACCCGGAAGTCCCAGCCCCACCCCCGAAACTCCCAGCCCCAGCCCCGAAAGCCCCCTCCCCACCCCCGCAAGCCCCCGCCCCGCAGGCCCCTCACCCGCGACGACCTCGCCCCGCTCGCCCGGGCGGCGACCGGCCCGCACCGCACCCTCGCCGCCGTCACCCGGATCCGGGGTGGCAGCAAGAAGGGTGTCTACCGGATGGCCTTCGACGACGACACGACCGCCGTCGCCTACGTCTGGTCGGCGGACGAGGACTACTGGGACGCCGGGCCCTCCGACCCCCGCGACCCCTTCTCCCACGGCACCGGGCTCGACCTGCTCACCGCGGCCCACGACCGCCTGACCGTCGTCGGCGTGCGCACGCCCCGGCTGCTGTACGCCGACGCCACGCACACGCACCTTCCGGCGGACGCGGCGGTCATGGAGGACGTGACCGGCGGCAGCCTGGAGGAGGCGCTGGAGCGTGACCCGGTCGCGGGGCGCGCGTCCCTGGAACGGCTGGCCGCCCAGCTCGCCGTGCTGCACGCCCACGAGGGGCCGGCCTTCGGCAAGGTCGCGCTGGTGGACAACGGCGGTGTCTCGTCCGCCAGTTCCTGCGAACAACGGGTCACGGACGGTGCCCTGCGCTCCATCGCGGAGGCCGCCCCGCGGGACGCGCGCATCTCCGCCGCGAAGGAGGACCTGGAAGCGACCATCCGAGAACTGGCCGCGGCGGTCGGTCCCCGCACCCGGTACAGCCTCATCCACGGCGAACTCGGCCCCGACCACGTCCTGTTGGACGCCGACGGCAACCCCGTCCTGATCGACGTCGAAGGCCTGCTGTACTTCGACGTGGAGTTCGAGCACGTGTTCCTGCGGCTGCGCTTCGGAGCGCACTACGACGTCCTGCGCGCCCCCGACCTGGACGAGGACCGCCTGCGCCTCTACCGCCTGGCCATGCACCTGGGCCTGGTGTCCGGTCCGCTCCGTCTCCTCGACGGCGACTTCCCGGACCCGGAGCCGATGCGCGCCATCGCCGAGCACAACCTGCGCAAGGCCCTGGAGCTGGTCGGGCGCGCGGGCTCCGCGACATGAACATCTCGTCACCCAGCCGTCACGCGCGCTTCGTCCGCACGTTTCCTGTGTTAGTTGTGGGCCAACTGTGAGCCCCCTACGGTCCACGGATGCGAGCGTTAATCACCAGCAAGGCCGCCCGGCGTGCCCTGCGACCGATCGTCGAACTCATCGACCAGCGCATCGAGCGCCAGGTCCGCCGTGCCGTCGGGAACACCTCGACCGTCCGGACTTCCTCGGACGACGCGTTGCGGCAGGAACTGAAGAAGCTGCGCAACCGGCAGCGCCCCCTGGAGCTGTTCTTCGACGGGACCGGGCGCGGCGCGTCACGGCTGCCGTCCGCGCCCCATCTCAACCGCACGATCGACGAGTTGGCCCAGGTGGCCGGCGACAGGGACCGCGCCGAGCGCACCGTCGCCCAGGCGTTCCGGCTGCTCATCGCGTTGGAGGCGCTCGGGGTCGGCCGGATCGCCGGCGGCACGATGAACATCGTCGGCAAGCTGTCCGCCGTACCGCTGCTCGATCCGCCGAACGACGAGATCCTGGAGATCGGCACCCTGTACGGGATGTTCGGCGCGGCCCTGATCCGGATGATGGAGCGCGCCGGACGCGACCCGCGCCTGACGATCGTCGACCCGCTCGCGGGCACGCAGTTGCAGCCCGGAGCCACCATGGGGGACGACGTGACGGGCACCCCCGTGCGGGGCGCCGCGGTACGCACCAATCTGGCCCTGGCGGGAGCGGCCGGCGCCGCGACCCGGATCCAGCAGGGCTTCTCCGAGGACCCCGAGGTGCGCCTCCTGGTCTCGGACCGCGCCTACGGCGTGATCATCGTCGACGGCGACCACTCCGCCGCCGGTGTCCTGGCGGACCTGGAGTGGGCCGAGCGGATCGTCGCGCCCGGCGGCATCGTCGTCCTGGACGACTTCGGGCACCCCAAGTGGCCCGGCATCAAGGAGGCCTTCGAGAAACACATGGCCACCGAGACCAGGTTCACCTTCCTCGGCCAGGTCGCGCACTCGGGCTATCTGCGGGCATCAGCCTGACGAGGTCCGCCGCCTGATCTTGTTCCCCAGCCACACCAACGGATCGTACTTGCGGTCAACCGCCCGTTCCTTCAACGGAATCAGCGCATTGTCCGTGATCTTGATGCCCTCGGGGCAGACCTCCGTACAGCACTTGGTGATGTTGCAGTAGCCGAGACCGTGCTCGTCCTGGGCGGTCTTCTTGCGGTCGAGGCCGGTCTCGGCGGCGGCGTCCAGCGGGTGCATGTCCAGTTCCGCGACCCGCATCAGGAAGCGCGGGCCCGCGAACGACGTCTTGTTCTCCTCGTGGTCGCGGACCACATGGCAGGTGTCCTGGCACAGGAAGCACTCGATGCACTTGCGGAACTCCTGCGACCGGTCCACGTCCTCCTGCATCATCCGGTACTCGCCCGGCGCGACCCCCTCCGGCGGCACGAAGGAAGGGACCTCACGCGCCTTCGTGTAGTTGAAGCTGACGTCCGTGACGAGATCCCGTACGACGGGGAAGGCGCGCAGGGGCGTGACGGTGATCGTCTCCTCCTCGGTGAACACCGACATGCGGGTCATGCACATCAGCCGGGGCCGCCCGTTGATCTCCGCCGAGCACGAACCGCACTTGCCCGCCTTGCAGTTCCAGCGGACGGCCAGGTCGGGGGCCTGGGTGGCTTGGATGCGGTGGATGATGTCGAGGACGACCTCGCCCTCGTTGACCTCGATCTTGAAGTCCTCCAGGCCGCCGCCCCCGACGTCACCCCGCCACACCTTGAAGTGGGCCGTGTAGCCGCTCATTCGTACAGCTCCTCTTCGGCGAGGTACTTGACCAGCTCCTCCTTGTCGAAGAGGGCGAGCAGGTCGGGGCGGATGGGTTCGGCGGTCTCCCGTACGAGGTCGATCTGGCCGCGGACCGGGTCCGTCGCCGCCAATCCACCTGTCGGGTCGACGAGTTGGCACAGCAGATTGATACGGCGCCACTCGCGGTCCATCGCCGAGTGGTCCTCACGGGTGTGGCCGCCGCGCGACTCGGTGCGCTCCAGCGCCGCCCGGGCCACGCACTCGCTGACCAGCAGCATGTTCCGCAGGTCCAGGGCGAGATGCCAGCCGGGATTGAACTGCCGGTGGCCCTCCACCCCGGCCCGCCGGGCCCGCAGCCGCAGGTCCCCCAGCTTCTCCAGGGCCTGCTCCATCTCCGCCTCGCGGCGGATGATGCCGACGAGGTCGTTCATGGTCCGCTGGAGTTCCTGGTGGAGGGTGTACGGGTTCTCCGGCGGGCGGCCGTCCTCCTGTGCGGGGCCTTCGGCGGAGAAGGGGCGCAGGGCCTCGGCGGCGGCCGCGTCGACCTGGGCCTCGTCGACCGGGGGGCGTTCCCCGGCCGGCCCGGTCGCGTACTCCGCCGCGTGCCGGCCAGCCCGCTGCCCGAACACCAGCAGGTCGGAGAGCGAGTTGCCGCCGAGGCGGTTGGAGCCGTGCATGCCGCCCGCGACCTCACCGGCCGCGAACAGCCCCGGCACCCCGCGGGCGGCGGCCGTGTCGGAGTCGACCGCGATGCCGCCCATCACGTAGTGACAGGTGGGCCCGACCTCCATCGGCTCCGCGGTGATGTCGACGTCGGCCAGCTCCCTGAACTGGTGGTACATGGAGGGCAGCCGGCGCCGGATGACCTCGGCGGGCATGCGGGTCGACACGTCGAGGAAGACCCCGCCGTGCGGGGAGCTGCGGCCCGCCTTCACCTCGGAGTTGATCGCCCGGGCCACCTCGTCACGGGGGAGCAGCTCGGGGGGACGCCGGTTGTTGTCCGGGTCCTCGTACCAGCGGTCGCCCTCCTCCTCGGACTGGGCGTACTTCTCCTTGAAGACGTCCGGGATGTAGTCGAACATGAAGCGTTTGCCCTCGGAGTTCCTGAGCACCCCGCCGTCGCCGCGCACGGACTCCGTGACGAGGATCCCCTTCACCGACGGCGGCCAGACCATGCCCGTCGGGTGGAACTGCACGAACTCCATGTTCAGCAGGGGCGCGCCCGCGAGGAGCGCGAGCGCGTGGCCGTCGCCCGTGTACTCCCACGAGTTCGACGTCACCTTGAAGGACTTGCCGATGCCGCCGGTCGCGAGCACGACGGAGGGGGCTTCGAGGACGAAGAAACGGCCGGTCTCGCGGTCGTAGGCGAAGACGCCGCTGACACGCGAGCCGTCCTTGAGGATCCGCGTGACCGTGCACTCCTGGAAGACCTTCAGTCCGGACTCGTAGTCGCCGGTCTCGCGATGGTCCTCCTGCTGGAGGGCGACGATCTTCTGCTGGAGCGTGCGGATCAGCTCCAGGCCGGTGCGGTCGCCGACGTGCGCGAGGCGCGGGTACTCGTGGCCGCCGAAGTTGCGCTGCGAGATCCGGCCGTCCTTCGTACGGTCGAACAGGGCGCCCCAGGCCTCCAGCTCCCACACCCGGTCCGGCGCCTCCTGCGCGTGCAGTTCGGCCATCCGCCACTGGTTGAAGAACTTGCCGCCGCGCATGGTGTCGCGGAAGTGGACCTGCCAGTTGTCGCGCGCGTTGACGTTGCCCATCGCCGCCGCGATGCCGCCCTCGGCCATCACCGTGTGCGCCTTGCCGAACAACGACTTGCAGATGACGGCCGTACGAGCGCCGCGCTCACGTGCCTCGATGGCGGCGCGCAGCCCGGCTCCGCCGGCGCCGACCACGACGACGTCCCACTGCTGCCGGTCCACAACGGACATCAGAAAAACCTCGGATCATCAAAGGCGCCGGACGCGACCAGGTACACGTAGAAGTCGGCGAGCGCCACGCTCACCAGCGACGCCCAGGCGAGCAGCATGTGCCGGGCGTTGAGCTTCCCGACCCACTGCCACATCCGGTAGCGCACGGGATGCTTCGAGAAGTGCTTGAGCTTGCCGCCGACGATGTGCCGGCAGGAGTGACAGGAGATCGTGTACGCCCAGATCAGCACGATGTTGACCAGGAACACGAGGGTGCCGAGGCCCATGTGACCCCACGCGTAGTGCTCGTCGCGGAAGGCGAGCACGGTGTCGTAGGTCAGGATCCCGGCGACGACGATCGCGGCGTAGAAGAAGTACCGGTGGATGTTCTGCACGACCAGCGGGAAGCGGGTCTCACCGGTGTACTTCTTGTGCGGCTCGGCCACCGCGCAGGCCGGCGGGGAGGCCCAGAAGCCCCGGTAATAGGCCTTGCGGTAGTAGTAGCAGGTCAGGCGGAAGCCGAGCGGGAAGATCAGGATGATGATCGCGGGGGAGATGCCCCACCAGCCGCCGAAGAGGTCCCAGTTGGGACCGGCGCGCATCGCGTCGCAGTTCTCCGCCAGGCACGGCGAGTAGAACGGCGACACGTACGGCGCGGCGTAGTAGTCGGCGTTCGCGAACGCCCGCCAGGTCGAGTAGACGACGAAGGCGAGCAGCCCGGCGGCCGTGACGGCGGGCGCCAGCCACCAGCGGTCGGTCCGCAGGTGCGGGGCGTCGATCGCGGCGCGCGTACCGGTGCGTACGCCGCCGCCGGGCGGATGGGGGTCTGTGGCTGGAGGTTCCGTACCAGTGGCCAATGGGTGACTCCGGTCGGGTCAGGGGGCGTGCCGGTCCCGGGCGCCGAGTCCTTCGTCGTCCGAGTCGATCCACAGTGAGTCGTCGTACGGGGTGTCGGGGATGGTGACGAGATCGGGGCGCTTTGCCGAGGCCGGTGTGGTGGCCGTCTCGCGCAGCAGCGCGACGCTCTCGCGCAGGTGGTCGGCGTCGGCGCGGACGCGGCGCATTTCGAGCCCGCCGCTGCCGATCTGCTGCTCCAGTCGTCCGACCGACCGGGCCAGATCATCGAGGCAGCGCTGGACTGAGGTCAGTTCGTCGTGCACGGACATGACGTACCTCGCTTCCGTGGGCGGTGGTGCCCTGGACGGCAACGTTCATGCGCCTGCGAGTGTTGCGCGTCACACCCGCCGGTGGGAAGGGACGTGCACCGATTGGCCGAGGCGTATCGGTGCATCCCCTGCGTGCACACCGTGGTGCGTTGCGCCGCACGGGTGGGCTTCCCGGCTTTTGTCGCCGTGTCGCCGACCGTTGCCGAACCCTTTCCTCTTCAGTGGCCGCATACATGTGATCAGCTCCATATACCGCCAAAAGTGATCATAACGCCCGCGGCTCCCGGAGGTAAGCAGATGTCCCACGACGGCGTCAGACTGCGCGCGATGCGCTCGGCCGCCTTCCTCACCGCGGGTGCGCTCGCGGTCCCCCTGCTCGCTGCATGCGGCTCCGATGACGAGGCGAGCAAGCCCCTCGTCGGGCAGGACATCGCGTCGGCCGGCCGCGCCCAGGTCGCCGACGGCGGCAGCCTGCGCTGGGCCGTGGACGCCGTACCGGAGACCCTGAACGCGTTCCAGGCGGACGCCGACGCGGCCACCAGCCGGATCGCCCAGGCCGTCCTGCCGTCGATGTACCGGCTGGACGAGAACGGGCGGCCGGAGCGCAACCCCGACTACCTGGAGTCCGCCAAGGTCGTGGACACCGAGCCCAAGCAGGTCGTCCTGTACAAGCTCAACCAGGAGGCCGTGTGGAGCGACGGCCGGGAGATCGGCGCCGCCGACTTCGCCGCCCAGTGGCGGGCCCTGTCCGGCAAGGACAGTGCCTACTGGACCGCCCGCAACGCCGGCTACGACCGCATCGAGAAGATCGAGCGCGGCGCGAACGACCTGGAGGTCAAGGTCACCTTCGCGCGGCCGTACGCCGACTGGCGGTCGCTGTTCTCGCCGCTGTACCCGAAGGACGTCATGGGCAGCCCGGACACCTTCAACGACGGGGCCCGGCGGAAGCTGAAGGTCAGCGCCGGTCCCTTCGCCGTGAAGAAGGTCGACCGCAAGGGCGAGGAGGTCACGCTCACCCGCAATCCGCGCTGGTGGGGACAGCGCGCCAAGCTCTCCGAGATCGTGCTGAGCGCCGTACCGCGCGACAAGCGGGCCGCCGCGCTGGCCGCCGGACAGATCGACCTGGCCGAGATCGACCCGGAGGCGGCCGGACGCGTCACCCTCGCCGCCCGCGCGCGCGGCAAGGGCGCGGACACCCCGCTCCAGGGACCGGGCGGCACGAAGTACCAGCGTCAGCAGCAGGCCCTCCAGGGCTTCGAGGTGCGCAAGTCGCTGGAGTCCGCCTACACCCAGCTCGCCCTCAACGGCGCCGGCGGTCCGCTCGCCGACGAGCGCGTGCGCCGGGCCGTGGCCCGCGCTCTCGACCGCAAGGAGCTGGCGAAGGCTGTCCTCAAGCCGCTCGGGCTGCCCGCCGTGCCCGTCGGCAGCCACCTCGCGCTGTCCGGGCAGGCCGCGTACGCCGACAACAGCGGCGCGCTCGGCGGCCAGGACACCGCGGAGGCGCGGGCGCTGCTCGCGGACGCCGGGTGGGTGCCCGGCGGGCCGCTCAAGGAGGAGAAGAAGGGCGAGAAGGCGGCCGGGGCGGAGGGCGAGAAGTCCGAGAAGGCGGCCGGGGCGGAGGCCGAGAAGTCCGAGAGGGCCCAGGAGGGCGAGAAGTCCGCGAAGGCCGAGGGCGACCCGGCGGGCGACGACGAGGGGACGTACATCGTCGGCGGGGACGGCGGGGACGGCGGGGACGGCGGGGACGGCGGGGACGGCGAGGGCAGCGGGGACGGCGAGGCCAGCGCGGCCAACGAGGACAACAGCGCCGCCGCCGCCGACGCCGACGCCGACAACAAGGCCCACCGCGAGGCCGACCGGGAGAAGAAGCAGCACAACGCGCAGGGCGACGCCCCCGGCGCGTACGCCCCCCTGGGCACCGCCGCCCCCGCGGGTGCCGCCGCGGCCCCCCTCGCCAAGGACGGCAAGCCGCTCACCCTGCGCTTCGTGCTGCCCTCGGGCTCCGGTTCCCAGCCCCTGCGCACCGTCGCCGACCGCATCTCCCGCATGCTGGCGAAGGTCGGCATCCGCACCGAGATCTCCAAGGTCTCCGACGAGAGCTACTTCAAGGACCACATCGCGTCCGGCCAGTACGACCTCGCGCTGTACTCCTGGCCCACCTCCGCCTTCCCCGCGACCGACGCCCGCCCGATCTTCGCCAAGCCGGTCCCGGCCGCCGACGGCTCCCTGAACGTCGAGCAGAACTACACCCGTGTCGGCACCGACCAGGTCGACCAGCTCTTCGACCAGGCCCTCGGCACCCTCGACGAGGAAGAGAACCGCGGCCTCATCCGCAAGGCCGACTCCCGCATCTGGGCGGCCGCCGGCTCGATCCCCCTCTACCAGCGCCCCCAGCTGACGGCCGCGCGCAAGAGCCTGGCGAACGCCGGCGCCTTCGGCTTCCAGACCCCCGTCTACGAGAACATGGGCTTCCTGGAGAAGGGCATGAAGCCGTCCGCGAGCCCCTCCGAGAAGTGAGCCGCACGGCCCTGTGGAGGCCGCTGCCGCCAGGGCCACGTACCATGGGGTGAGGCCGTGGCGTGTCCAGCCCGGCAGGGGCCCGCGTAACACAGACGTACGCAGCAGGGCCGTCCTCACACTTCGGGAGATCGCCGCATCATGGCCACGCGCCACGACATCCGCAACGTCGCCATCGTCGCTCACGTCGACCATGGCAAGACCACCCTGGTCGACGCCATGCTCAAGCAGGCGGGTGCCTTCGCCGCGCACGCCGCCGAGTCGCTCGACGACCGCATGATGGACTCGAACGACCTGGAGCGTGAGAAGGGCATCACGATCCTGGCCAAGAACACGGCGGTCAAGTACCACCCGAAAGATGGCAGCGATGTCATCACCATCAACATCATCGACACCCCCGGCCACGCCGACTTCGGTGGTGAGGTCGAGCGCGGCCTGTCGATGGTGGACGCGGTGGTGCTGCTCGTCGACGCCTCCGAGGGCCCGCTGCCGCAGACCCGCTTCGTGCTGCGCAAGGCGCTTCAGGCCCGCCTGCCCGTCATCCTGTGCATCAACAAGACGGACCGCCCCGACTCCCGTATCGACGAGGTCGTGAACGAGGCGTACGACCTCTTCCTGGACCTCGACGCCGACGAGGAGCAGATCGAGTTCCCGATCGTCTACGCGTGCGCGCGGGACGGCGTGGCCTCGCTGACCAAGCCGGAGGACGGCACCGTCCCGGCCGACAGCGACAGCCTGGAGCCGTTCTTCTCCACGATCCTGTCGCACGTCCCGGCCCCGCAGTACGACGAGGCGGCCCCGCTCCAGGCGCACGTCACCAACCTGGACGCCGACAACTTCCTCGGCCGTATCGCGCTGCTCCGCGTCGAGCAGGGCGAGCTGCGCAAGGGCCAGACCGTCACGTGGATCAAGCGCGACGGCACGATGTCCAACGTCCGCATCACCGAGCTGCTGATGACCGAGGCGCTCACCCGCAAGCCCGCCGAGATGGCCGGCCCGGGTGACATCTGCGCCGTCGCCGGCATCCCGGACATCATGATCGGCGAGACCCTCGCCGACCCCGAGAACCCGATCGCGCTGCCGCTCATCACGGTCGACGAGCCGGCGATCTCCATGACCATCGGCACGAACACCTCGCCGCTGGTCGGCCGCGGCGGCACCGGCAAGGGCGCCACCGCCAAGGCCGCCGTCAAGGACCGCAAGGTCACCGCCCGCCAGGTCAAGGACCGCCTGGACCGCGAGCTGGTCGGTAACGTCAGCCTCCGGGTCCTGGACACCGAGCGTCCCGACGCCTGGGAGGTGCAGGGTCGCGGCGAGCTGGCGCTCGCCATCCTGGTCGAGCAGATGCGCCGCGAGGGCTTCGAGCTGACCATCGGCAAGCCCCAGGTGGTCACCCAGGAGATCGACGGCAAGGTCCACGAGCCGGTCGAGCGCATGACGATCGACGTCCCCGAGGAGCACATGGGCGCGGTCACGCAGCTGATGGGCGTCCGCAAGGGCCGCATGGACAACATGTCCAACCACGGTTCGGGATGGGTGCGGCTGGAGTTCGTCGTGCCGTCCCGCGGCCTCATCGGCTTCCGGACCGAGTTCCTCACCGGCACCCGCGGCACCGGCATCGCCCACTCCATCCACGAGGGCCACGAGCCGTGGTTCGGCACCCTGACGACCCGTAACAACGGTTCGCTGGTCGCCGACCGCGCGGGTGCCGTCACCGCCTTCGCGATGACGAACCTCCAGGAGCGCGGCGTGCTGTTCACCGACCCCGGCACCGAGGTGTACGAAGGCATGATCGTCGGCGAGAACTCCCGCGCCGACGACATGGACGTGAACATCACCAAGGAGAAGAAGCTCACCAACATGCGCTCCGCCGCCGCCGACTCGTTCGAGGCGATCGTGCCGCCGCGCAAGCTCTCCCTGGAGCAGTCCCTCGAGTTCTGCCGCGACGACGAGTGCGTGGAGGTGACCCCGGAGGCCGTTCGCATCCGCAAGGTCGTCCTCGACCAGAAGGAGCGCGGTCGCACCGCGAGCCGCGCCAAGCACGGCTGATCGTCCCTCACTTGAGCCCGGGCGCCCCCTCCTTGGGGGCGCCCGGGCTTTTTTGCAACTCATTTTCAGTCAGCTTTCCGGCCGCCTTGTCCGGCATGCGGAGATCCTCGCCCGATACGCATGTAACACGTCCGTTTCGCGGCCTTCTCCTACCGAACGGTTTGTCCAGTTTTTGGAAGATGTACGCGTCACCTGTGACTGAATTGAGATTTAAAGACGGTGGTCGCTACTTGGCTCATGGCAGATAGTTAGCCGCGTAACGCTCGGGTCAATGGGTCTCGCGCTGTGGGGACAGCGCCGACTCACGAGCACCAGGGGGTGTCTGATCCTTCGTCAGGGGTGGCGGAGGAAAGGCATGTGCCCCCTCCTGTTGGTGAACACGTGGAGTCATGAGGAGGAGTCCCATGCGCGCTGTCACAAACGCCAGGTGGGTCACATCGTCCGTAGCTGTCGACCGCACGCCCGCATCAGGCGATTGGCTCTGAGGATTCGTCAGGCCGCTCAGTCCGGCCTTGCGCCTACGCGCGTCCGGCTGCGGTTTTCCCGCTTCGTCGGGGTTTCCTGACGTTCCTTCATGATCCGGCCCCGCGATCGCGCACACCCTGCGCCGGTCGCCGGCTCGGCACACCCACACCTGTGAAATGGGCGAACTGTGACAAGTCCTATCGGCATTGAGGGCGGCGGCACGCCGGTCCTCGTCGACGGCGAACCGGAGCCGACGAAGAAACCCGGAGAACAGCAGCTGGTGGGCCGCTCGCCCGGCCAGCTGATGTGGATCCGCTTCAAGCGCGACCGTACGGGCGTGATCTCGGCCTGCGTGGTCATCTTCTTCTTCGCGATCGGACTGCTCGCCCCGGTGATCTCCAAGCTCTACGGCAAGAACCCGTACACGGTGTACGCCGACGAGCGCCCCGAACTCTTCGACAGCGCGGGCGTCCCGGTGCAGCCCAACGGCGGGATCAGCGGCGAGTTCTGGTTCGGCCTCGAGCCCGGCAACGGCTACGACGTCTTCACCAAACTCCTCTACGGCATCCGGACCTCGCTGATGATCTCCGTCGCGGTCACGGTCGCCGCGGTGCTCACCGGCATCCTCCTCGGCGTCACGGCCGGCTATCTCGGCGGCAGGACCGACTACTTCATCAGCCGGGTCATCGACTTCCTCCTCGCCTTCCCGGCCCAGCTGTTCTTCATCGCCAGCATGCCGGTCGTGATCTCACTCTTCGTCAGCCCCACCGACGAGACCCCGGTCTACGTCCGGGTGGTCGCCCTCATCGCCGTGCAGTGGTTCCTGGGCTGGATGAGCCTCGGGCGCATCCTCCGAGGCACCACACTCGCCCTGCGGGAGCGGGAGTTCATCGAGGCGGCCAAGGTCAGCGGGGCCCCGCCCTGGCGGATCATCCGCCGGGAGATCCTGCCGAACGTGGTCACGCCGCTCCTCGTGCAGGGCACCTACCTGCTCCCCAACTTCGTGACCGCCGAGGCCGGTCTGTCCTTCCTGGGCGTCGGCATCGTCGAACCGACGCCGGACTGGGGGCAGATGTTCTCCAAGGCCTCGACCGAACTCGTGATGCAGAACGACATCACCTACATGTTCTTCCCGGGCATCTCGATGATCATCTTCGTCGTGGCGTTCAACCTGCTCGGGGACTCGGTCAGGGACGCCTTCGACCCCAAGTCGGCGCGCTGATGGCACTTCCTTCGCACTTTCGCACTGGTGACACACAGATGGGTGGAAACTGAGTGATGAGTAGGGGCGGACGCCACGTATACGCCGCAATCTCGGTGCTCGCGGCCGGAGCACTCGTGCTCACCGGTTGCAGCGAGGGCGGCAGTGACACGGGCGACAACAGCAAGCAGGACCAGGAGAACGCCCAGCGGCAGCAGGCGACGATCAAGTTCGGGGACGCCGCCGCCTCTCAGGGCCCGGCGCCCGAAGTGCCAGGAGCCAAGAGCGGCGGCACCATCCAGGTGCCGGCCCGCGACAGCTACGCCCATCTCGACCCGGGCCAGATCTACGTCCAGAACGAGATGGCGGTCGCCCAGCTGCTGCACAGAGGGCTCACCGGCTACAAGGCGACCAGCAACGACGGCAAGAAGCACGAGCTCGTCGGCGACCTCGCCACCGACTCCGGTACGACCACGGACGGCGGCAAGACCTGGAAGTTCGAGCTCAAGGACGGCATCAAGTTCGAGGACGGATCGGCGATCACCTCCGCCGACGTCCGGCACACCTTCGAGCGGCAGTTCGCGGCCTTCATCAACCAGGGCCCGCCGTACATCCAGCAGTGGCTGGCCGACACTCCGGGCGCCGACTACCGCAAGCTGCTGCCCGACGGCCCGTTCAAGGGCAAGCACCTGCCGGACAGCATCCTTCAGACGCCGGACGACAAGACGATCGTCTTCCACTTCAAGACCGCCCACCCCGACCTGCCGTACGCCCTGGCCATGGCGGGCTACGCCGTCGTGTCCGAGAAGGGCGACACGAAGGAGAAGTACGACAGGGACCCGCTGGTGACGGGCCCGTACAAGATCCAGTCCTTCAAGTCCGGCAAGTCCATGGTGCTCGTCAAGAACACCAACTGGGACCCGAAGACGGACCCGCTGCGCCACCAGTACGTGGACCGGTTCAACATCACGTTCAACCAGGAGTACGAGGACTCCACCAAGGCGCTCCTCGCGGACACCGGCGCCGACCAGGCCGGCGTCAGCTTCCAGAACTCGGTCGACGCGGGCAACCTGTCGAAGGTCCTCAGCGACCCGCAGATGAAGTCCCGTACGGTCATCGGCTACCAGCCGTACGTCGGCCAGATGAACATCAACCTGAGCCACGCGCCGATGAAGGACAAGAAGGTCCGCGAGGCCATCGCGTACGCCCTGCCCGTCTCGCCGTTCGTGCGGGCCTACGGCGGCAGCGCCGCGATGGAGGTCGCCGGCGGCATCATCAGCCCGACCGTCACCGGCTACGACCCCGCCTTCGACCCGTGGGGCAAGAAGAAGAACCCCGCCGGTGACCCGGCCAAGGCCAAGAAGCTCCTGGAGGAGGCCGGCAAAGTCGGCATGAAGCTGACCTTCGGCTACATCAACTCGGCCGAGGGCCAGGCGTACTCCACCGCCATGGCGGCGGGCCTGAAGAAGGCCGGCTTCGACGTCCAGCGCCAGGAGATCCCGGCCGAGACGTACTACGACCAGGTCAGCAAGCTGGACAACAACTACGACATCTTCAACACCAACTGGGGTGCCGACTGGCCGTCCGCCTCGACCGTGATCCCGCCGCTGTACGACGGGCGCGTGATCGCCGAGGGCGCGCAGAACTACTCGCAGGTCAACGATCCGAAGATCAACAGCGAGATCGACCGGATCAACAAGATCAGCGACCCCGCCAAGGCCGCGGCCGAGTGGGAGAAGCTCGACAAGTACATCGTGAAGGACGTCGTCAACGTCGTCCCGACCGGTTACTTCAAGCAGACCCAGATCGCCGGATCCAAGATCGGCGGCCTCGTCTACGACGACGTCATCGCGAGCGTCGACCCGCGTCGCCTGTACGTCAAGTAACCCCCGCCCGCCCCGGTGCCCGGTGCGCCCGCTCTCCTCGCGGCGCACCGGGTGCCGACCCGGCCCCGCTGACGCCTGAGAGCTGCCCCTGCCATGCTGCGCTTCCTCGTACGCCGGTCGCTCGGCGCCCTCGTCATCCTCTTCCTGCTGAGTATCGTCACGTTCCTGCTGTTCTTCGGAATGCCGCGTGACCCGGCGCTCCTGATGTGCGGCAAGACGTGCACTCCGGCCAACCTCGAGAACCTCCACCACGTCCTCGGCCTCGACAAGTCGATCCCCGAGCAGTACGGGATCTTCCTGCACAACCTGGTCCTGGGCAGCAACGACTTCGCCCAAGGGCCCTGCCCCGCACCGTGCTTCGGGTACTCGTACCACACCAACGAGCAGGTCTGGGGCACCCTGGTGGACCGGCTGCCCACCACCCTCTCGCTCACCCTGGGCGGGGCGGTCTGCTTCCTGATCATCGGTCTCGGCACCGGTCTGATGGCCGCCTGGAAACGCGGCACGCTGATCGACAAGACCTTCACCGCCGGGGCGATGGTGATCAGCTCGATGCAGATCTACTTCCTGGGCCCCCTGGCGCTGGCGATCCTCGTCTACCAGACCCACCTGTTCGACAAGCCCGCCTACAACGAGCTCACCGAAGACCCGGCCGCCTGGTTCGCCGGCCTGATCCTCCCGTGGGTGGTGCTGTCCACGATCTTCGCCTCGCAGTACACGCGTATGGCCCGGTCGTCGATGATCGAGCAGCTCCAGGAGGAACACGTCCGCACCGCCCGCGCGAAGGGCATGTCCCGTCGCTACGTCTTCTTCCGCTACGCCTGGCGCGGCTCGCTGATCCCCATCGTCACCATCTTCGGCATCGACCTCGGCTCGCTGCTGGGCGGCGCCATCATCACCGAGTACACCTTCGGCCTGCCGGGCCTGGGCCGGCTCGCGGTGGAGGCGGTGTCCTTCAGCGATCTGCCGCTGCTGCTGGGCGTGATGCTGTTCTCGGCCACCATGATCCTGCTGTGCAACATCGTCGTCGACGCCGCGTACGCCTTCATCGACCCGCGCGTGCGGCTGGCCTAGGAGCACTGTCTGCCGTGACCACTGTGACCAAGGAATCCGGGGCTCCCGTACCGGCCGACGCGGGCGCCTTTCTCTCGGTGCGGGACCTGCACGTCAGTTTCCGCACCGAGGACGGGGTCATCCGGGCCGTCGACGGACTCTCCTTCGACCTGCGCAAGGGCAAGACCCTCGGCATCGTGGGCGAGTCGGGCTCCGGCAAGTCCGTCACCAACCTGACCATCCTCGGGCTGCACAACCCGAAGTTCACCACCGTCGAGGGCGAGATCCTCCTGGACGGCCAGGAGCTCACCACCGCCCGGGAGTCCGAGCTGGAGAAGGTGCGCGGCAACAAGGCCGCCATGATCTTCCAGGACCCGCTCACCGCGCTGTCGCCGTACTACACGGTGGGCCGGCAGATCGCCGAGCCGTACATGAAGCACATGGGCGTCTCGAAGAAGGTGGCCTGGGAGCGGGCCGTGGACATGCTCGGCAAGGTCGGCATCCCCAACCCCGGGCAACGGGCCAAGGACTACCCGCACCAGTTCTCCGGCGGTATGCGCCAGCGCGCGATGATCGCGATGGCGCTGGTCTGCGACCCCGACCTGCTGATCGCCGACGAGCCCACCACGGCCCTCGACGTGACCGTCCAAGCGCAGATCCTCGACCTGCTCAAGGAACTCCAGCGGGAGTTCGGCACGGCGATCATCTTCATCACCCACGACCTCGGTGTCATCGCCGACATGGCCGACGACATCATGGTGATGTACGCGGGCGGAGCGGTCGAGCGCGGCACGATGAACGAGGTGCTGCGCTCGCCGCAACACCCGTACACCTGGGGCCTGTTGAACTCCATGCCGCGCCTCGACTCGGACCTCGCCGCCCCGCTCGCGCCGATCCCCGGCACCCCGCCGTCCCTGCTCACCCCGCCGTCCGGCTGCCGTTTCCACCCCCGCTGCACCTTCCAGGACCGGGTCGGCGGCGACCGCTGTGTCACCGAGCGCCCCCTGCTGGGCCCGGACCGCGCCTCCGCGTGCCACCTCACGGCGGAGCAGAAGCGGACCATCTTCGTGGAAGAGATCAAGCCCCGACTGGGGTAGTGGCCGTATGAAGCCAGTGGCCGTATGAGCACGCTGGGGCTGGTGCCCCTATGAGGAGGACAACTGTCATGAAAGAGGACCTCGTCCTCCCCGCTCCCCGCGAGGCCGCCGCCGGCACCGCGGGCGATCCGCTGCTGGTGGTGGAGGGGCTCGTCAAGCACTTCCCGGTCAAGGGCGGCTTCCCGATCCGGCGCACCATCGGTCAGGTGCAGGCCGTCGACGGCATCGACCTGACCGTGAACGTCGGCGAGAGCTTCGGCCTGGTGGGGGAGTCGGGCTGCGGCAAGTCGACGACGGGCCGCCTGATCACGCGCCTGCTGGAGCCGACGTCCGGGAGGATCTCGTACCGCGGCCAGGACATCAGCCACGCCACGCGCAAGCAACTGGCGCCGGTTCGCTCGGAGATCCAGATGATCTTCCAGGACCCGTACTCCTCGCTGAACCCGCGACAGACGGTCGGCAAGATCATCTCGGGCCCGATGGAGATCAACGGGATCGAGCCGGAAGGGGGCAGGGAGAAGCGCGTCCGCGAACTGCTGGAGATCGTCGGCCTCAACCCCGAGCACTACAACCGCTTCCCGCACGAGTTCTCCGGCGGCCAGCGCCAACGCATCGGCGTGGCCCGCGCGTTGGCCCTGGAACCGAAGCTGATCGTGGCGGACGAGCCGGTCTCCGCCCTGGACGTCTCGATCCAGGCCCAGGTGGTGAACCTGCTCCAGAAGGTCCAGAAGGACCTGGGCATCGCCTTCCTCTTCATCGCCCACGACCTGGCGGTGGTCCGCCACTTCTCGCAGCGCGTGGCGGTGATGTACCTCGGCAAGATCATCGAGGTCGGCGACCGCGACTCCATCTACACCCGGCCCCGCCACCCGTACACCCACGCCCTGCTGTCCGCCGTACCCGAAGTGAACCTCACCGACGGGGAGACGGCCGGCCGCGAACGCATCCGCCTGGCCGGCGACGTACCGTCCCCGATCGCCCCACCCTCCGGCTGCCGCTTCCGCACCCGCTGCTGGAAGGCGCAGGACAAGTGCGCGGCGGAGGTGCCCCCGCTGATCCAGATCTCCGGCAACCGGGAGGGCCACCTGACGGCCTGCCACTTCCCGGAGGAGCCGACGATCGAGGGGCGGGGGGAGGACATTGTGCTGGATCCGGGGTTGGTGGCGTTGGAGGGGGAGAACTAGCGAGCGGACGGCCCATTGTCAGTGGTTGGGTCTACCGTGCGTGGAAAAAGGAGCCCAGCGCGCGTAGGGGGAGACATGACCACACTCGAAGACCGACCGCATACCGCACTTCTCGTTGTCGATGTGCAGAAAGGCGTCGTCGCGGGGGCTCACGGGCGCGACGCGGTCGTCGCGAACGTCGGCGGCCTTGTCGAAAAGGCGCGGCGGGAGCGGGTCCCCGTTGTCTGGGTCCAGCACGCGGACGAGGGGCTTGTGAAGGGGAGCGACGGCTGGCAGATCGTCCCCGAACTGACTCCGGGCGCCGCTGAGCCGCTCGTCGAGAAGAACTACGGCGACTCCTTCGAGGACACCATCCTTGAGTCCGTGCTGTCGGGCCTTGGAGCCGGGCGACTCGTCATCGTCGGCGCCGAGAGTGACGCGTGCATCCGCTCGACGCTCCACGGCGCTCTCGTCAGGGGATACGACGCCACCCTTGTCGGCGACGCTCACACGACGGGGGACAAGACGGCATGGGGAGCGCCGCCACCGGACCAGGTCATCGCGCACACGAACCTGTACTGGACCTATCAGACGGCGCCGGGGCGGACGGCGGGGACCGTCGAGACCAAGGATGTCGATTTCGGGGGCGCATCCTGACGGCTGTTCAGGAGTGCCACACCTTTCGAGAGCCCCTGTCGCCGGCTGTCCTGCGGTAGTTTCGGCGGCCTTCCGGACCGAGCCATCGTGCGGGGCAGCGCGCGATCTTGCAGATGGCTGAGGTGATGACGCCCTCTAGTGACGAAGATCGACGATGCTGGATAGCAACCGCACAAAAATCACGCGTCAAGAGGAGGGGATGTGGCCGTCCTGATCAGGCGCCAGGAGTATCCCGTGCACGTGGACTACAACGGGTGGGCCTTGCAGGATTTCGACGATACGCAGGTTCCCGTGCTGTTCCCGGAGGGCTTCGAGGGCGACACATTCCTCGCCGCTCACCCAGGGCGCCTGGACTTTCTCAGCGCCGGACACACCCACACTGCCTCCCTGGCGGTTGAAGTCTGGGACGGGGAACCGGAGATGCCAGCCGGAGATTGGGACGAGACAGCCACTGCCAGCGTCGCCTGCTCATCGGGCAAGCTGCGCGTCACGGGGGTGGCAGGAGGACCGATGCCCTATGCGATCGAGTTGTCCGACAGGCCGGGCGCCTGGATGGTACGAGTGGTGTGCACCGGGCGGACGGAGGCATTCAGGCAAGCCCAGCACGGTGTTGTGCGCGGCGTAGAACAGTACGTCGCACAATTTTGGCGGGACTTGGCGGGACTTGGCGGGACTACGTCAGGACGAGAGGCACAGTGATAGTGAGGTGTTCGTCGGTGGTCGGCAGGGCGGGGGCAAGAGCGCTCATACGAGCTGCGGGGTGGCCGATCACCCGGCTGGTCAGTTCCTCGTCCCACACCGCTGTGCCTTCCGGTGGCAGGAGCATCTCCCCTTCGGCAGGTGGGTTGTCACCGAGATAGCGCGCGGTGTCCATGTTGACGACCCAACAGGCCAGTGCGATCTTCACCTGCCCGGGTGCCGCCCACTGCGCCCGTACGTGGGCGCACATGCTGAAGTCGTCCCCGCCGAATGTGACCGTCGTGGAGAACGGCCTGCCACGAGGGTATTGCCGTAACAGCTCGAGTACTGCTGGTTCCACAACGGCTCGCGCCATAGGTTCCGTATACACCGTCTGCCCCCCTGTCGAGCCTGGCCTTCAGCATCCCAGACGGGGCCTGCGACGGACAGATCGGCTGCCGTCCGGGGGCGCCGGGCATCGATGGCAGGGTCGACGTGTGGTGAAGCTCAGCGGGTCAGGTCGACGACCCGGGCGAAGTGCTTCTCGTACAGGTCGGGGCGGACTGTCGCGATGAACGGGTCCTCGTACTCCTCGCCCACGCGCCGAGCCGCCTCCACCGCTGCGGCGGCACCGAACGGCAGCCCCTCCTCGTGGAGTTGACAGCACGTCAGTACGGCGGAGTAGTCGAGGTCGGCCGTCGCGATGCCGAGTTGCCGGACATGGACGGCGATGCCCGCCCGCTCGCGCTCGGCCTCGATGACGCACAGGGCCGGCGTGTGCAGGAACACGAACGGCTCCAGCCTGGCCGCGTGCACGAGACCGGAGACCTGGCGGTTCCCGCCGAGTGCCAGCAAGGTCACGTCGTCGAGGATGTAGTGCTCTCGGGTCACGCAGCGCCCTGCTCGTGCTCGGCGTGCTCGGACGCGTAGTGCGCCACGACCTGGCCGCGCACATTGCGCAGCGCCTCGATGCTGGACTCGTCCGTGACGGTGACACCGAGGTGTTCGGCCAGATAGGCGGCGGTGTGGGCGGCGCGCTCCTGCAACTCGGCGGGAGTCAGCGTGCTCTCGGCGAACTCCTCGATCAGGCGGCGCATGGTCGTTCCGCGGGCCTCCGCGAGGACGGCGAGGCGGTCGCGGGTCTTGGAATCGACCTTGATCGTGGTGTCCATTCGGGGAGTATACCGAGGGGAATACCATCGGCGACGGTGTAAACGTCACGTCATGGGAATCGCGCTGGTCGGCTCAGCATCTTTCTCGGGTTGCCGCTTCGGGGCGCCTCACCCACCCACGCGGTCCGTCTCACGCCATTCCTACCGCAGCCCGGTCAGGTTCGTGGTGCGGGAAGCACACGGCCCGATCCCGGCCTCCGAGCAGGCCGGGCAGCGGGCGATCGCCACGCAGCCGAGGGCAGCTCATGCCTCGTCCCCGTTCGCCTTCGGAACGACGCTGAACCACATCGCCTTGCCGTCCTGATTCTTCCGGAGTGCCTTAACCGCCGGGGCGCTCGGAATCAACTGGGTCGGAGCGCTCCGTTTGCAGCGCGGAATTACTCGGCGGAAACGCCATCGTCCGGGGTCACTGCGACGATGGCGACTGTGGGAGGCGGCGGTGCAGGCGTGTACACGTACGCCACTGCCAGCCCCGGCACACTGGCCCGAGGCTCGATCCTCGTCTTGCGGATCTCGGTGCCGTCCTGACGGGGCGGCCCGAGCAGGACTCCAAGCCTGGGTACCTGCTCCAGATCCTGCCGCAGCGTCTCCAGCGCCTGCTCGGCGCCGAGGGTTTTCGCCCGCTCGGCCGCCCGCACCGTCATGGCGGCGATCACGCCACTCATCGGCCCGGAGCCTCCCGCTTCAAAAGGGCCGTGAGGTCGGTGCCCTCCTGTATGGCGACGTCGAAGTCGGGATCCTGGTAGAGCCGGATCCTGCCCCGGTAGTCGACGATCACCGCGGCGACAGCATTGAGATCAGTCTCCGACGATGTCTCCAGCGCACGCTGAAGATCTGCTTCGAACGACTCCCGGTCGCCGGGAAAACCATGTCCGGACCGAAGGGCGGCTCGAATGTCCCCGATGTTTCTCAACGGAAGCGCCCCAGGTCCCGGCGTCTCCGCGTGCTGTGCGCTCACGATCCTCTGCTCCTTGGTGTCCGCTCGTCCTACGAGGAGTGTCCTACAGCGGTACGAGTCCCGCTGCGGAAACAGCCCGTCCGTCTTCCGGGGTGCTGCTGGGTCTGACAGAGTCGCCGGAGCTCCGGAGCCGGGTGTGCGGCGGCGCCCATGTGTGCTCTCCTCGGGGCGGTACGGCGGTCTGCCTGCTGGCCGCTCCCCGTCAGCGTACCTGCGAGGCTGCGGTGCGGGCTGGGTCTGTGGACAGCTCAT
The DNA here is from genome assembly GCF_040654815.1 of Streptomyces sp. NPDC050619. NCBI lineage: Bacteria > Bacillati > Actinomycetota > Actinomycetes > Kitasatosporales > Streptomycetaceae > Streptomyces > Streptomyces sp. NPDC050619. The sequence continues at coordinate 283,402 of NZ_JBFAIR010000004.1, read as the reverse complement.
GCCTCGTCCCCGTTCGCTTTCGGTATGACGCTGAAACCAGGAGGATCCGGACTGGGAGATGCGCATCGCGGTGGACTCCCCGCTCCCGGACCTGCTCCGCGAGTACGCCGAACAGGCGGACCGATACCGCGAGTTGGTCGCCGCGCATGACCTGGACGCCACCGCGAAGCGCCCGATCCGTGACGGCCGCCACGTCGACCTCCGCCGGATCCTCCTCCACCTGATCGAGGAGACCTCGCGCCACAACGGCCACCTGGACGTCGTACGCGAACTGGTCGACGGCAGGACCGGCGTGTGACGAAGGCTCAGCGGGTCAGGTCGACGCACGGCTGAAGTGCTTCTCAGAGGCAGTCGAACGGCGGAATGATCCGAGTGATCGCGATGAGGCGCAGCCGGGGCACGGGCAGCGCGTAGAACCAGCCGTCCGACAGGAGCGGGATGCGGCGCACGCCCCCGGGCACGCCGTGCCGGGGTCCCTCGCCGATGTCCGTCACTTCGACGCCGACCTCGGCGAGGGCGACCAGTTCTGCCGCCAGGCGCTCGACCTCGTCGACGATGTGCTGTGGGAACCCGGCCGCGACGTGTTCGGCGTCCGGGTCGTATTCCCAGCGCCAGGCCTCTTCGTCTCCCACGCCCTCACACGCCCTGGGCCCGCTGGACCCCGGCCTCCTCGCACGCCGTGTCGAGTATGCGGCCGATCTCGGCCGCGATGGTCCGGGCTTCCTCAAGGCTCTCGGTGGTGGCGGCGCGTGCCTCCAGGGAGCGCAGTCTGGCCGCCAGGTCGGGATGCCGCTCCAGTGCCACGTACACCGCCCATTGCCCCACGAAGCGGCGCATCGGCGCGGCGCTGACCTGCTCGCGTGCCTGCTGGAGTGCTGTGGCCCGTTCGACGTCGAACGTGGGCAGGGCCTCGGGCGCCAGCTGCGCGAGGGCGGACCGCAGGTCTTCTGGGGTGCTGGCCGGCTGAGGGACGACGGAGTCGCCGGAGCCGGACTGTGCAGCGATGCTCATGCCAGGTCTCCTCGGGGCGGTACGGCGATCTGCGCACTGCTCGCCAGCGTACATGCGAGGGTCTGGTGCGGGCTGGACCTGTGGACGGCTCACGCTTCGTCCCCGTTCGCTTTCGGCGCGACGCAGAACCACACCGCTTTGCCGTACGGGTAATCCCGTACGCCCCACCCGTCGGCGCACGCTTCGACGATGCCGAGCCCACGTCCGCGTTCGTCGTCGGTGGCGGGGGTGCGGGGTGTTGGTGTGCCGGGGGCGTGGTCCCAGACGGTGACCCGGAAGTCGTCCGGGGTGCGCTCCATGCTGACGTAGGTCTCCATGGCGGAGTGGCGGTAGGCGTTGGTGACGACTTCGGAGACCAGCAACTCGACTGTGTCGACGATGCAGTTGAGCTTCGCGGCGGCGAGGATGCTGCGGATGGTGGCTCGGACTACGCGGACGGCTCGGGGGTCGTGGGGGATGGTCAGGCCGTAGGTCCAGAGGGGGGTGGGGAGTTCGGGCGTGCGCATGTGGCAGCCTCCAGTTGTGTGCGTGCTGTGACTGGTGCCATACGTAAGGTAGCGAGTGATGTTGTGTATTTACAACCCTCTTGTTGAAGTGGGAGGTTGGGGGATACTGCTGAGTCGGAGAGTGAGGAGGGGCGCGTGGGGCTGAGGGTGAACCCGACGTACCGGCAGCGACGGTTCGGCGCCGAGGTGCGGACCATTCGTGAGCGCGCCGGATTGACCGCTGGTGAAGCGGCTGCGGTGATGAGGATGCAGGCATCGCACATCAGCAACGTGGAGACGGGCCGTACGTCGTTGTCGCCGGAGCGGTTGCGCTTACTGGCCGAAGCGTCGGCATGTAAAGACACAACCTACGTTGACGGGCTGGTGGACCTGGGGCATGCGTCAGGCAAGGGATGGTGGAGCGAGTACCGGGACCGCCTGCGCCCTTCCTTGCTGGACCTGGCGGAGCTGGAGGACGGCGCGCGCGACATCGTCTGCTACGAGCCGATGTTCATTCCGGGGCTGTTGCAGAGCGAGGAGTACGCGACCGCGGGCTATCGCGGCGGCTACACCGGGGCGTCCCACCCGGAACAGGACCTGGAGGTGGAGTTCCGGATGCGGCGTCAGACCGTACTGTCCGGCGAGAACGCACCCCGTCTGCACGCCGTGATCCATGAGGCTGCCCTGCACATGTCGTTCGGGGATCCGGCCATCAGGCGCGGCCAACTCGTACGGCTACTGGAGGTTGCGGAACTGCCCAACGTCACCCTCCAGATCCTCCCCTTCGACGGAGCTGTCGCGTTCGGTACGTCCTTCACGGTGCTGCGGCCACCTGTAAGGAAGTTGAGCACGGTGATCGTCGCGCACATCGAACGTTCTCTGTACCTGGGGGACGCCGACTCGCTCGCCAGGTACGACGACTGGTTCGCTAGGCTGTGCGAAGTGGCGCTGCCGCCGGTGAGCGGGGACAGTCGGCACAGCTCGCACACGATCAAAGACTCACGCGGGCTCATACAGCGCCTTCTGTACCCCTTGCTCTAGAGAAGGCGAGCATGTCGCAACTCGCATGGCAGAAGTCGACGTTCAGTGAACCAGGCTCCGACACCTGCGTTGAAGTCGCCCTAGACGACACCCGCACCGCCCACCTCCGCGAAAGCGACACCCCCGGCACCACCCTCACCTCCACCCCCTCCGCCCTCGCGGCGCTGTTCGACGGGATCAAAGGCGGGGCGTCGGCCGGGCGCGCCCGTGCGGAACTGCGGGAATGAAACGAACAGCCCCTAGCGTTCGCGTCGGATCAGTGAATCGTACGCACCGAAAGACGGAACCGGCTCCCAATTCGAGGAGACATCGACGCTGTGGCGGCTCTCTTTGGATTCTTCGTCGTCGGCCTCGACCGTACGCTGCATGACACCATCAGGGGTGAATTCGTACGTCTCCGTGCGGTCGGCGTCCGCGTATCCGCCTCGTTCCTGGGAGTCCCCGTAGGTATATGACGCCGCTGTTTCCAGAAACAGCGATCCGTTGATGAGTGTGAACGTGTAGTCGAGGGTGTCGCGGCCGTACTCGTCCATGAAGATGACTGAGGCGTAGCCGGTCTCCAGGCGGATTCCCACTCGTAGGGCTGGGGCGGAATTCTGCGCGGCGTGGGCGACAGCTGTGTACAACTGGCCGGAGGCATGCCGGGCCTGAGCCTGTTCGGGCGTCAGCGGGTCCATGGGGGTCTCGGTCAGGTTGTTCCACTGCTCGCAGTAGGTCCACATCATGGTCGCTTCAGACGCTAGCAACGCGACATGGGCAGACGCACGCTCGACCTCGCCAGCGCCTCCGTGGGAGGGGTCCCCGGACCGGCGGTTTAGAAATGCCGAGCGGGAATCCCCCCACGAACTCCAAACAGGAGGTCCACCTGATGAACACGGGTATGCGCCGACGAGCCGCGACCACTGCCACGACGCTGACCATGGCCGGCGCACTGGGCTTCGGCCTCATGACACCGGCGGCGTCTGCCGCCAACGGGCCCTGCTACGACGGGCGGTGCAAGACCACCGTGTCGGCGCCCAAGACCATCAAGGTCAACAGCCGCAAGTTCGGGTTCGGGACGCTGAAGATCACGAGCATCAGCTCCCGGTCCGTGAAGATGTCGGCCGCCGGCGGGAGCCTCACCGGCAGCACCAGCCCGGGCGGCACCGTCCAGTTCAACAACCTGAAGGTCTGGGTGAAGTCGGTCTCCGGTCGCAAGGCCAGCCTCCAGCTGTTCCCCACGCGCTACTGAGCCAGACGACCGGTCGGCACACCCCGGCGCGTTCGTCTCGCGCCGGGGTGTGCCATGTCCCGGACAGCCCGTCCCATAGGGCGGGACGCCGACCCGTCAGCGCGGCTCGTTCCCTGCCTTCCCGTAACGCCGGAAGGACGAGGTCTCCAGCGTCCACGGCCCGAACGGCACGTCGTCCCCGAAGATGTACGGGTCCTTGTGCTGGTAGCGGTCCTTGCAGAGGTCGGAGTGCACCTGGATGATTCCGGTGCGAGGGTCGACGATCAGGTAGTGGGCGATGCCCATGGCGGGGTACTCGGTGAGCTTCTCGCCGTAGTCGTTGTCGGGGTTGGACGGCGAGACGATCTCGATGACCGCGAGCACCCGCGTGGCGTCGACCGCGAGCCCCTCTTCATCGAGCACGTCCTCGGGAATCACGACGGCGTCCGGACGCCGCATCCGGCCGATCGCGGGATGCTCGATCTCGGGACCGTTCGCGCAGATGTAGCCGGGATGCGTGGTGAGGAGCTGCTCGTCCAGCTGGTTGCGGATACGGCGGACGGTGCCATGGCTGCGCTTCGAAGGGCTGATCATCGCGAGAAACGGCCCGGCTGGACCGATCTCGACGGTCCAGGCCCCTTCCAGATGCTCGGCATACGCCGTGAGCTCCTCGGCGATCGACCGCATCTTCGCGTAGTCCATGGCTTGAGGCTAATGAGAGGCCTGTTCCGGCGCCACGATTCCCAGGACGGGTACGGGTGCGTACCCGTACTCTGGGGTGATCGAAAGGAGCTCCACCATGCCCGACGCCAACATCCGCATCCCTGCCGAGGCGCGCGATCGGCTTGCCGAAATAGCGGCTGGTGAGGGCTTGTCGCTGCGTGCTTATCTGGCCCGGCTCGCGGACTCGCTGCTGACTCCCGCCGAGCGCGCCGAGCGCGCCGAGCAGGCTCGGGCGGTGTTGCGAGAGTGGAACGGCTATGACCCCAGTGAGAGCGAACAGGCCGAGTTGGACGAGGAGCTCGACCGTCGGCTGGCTGAGGCGGCCGGCCGGTGACCGACGCTGTCCACGTCATCTGCGACGACACGGCCCTGGTCGCCGCCGGGTCAGGCAATGTCCTGGCTTCGCGCCTGGTCCACCGCGCGCACGCCACGCAGGGATGGCTCCTGTACGCACCCACGTGTGCGCTGGTCGAGGCCGACCGGGCCCGGCCCGGAACGGCTGAGCACATCGTCGCCCTGCCCGGTGTCATCGTCCTGGATCTGGACCTGCCCGCTGCCCTCGGCGTTGCGCGTGACACCAGTTGGGCTCCGGCACACGTCGAGCACGCGGCTCAGCCGACGCCCGAGCGGCCGGACGGGGCGGTTGTCGCCACCGTCGCTCCGGAGAGGTGGAAGGGGCGGCCGGTGCGCGTCCTCGACCTGAATCCCTGAGTATCGCGATCCGCGCGGACAAACGTAGGAGTAAAGCGGACAAACGTAGGAGTAAAGACGAAGCCCGCACCCGGGGAGGGTGCGGGCTTCGTTCCCCTGGATCGGACGTTCATGAGCTCGGGTCAATGGGCCGAGAATGTCCGTTCCGAAGGAGGCGGCTGACGAAAAGGGGTGTTGTCAGGCCGCCGCCCGGGGGTCTTTGGAGAGACGGGTTGCGGGCACGGTGCCCGCCGTCTCCGGATAATGGCATGCGGTCAGATGGCCGGGCCTGTTGCCCTCGACCTGGAGCAGGGGCGGGGCCTCAGCCGCGCACTTGTCGGTCGCCTTCCAGCAGCGGGTGCGGAAGCGGCAGCCCGACGGCGGGTTCAGCGGGGAGGGCACGTCGCCGGTGAGCCGGATGCGCTCGCGGGCCGGGGTGTCGTCCGCCGTCGCCTCGGGTACGGCGGACAGCAGCGCCCGTGTGTAGGGGTGGCGCGGATTGCCGTACAGGTCGTCGCGGTCGGCGATCTCGACGATCTTGCCGAGGTACATCACCGCCACGCGTTGCGAGAAGTGGCGGACCACCGCCAGGTCGTGGGCGATGAAGACGAAGGCGATGCCGAGTTCCCGCTGCACCTTCTGGAGCAGGTTCACCACCTGCGCCTGGATCGAGACGTCCAGCGCCGACACCGGCTCGTCCGCCACGATCAGCTTCGGTTCCAGGGCCAACGCACGGGCCACACCGATGCGCTGGCGCTGGCCGCCGGAGAACTCGTGCGGGAAGCGGTTGTAGTGCTCCGGGTTGAGGCCCACGGTCTCCAGCAGTTCGCGGACCCGCTTCTCGAAACCACCGGCCGGCTCGATGCCGTTGATCTCCATCGGGCCAGAGATGATCTTGCCGACCGTCTGACGTGGATTCAGGGACGCGTACGGGTCCTGGAAGATCATCTGGATCTCCGAGCGGACCGGCGCCAGCTGCTTGCGTGAGGCGTGGCTGATGTCCTGGCCGCGATACGTGATCGTGCCGGCCGTCGGTTCCACGAGCCGGGTGATCAGGCGGCCCGTCGTCGACTTGCCGCAGCCCGACTCGCCGACCAGGCCCAGGGCCTCGCCCTCGGCGACCTGGAAGTCGAGGCCGTCGACCGCCTGGACGGCGCCGACCGTGCGCCGGATCGGGAAGCCGCCCTTGACCGGGAAGTGTTTGGTCAGGCCGGTGACGTCCAGGAGGGGGGTGGTGCTGCTCATGGTGTGAAGTCCCGTCTCGTGTCCGTCAGTGGGTCCGCGCCGCGGCGTAGTCGGCGAAGAGCTCGCCCTTCTGCTCCGAGGTCAGATGACACGCGGAGCCCCGCCCGTCGGTGACCTCCAGCACCGGCCGCTCGGTCGAGCAGCGCCCGTCCGTGACCTTCTCCGCGAAGGCGCACCGGGGATGGAAGCGGCAGCCCGACGGCGGATTCAGCAGCGACGGCGGCGAGCCCGGGATCGGCGACAGCGGCACGTCCACCGGGCCCTCCAGGTTCGGCATCGAACCCAGCAGACCGAGCGTGTACGGGTGGTCCGGCGTGCGCAGGACCTCCTTCTTGGTGCCCCGCTCCACGCACCGGCCGCCGTACATCACCAGCACGTCGTCGGCGATGTCGGCGATCACGCCGAGGTCGTGCGTGATGAAGATGATCGCCGTGCCGAACTCCTGCTGGAGGTCCTTGAGCAGGTCCATGATCTGGGCCTGCACGGTGACGTCCAGAGCCGTGGTCGGCTCGTCCGCGATCAGCAGCTCCGGGTCGCACACCAGCGCCATCGCGATCATCGCGCGCTGGCGCATACCGCCGGAGAACTGGTGCGGGTAGTCGTCGACCCGCATGTCCGGCTGCGGGATGCCCACCCGGCGCAGCATCTCGACGGCTCGCGCCTTCGCCTCCTTCTTGGAGGCGCCGGTGTGCTTGCGGTACGTCTCGGCGATCTGCGCGCCGATGGTGTGGTACGGCGACAGCGAGGCCAGCGCGTCCTGGAAGATCATGGACATCTTGTTGCCGCGCAGCCGCTCCAGCTCCCGCTCGGTGGCGGTGATCAGCTCCTTGCCGTCGAGCAGGACCTCGCCGTCGAGGGTGGTGCTGCGCGGGTCGTGCAGGCCCAGGATCGCCATGTTGGTGACGGACTTGCCGGAGCCCGACTCGCCCACGATGCCGAGGGTCTTGCCCTGCTCCACGTCGAAGGAGAGCCCGTCGACCGCTTTGACGACACCGTCCTCGGTGGAGAAGTGCACCTTCAGGTCGCGGACGGAGAGGAAGGGTGTGCTCATGGTCTCTCCTTAAGCGATGCGCACGCGCGGGTCGATGAGGGCGTACAGGGCGTCGACGACGATGTTGAAGACGACGATCGCGGCCGCGGCGACCAGGACGACGCCGAGCAGCATCGGCAGGTCGTTGGTGCTGACGGCCTTCACGGAGAGCATGCCGAGGCCCTGGAGGCTGAAGGTCGACTCGGTGATGATCGCGCCGCCGAGCAGCACGCCGAGGTCGAGGCCGAAGATGGTGACGATCGGGCCCATGGCCCCGCGCCAGGCGAACCGGAAGAAGACCGTCCGGCGGGACAGGCCCTTGGCCCGCGCGGTGCGCACATAGTCCTCGCTGAGCGCCTCCACCATCTGGGAGCGCGTCATACGGGTGTAGTTGGCGGTCCAGATCAGCGACAGCACGAGCCACGGCACCAGGAGGCCCTGGGCCCACTTGGCCGGGTCGTCCGTGAACGGCGTGTAGCTGGCGCGGTCCAGCACGTGCCACTGGTCGACCAGCACGTATGTGGCGAGGACACCGACGACGTAGATCTGCATCGAGGACGCGATCAGCGAGGCCGAACTGGCGATCTTGTCCACGGCCTTGCCCTGCTTGACGGCGGCCAGCATGCCGGTGCCGATGCCGAAGGCCAGGAACACCACGGAGCTGCCGATGGCCAGCGAGATCGTGGTCGGGAAGCGGTCCAGGATGGTGGACAGCACCGGCTCGCGGCTCTGGAACGAGTAGCCGAGGCACGGCGCGTCGCACCGCCCGAACGAGGTGTAGTCCCGCCCCACGAACAGGCCCTTGAGCCACTCCCAGTACTGCACGGGGAGCGGGTGGTCGATCCCCAGGTTCTTCCGCACCAGTGCCAGGGTCTCGGGGGTGCAGACCTTGCCGCAGGCGATACGGGCGGGGTCGCGCGGAGCGGCGTAGAACAGGACGAACACCAGCGCGCTGATGATCAGCAGGATCACCGCGGCGCCGAGGGTCCGGCGGACGAGGAAGCGGAACATGGCAGTTGGGTTTTCCTGACGGGATGCCGTAGGGGGTCAGACGGCGGGGCGGCACCAGGGCCGCCCCGCCTGGGGCCGTACGTCAGGCCTTGACGAAGGTCTTGTACAGCAGCGTCGCCGAGAAATTCGGGTCGAACTGGGCGCCGCCGACCTTGGTGCCGTAGACGTAGTAGCGACGCTGGAGTGTCTCCGGGATGGTCGGAGCCACTTCCTCCACGATCCGCTTGTCCAGAGCGGCCCAGGCCGCGCCCGCCTTCTCCTGGTCGGGGATGACCGCGTTCTTCTTGATGCTCTCGTTGATCCAGCTGACGTTGGTCTGCGACACGTTGTTCATGCCGTTGCCGATGGCCCCGCCGTCGAACAGCGGCTGCATCACCGTGTAGGCGGTCGGCCAGTCCGGGGACCAGCCGAACCACATCACGTCGAAGCTGTTGTCGATCTGCTGGATCTGGTCGTAGTACGACGTGGAGTCGATCGGCTTGATGATCGGAGTGAAGCCGGCCGCCTTCAGCGCGTTCTCGATGACGACCTTGGTCTTGTTGTAGGTCGGGTCCTGCGGGAAGGCGTAGACGATCTTCACGCCCTCCTTGCCGGCCTCCTTCAGCAGCTTCTTCGCGGCGGCCGGGTCGCCCTGCGGCGTCTTCAGCTTGCCGTACACGTCGATCTTCTTGTAGCCGATGATGTCGGGGCTGAGGATCGAGGTGGCGAAGTCGCCGGCGGACGGGCCCCCGTAGACCTGCCGGATCTGCTGGAGCGGCCAGGCGTGGATGAGGGCCTGGCGGACCCTCAGGTCGGTGACGCGCGTGGTGTTGATCGCGTAGTAGTAGGTGCCGGTGAGCAGGCCGTTGAAGCTGCGCTTCTTCAGCTCGGGGTCGGTGAGCACCTTCTGGATGCGCTCGGCGGGCACGCCCTTGTAGATCGAGACCGCGTACGCGTCGTTGCCCTGCGAGGCGATGAGACGGTCCACGGAGTCCAGGGTCTCGATGCCGAAGTCGAACTCGAAGCCGTCCGGGTAGGCGTTGCGGATCGAGTCGGTCTTCGGGTCCCAGTACTTGTTGCGGGTCAGCAGCATCGACTTGTCGGTCGTGTGCGCCTTGATCTTGTACGGGCCGCAGGCCGCCGGCTTCTTGTCGTACTTCTCCTTGGTGTCCAGCTTCGGGGACACCGCGGCGTACGAGTGCATCGCCAGCGTGAAGTTGAAGTCCGGCTTGGCTTCCTTCAGGTTGAAGGTGATCGTCTTCTTCGCCTTGTCGGTGACGATCGAGTCCAGGTGCTTGCCGCCGTACGGACCCTCGTACGCGTCACGCCACTTGCCGCCCGCACCGGTCAGCGCCATCTGGACGTAGTTGGCGCCCTCGGTGATGAACGGCGCCCAGGCGCGCTCGATGCCGTGGCGGACGTCCTCGACGGTCAGCTCGCTGCCGTCCTCCCACTTCAGACCGTCCTTCAGGGTGAAGGTCCAGGTCTTGTTGCCGTTGGAGGCGGTGCCGGCGTCGGTGGCCAGGTCGCCGACGAGCTTCTGCTTGCCGGCCGAGTCGATCTTGTAGCTGGTCAGGCAGCGGTGCAGGAGCAGGGCGACCGTGGAGTTGTACGAGTAGTAGATGCGCTGCGGGTCGAGGTGCGAGAAGTCGTCCGGGGCCAGGCCGTAGATCGTGCCGCCCTTCTTGGCGCCCGCGATCTCCGGCGCCGCGCCGGCGGAGTCGGCCGCGGTGCCGACGGTCACCTTGGCACCGGTGTACTCCGTGGCGCCGCCGCTCGGGGTGCCGCTGTCACCGCCCGCGTCGCCGCTGCTGCACGCGGACAGCAGCGTCGAGCCCGCGGCCGCGACCGTCGTTGCGATGACGAAGTTTCTCCGGGATAGAGACATGGCTGACCCGATTTCTCTGGGAGGGGAAGGTACGTGGTGCGCTCCGGCCGGGCCCCGTCGCCCGGGTCGGAGTGGGGGACTTTGGGGGACTTCAGCGCTTGGTCTTGGGGTCCAGTGCGTCGCGGACCGAGTCACCGAGAAGGTTGAAGGCGACGACGAAGAGCACCATCGACAGGCCCGGGAAGAGCATGAAGGTGATGTCGTCCTGGTAGACCTTGGCGCCGTTCTGGATCATCACACCCCAGTCCGGGGTGGGATCCGTGAGACCTACGCCGAGGAAGGCGAGCCCCGCCTCGGCCGTGACGTACGCCGGCAGCAGGAGCGTCGACTGGATGAGGATCGGCGTCCACAGGTTGGGCAGCAGCTCTTTGAAGATGATCCGCGCCGGTGAGGCGCCGGTGACCTTGGCCGCCTCCACGAACTCCCGTTCGCGCAGGGCGAGTACCTCGCCGCGCAGCAGCCGGGCGATGGAGGCCCACCCGAAGGCCGTCATCACGAGGATGAGGCTGGTGACGGTGAGCCAGACCGGGGTGTTCTCCTCCGGCGACACGAAGATCGCCAGGACCACCGGCCAGAACGCGATGAAGAACAGGGTCTGCGGGAAGGCCAGCAGGACGTCGATCACGCGGCCGACAAGGTAGTCCGTCTTGCCGCCGAGGTAGCCGGCGGTGATGCCGACGACCACGCCGAGCAGAGTCGTCAGCAGGGCGGCCGCGGACGCGATCAGCAGCGAGTTGCGGATGCCGTACAGGAGGAACGTGAAGACGTCCCGCCCGAGCTGCGGCTCGATGCCGAACCAGAACTCGGAACTGATGCCGCCGTTGGGCTTGATCGGGTAGTTGAACTCGTTGAGCAGGCCCGGGGTGTTCATGCCGTACAGGGTGTACGGATCCTTGCCGTACAGCTTGGCGATCAGCGGGGCGCCGAGGCCGATGACGAAGAAGAAGATCACCACGTAGGCGGATATGACGCCCGTCCGGTCGCGCTTGAAACGGGTCCAGGCGAGCCGTCCAGGTGACCGGCTGTCGCTGCCTTTCAAGGCCGAGGACTTCGCCGGTACCGCGCTGTCCTCGTCGATCACCTCGAGCGGGGCGGCCGGGGAAGGGGTTGGGGGGGTCATGATGCTCCGTGCCCTGTGGGTCATCGCTCCGCAGGGCGCTCCCTACGGGCTACGGCGGACTTTTTCAACGCAATTCACTCAAGGTCAATAAAATCTGAGGCGGCTTGGTCCTCTCTTTAACTTTTTTACCTGTGCATGACCTGTCCGTAGCTACGCGTGTAGCACCCCGTAATAGACCCGTGTCTTACATCCGACCAACGGGACCAATCGGTCAATGGGTTCGTTATGCGGATGCCTCCGTCTCGGAATGTGTACACCCTGAGGTCGATTCCAACGTTTCGGTATCGGATGGCGAAGATCCATTGTGCCCCCTGGTGAAGATCTACTGCGTTCGGGCGTGTACGTGTGCGGCATGCGCTGATTGCCCCGATATTTGCCGATAACGGATCGGCGGCACAGCGCAGTCAAGAGGAGGCACTCCATGCGTGGAGCCAGGCACGCCAGATGGGCCGCGTGCGCGGCGGCGGCAGCCCTCGCGGCGACGGCCTGCGGGGGCGGGAGCGACAGTGGCGGCAGCGAGACGGGCGCGGTGCTCAGCTCCTCGTGGACCGATCCGCAGAACCCGCTCGAACCGTCCAACACCAACGAGGTGCAGGGCGGCAAGGTGCTCGACATGATCTTCCGCGGTCTCAAGCGGTACGACCCGAAGACCGGCGCCGCCGGCGACATGCTCGCCGAGAAGATCGAGACCTCCGACTCGCGGAACTTCACCATCACCATCAAGGACGGCTGGACCTTCAGCAACGGGGAGAAGGTCACCGCCAAGTCCTTCGTCGACGCCTGGAACTACGGCGCGAGCCTGAAGCACCATCAGAAGAACGCCTACTTCTTCGCGTACATCGAGGGCTACGACCAGGTTCATCCGGTGTCCGGCAAACAGAGCGCCAACGCGATGACGGGGCTGAAGGTCATCGACGACAGGACCTTCACGGTCAAGCTCAGCCAGAAGTTCTCGTCCTTCCCCGACACCCTCGGCTACAACGCCTTCGTCCCGCTGCCCCAGGCGTTCTACGACGACCACGCCGGCTGGCTGAAGAAGCCCGTCGGCAACGGCCCTTACGCCGTGGAGTCGTACACCAAGGGCTCCCAGATGGCCCTGAAGAAGTGGGACGGCTACCCGGGCCCGGACAAGGCCCAGAACGACGGAGTCACCCTCAAGGTCTACACCGACAACAACACCGCCTACACCGACCTGATGGCGGGCAACCTCGACCTGGCCGACGACGTGCCGGCCGCGCAGCTGGGGAACGTCCGGAGCGACCTCGGCGACCGGTACCTCAACACCCCCGCCGGGATCACCCAGACGCTCGCCTTCCCGTTCCACGACAAGAACTGGAACAAGCCCGGCTCGGACAAGGTCCGCAAGGGCCTGTCCAGGGCGATCGACCGCGAGCAGATCACCGAGACCATCTTCCGGAAGACCCGCACCCCCGCCACCGACTGGACCTCCCCGGTCCTCGGCGCGGAGGGCGGCTACAAGGAGGGGCTGTGCGGTGAGTGGTGCGAGTACGACCCGGCCGAGGCCAAGAAGCTGATCGCTCAGGGCGGCGGACTGCCCGGCGGGCAGATCAAGATCACGTACAACGCGGACAGCGGCTCCCACAAGCTGTGGGTCGACGCCGTCTGCAACTCCATCAACAACGCCCTGGACAAGGACAACGCCTGCGTCGGCAACCCGTTCGGCACCTTCGCCGACTTCCGTAACCAGACCACGAAGCAGAAGGTCTCGGGTCCCTTCCGGGCCGGTTGGCAGATGGACTACCCGCTGATCCAGAACTTCCTCCAGCCGCTCTACTACACCAACGCCTCCTCCAACGACGGCAAATGGTCCGACAAGGAGTTCGACAAGCTCGTCGACCAGGCGAACGCCGAGACCGACAGCGCCAAGGCCATCGCCCTCTTCCAGCAGGCCGAGGAGGTCGTCCGGGACAACATGGCCGCCATCCCGCTCTGGTACCAGAACGGCAGCGCCGGCTGGTCGGACCGCCTCTCGAACGTCGCGCTCAACCCGTTCAGCGTCCCCGTCTACAACGAGATCAAGGTCGGCTGAGCCCGGCATGGGACGGTACGTCGCCCGGCGTCTGCTCCAGATGATCCCGGTGTTCATCGGCTCCACGCTGCTGATCTTCCTGATGGTGAACGTGATGGGCGACCCCGTCGCGGGCCTGTGCGGGGACCGGCAGTGCGACCCGGCGACCGCGGCCCAGCTCAGGAAGGAGTTCGGCCTCGACAAGCCCGTGTGGCAGCAATACCTGACCTACATGGGCAACCTCTTCACCGGCGACTTCGGCACCGCCTTCAACGGCCAGGAGGTCACCGAGCTGATGTCGACGGCGTTCCCCGTCACCATCCGGCTGACGATCGTCGCCATCCTCTTCGAGATCGTCATCGGCATCTCGCTGGGCGTCGTCACGGGGCTGCGGCGCGGGCGGCCGGTGGACACCTCAGTCCTGATGACCACCCTCGTCGTGATCTCCGTCCCCACCTTCGTCACCGGCCTGCTGCTCCAGCTACTGCTCGGCGTGAAGTGGGGCTGGATCAAACCGTCCGTCTCCCCGGAAGCCACCTTCGGCGAGCTCGTCCTCCCCGGGCTCGTCCTCGCCTCGGTCTCGCTCGCCTATGTCACACGCCTGACCCGCACCTCCATCGCGGAGAACAGGCGGTCCGACTACGTCCGTACGGCGGTGGCGAAGGGGCTGCCCCGTCACCGGGTGATCACCCGGCACCTGCTGCGCAACTCGCTCATCCCCGTGGTCACCTTCATCGGCACCGACATCGGCGCCCTGATGGGCGGTGCGATCGTCACCGAGCGCATCTTCAACATCCACGGCGTCGGCTACCAGCTTTACCAGGGCATCCTGCGCCAGAACACCCAGACCGTCGTCGGCTTCGTGACGGTCCTGGTCCTGGTGTTCCTGGTCGCCAACCTGCTCGTCGACCTCCTGTACGCCGTACTCGACCCCAGGATCCGCTATGCCTGAGCAGCCCCAGGAACCCGAGGGCGCGATCGCCGTGACCGGCATGGGCGGCGGCGCGATGGACCTCGCCACGAGTGAGGGCGAGCCCCTGCGGAAGCGCCCCGGCGGCCCGGGACCGAAGGAGAAGCCACGCTCCCTCTGGTCCGACGCCTGGCTCGACCTGCGCCGCAACCCCGTCTTCATCGTCTCCGGCCTGGTGATCCTCTTCCTGGTCGTCATCTCGATCTGGCCGCCGCTGATCGCCTCCGGCAGCCCGCTCAAGTGCGACCTCGCCAAGGCCCAGGAGGGCTCCCAGCCCGGTGCGCCGTTCGGCTACGACGGCCAGGGCTGCGACGTCTACACCCGTACCGTCTACGGCGCCCGTACCTCCGTCACGGTCGGCGTCTGCGCCACGCTCGGGGTCTCGCTCCTCGGCTCGGTGCTCGGCGGGCTCGCCGGGTTCTTCGGCGGGCTCTTGGACTCGTTCCTGTCCCGGATCACGGACGTCTTCTTCGCGATCCCGGTCGTGCTCGGCGGCCTGGTCCTGCTGTCCGTCGTCACCAGCAACACCGTCTGGCCGGTCATCGGGTTCATGGTGCTGCTCGGCTGGCCGCAGATCTCCCGCATCGCCCGCGGCTCCGTCATCACCGCCAAGCAGAACGACTACGTGCAGGCCGCGCGGGCGCTGGGCGCCTCCAACTCCCGGATCCTGCTCCGGCACATCATGCCCAACGCCATCGCGCCGGTGATCGTCGTGGCGACCATCGCGCTCGGTACGTACATCGCGCTGGAGGCGACCTTGTCGTACCTCGGCGTCGGGCTGAAGCCGCCGACGGTCAGCTGGGGGATCGACATCTCCTCGGCGTCCGCCTACGTCCGGCAGGCCCCGCACATGCTGCTCTGGCCGGCCGGGGCGCTCGCGCTCACCGTGCTCGCGTTCATCATGCTCGGCGACGCGGTGCGCGACGCCCTCGACCCGAAGCTGAGGTGAGCCGCCGCCATGCTGCTCGAAGTGCGTGACCTGCACGTGGAGTTCCGGACCCGGGACGGGGTCGCCAAGGCCGTCAACGGCGTGCACTACGGCGTGGACGCGGGCGAGACCCTCGCCGTGCTCGGCGAGTCCGGCTCCGGCAAGTCGGTGACTGCCCAGGCGGTGATGGGGATCCTCGACATGCCGCCGGGGCGGATCACCGGCGGCGAGATCCTCTTCCAGGGCCAGGACCTGCTGAAGCTGAAGGAGGAGGAACGGCGGAAGGTCCGGGGCGCCGAGATGGCGATGATCTTCCAGGACGCGCTGTCGTCGTTGAATCCCGTGCTCTGTGTGGGCGACCAGCTCGGCGAGATGTTCGTGGTCCACCGGGGCATGTCGAAGAAGGACGCGCGGGCGAAGTCCGTGGAGCTCATGGACCGGGTCCGTATCCCCGGCGCCAGGGCGCGGGTGCGCGACTACCCCCACCAGTTCTCCGGCGGGATGCGCCAGCGCATCATGATCGCGATGGCGCTGGCCCTCGAACCGGCGCTGATCATCGCCGACGAACCGACGACAGCCCTGGACGTGACAGTCCAGGCCCAGGTCATGGACCTGCTGGCCGAGTTGCAGCGGGAGTACCACATGGGGCTGATCCTCATCACCCACGACCTGGGCGTGGTCGCGGACGTGGCGGACCGGATCGCCGTCATGTACGCGGGCCGGATCGTCGAGTCGGCGCCGGTGCACGACATCTACAAGGCGCCGGCCCATCCGTACACGCGCGGTCTGCTGGACTCCATCCCGCGCCTGGACCAGAAGGGCCAGGAGCTCTACGCCATCAAGGGCCTGCCGCCCAACCTCACGGACATCCCGCCCGGCTGCCCCTTCAACCCCCGCTGCCCGATGGCCCAGGACGTGTGCCGCACCGACGTACCGCCCCTCTACGAGGTGTCGCAGGACCGGGGCAGCGCCTGCCACTCCTGGCGGGAGTGCCTTCATGGCTGAGCCGATTCTGGAGGTCAGCGGGCTGGTCAAGCACTACCCGCTCACCACGGGCCTCCTCTTCAAGAAGCAGGTCGGCGCGGTGAAGGCGGTCGACGGCGTCGACTTCACCCTCGGCCGGGGCGAAACCCTGGGCATCGTCGGCGAGTCCGGCTGCGGCAAGTCGACGGTCGCCAAGCTGCTGGTCAACCTGGAGCAGCCGACGGCCGGCTCCATCAAGTACAAGGGCGAGGAGATCGGCGGGCTGTCCGGCCGCGCCCTGAAGGCCGTACGGCGCAACATCCAGATGGTCTTCCAGGACCCGTACACCTCGCTCAACCCCCGGATGACGGTGGGCGACATCATCGGGGAGCCGTACGACATCCACCCCGAGGTGGCCCCGAAGGGCGACCGGCGCAGGAGGGTTCAGGACCTCCTGGATGTCGTAGGCCTCAACCCGGAGTACATCAACCGCTATCCGCACCAGTTCTCCGGCGGCCAGCGCCAACGCATCGGCATCGCCCGGGGGTTGGCGCTGCGCCCGGAGGTGATCGTCGCCGACGAACCGGTCTCGGCCCTCGACGTCTCGGTCCAGGCCCAGGTCATCAACCTGATGGCGAGCCTCCAGGACGAGTTCGACCTCAGTTACGTCTTCATCGCGCACGACCTGTCGATCGTGCGGCACATCTCGGACCGGGTCGGGGTGATGTACCTGGGCCGGATCGTCGAAATCGGCAAGGACGCCGAGATCTACGACCATCCGACCCACCCCTATACCCAGGCGCTGCTCTCCGCGGTCCCCGTGCCCGACCCGCAGGCCCGCGAACACCGGGAGCGGATCATCCTCGTGGGTGACGTGCCGTCCCCCACGAACATCCCGTCCGGCTGCCGCTTCCGCACCCGCTGCTGGAAGGCCGAGGAGCGCTGCGCGCTGGAGGTACCGGCGTTGGCGGTCCCGGCGGAGTTCCGGTTCGCCACCGGGCCTGCGGCGCACGACTCGGCCTGTCACTTCGCCGAGCGGTCGGCGTAGTCGTCGGCATAGCCGTACAAATGTGCATCAACCGCGTTAACAAGCAGGCAACTCAGCTGACCCGATCTCGATATACGGACGCGTCACTCTCTACAACGTACGGCCGTGCGGGTGCCGTAAACGGGCCGGAGCGCGCCATGTCGCTCCGGCCCGTTGCCCCCTCTTTGCGCCTAAACCGGCGCCGCTCTCGCGGACCTGGCTGGTGCTTCGTCGTGGTTCCTCAATTAATGGTTGCGGTGCTCTGTGGAATGTCGCTGCCGAGCCCCATGCGAGAGCGCACCGGCTGTCAGCGATCGAAAGCCGAGCCGAAGCGGGCGCCCGGCACAGGTGCGGCGAGTGTGCCCGGTCCGAAGACCAGTGACCCCGTCGCGGTGATGCCGGAGGCCGTGCCGGGGAAGACCCACACCGCCCCGGTGCCGCTGTTCTCGTCCGGTGCCGAGACGGCGACGTAGCCGCCGACGACCGTGGTGCGGCTGCCGAACCGGTCACCGTTCTCCGCCGCACCGGGAACTCCGGCCGTGTTCTGGCTGAGGACCTGGACCCTGGAGCCGACGAGACCCGCCGCACTCCCCCTGAGGACGGCGAAGGTGCCCGCGTCGGTGCGGCCGGCGTGGTCCTCGCCGGGGATGCCGGTGACGACGTCGGCGTAACCGTCGCCGGTGACGTCGCCGACGGAGACATCGGTGCCGAAGCGGTCGCCGCTCTCCCCCGTCCCGGGGACGCCGGAGGTGTTCTGGCCGATCAGCGCGGCCCTGGGGGCGAGCCCGTTCGCCGTGCCGCGCACCACGCCCACGAGACCGCCGCCCGCCGCCGAGCTGCGGCCGAACACGACGTCCTGCCGGCCGTCGCCGTCGATGTCGCCGAAGGCGATGCTGTCCGCGGACACGGTGTCGGGGGAGGCGATGGTCGGGCCTGTCACCAGGCCGTTCTCGGTGCCCTTCAGCAGTTGCAGCTTGGGCGGCTCGATCGTCCCTCCGTTGTCCGAGTCCCACGAACCGCTGCTGATCACCAGGTCGGTGGTGTCGTCGCCGTCCACATCGCCCGCTCGCATCGCGTAGATACGGACGTCCGCGTCGACGAGGGGGCCGGTGCGGGCCGCTCCGCCGGTACGGCTGATGGGCCCGTAGTGCATCTGATACGCCGTCGCCAGGTCCAGGTGCCCGTCCCCGTCGAAGTCACCGGTCTGGGACTCCGTCCGGCCCTGGCCGACGGTGGTGGCGGTGATGAGCCCGCCCACACTTCCCCACAGGACGGTGTACAGGCCGACGTCACGTGTGCTGCCGATGTCCTCGCCCGGGGCTCCGACCACCAGGTCGGTGAAACCGTCGTCGTCCAGGTCGGCCGCCGTGAGCTGGCCGCCGAAGCGGTCACCCGCCTCCGCCGTGCCGGGTACCCCGTAACGGTGCTGGCTGATCACCTGGCGCTTGACGCCGTTGGGGCCCTCCGCCATGCCGTAGACGACGGAGAAGTACCCGGCGCCCTTCTTGCCGTTGACCGTGCCGCCCGGGGCGGCGATCGCCATGTCGGGGTATCCGTCGCCGTCGAAGTCGGCCCGCGCGGACGTCGTGGCGCCGGTGGCGAGGGTGCCCGCGGGGGCTTCCTCGGCGTAGGACACGGCGGGGGCCGCCCCCGTCACGGCGATGACGGCGGCGGCGACAGAGGCGGCGGACAGCTGGAATCTCCGGGAGGACAAGGCGAACCCCTTGGGATCGAAGGCGGTTGGCCGCGCTTCTCACATGTCGGCCATGCTCGGCAGACAAAAAGACCCGCACGGGGTGACAAAGGTTGTACGCCGCCCATTCACCCGGGGTTCATGTCAGGCGAGCCCCAATGAACGCTTCAGAAAGTCCACTTGGAGCAACAGCAGGTTCTCCGCGACCTGTTCCTGCGGGGTCATGTGCGTGACCCCCGACAGCGGCAGCACCTCGTGCGGGCGGCCCGCGGCCAGGAGCGCGGAGGAAAGACGCAGGGCGTGGGCGAACACGACGTTGTCGTCGGCCGTGCCGTGCACGACCATCAGCGGCCGGTGCGGTTCGGCGGGTGCGGACAGGCCGTCATCCGTGACCAGCGAGCTCTTCGCGTACGACGCCGGGTCCGCGGCCGGGTCGCCCAGGTAGCGCTCCGTGTAGTGGGTGTCGTACAGCCGCCAGTCCGTGACCGGGGCGCCCGCGATGCCCGCGTGGAAGACGTCCGGACGGCGCAGCACCGCGAGGCCGGCCAGCCAGCCGCCGTACGACCAGCCGCGGATCGCCACCCGGGAGAGGTCGAGGGGGTGCCGCTCGGCGAGGTCGTGGAGTGCGTCGACCTGGTCCTCCAGGGACACCGTGAAGTCGTGGTGGACCGCCTTCTCCCAGGCGGGGGAGCGGCCGGGAGTGCCGCGGCCGTCGGCGACGAGCACCGCGAAACCCTGGTCGGCGAACCACTGCGAGGTGAGGTGCGCGTTGTGCGCGGCGATCACGCGCGGGCCGTGCGGACCGCCGTACGGATCAAGGAGAACCGGAAGGGGAGTGTCGCCGTGGTAGTCCGTAGGCATAAGCAGGGCGCACGGGATTCGGCGTGCGCCCCCCTCGGTGAGCGTCACGCGCGGGGACAAACCGGGATCTTCGGCGTACGACGTGACAGCCGCCGCCGGCTTTCCCTCGCGCAGCACGCGCACCTGGGCCCCGGGCCGGTCGAGCGCGGAGGACACCAGCACGGTCACGCCGCCGGCGCGGACCGCCGAGTGCACGCCGGGCTCCTGTGAGAGGCGCTCCAGGCCGAGCTCGTTGACCCGGTAGACGTGCACCTCGCCGGTTTCCGGGGTCTCGGCCTCCTCGCCGGCCGACGCCGAGACCAGCACGTCGTCGTCGGAGACGTCCAGCACCGCACGGACGTGCAACTGGGGTCCGGTCAGCGGGCGTTCGCCGACCGCGAGGACCCGCGCGCCGCCCTCGTCGGCGATGCGCACGAGCTGTCCGGAGGGGCTCCAGCACGGCACCCCAGGGAAAAGATCAAGCCAAATTGGATCTTCGTCCGCGTGCACCATCCGGGTCGCGCCGGTCTCCTGATCGACGGCCAGGAACAGCTGACTGCGCTGGTCGCGCGCCTGTACGAGCAGCAACGGCGCACCCGCCGCTGACCAGTGCACATGCGCGAGGTAGGGGTAACGCGCCCGGTCCCAGACGACCTCCGTGCGCACCCCGTCCAGGCCGATCACGGACAGCTGTACGTCCGCGTTGTCGGTGCCCGCCGCCGGATACGGCACGTGTTGTGGATCACGCTCGGGCTGGGCCGGGTCGGAGATCCACCACCGCCGCACCGGCGTGTCGTCCACGCGCGCCACCAGCAGCCGGTCCGACTCCGGCGACCACCAGAAGCCGCGTGAGCGGCCCATCTCCTCGGCCGCGATGAACTCGGCCAGACCGTAGGTGACCTGCTCCGACTCGGGCTCCGCCAGCGCCAGATCGCCCTCGCCCTCGGCGCCCACGACCCGCAGGGCGCCCTGGGCGACGTACGCGACGAGCCGTCCGTCGGGCGAGGGGCGGGGGTCGATCACCGGCCCGGGGACGGGGAGTTCGCGTGCCGTGCCCGCCCGCAGTTCGGCCGCGAAAAGCCGCCCCGACAAGGCGAAAGAAGCCAACTCGACGGCGGTGTCGGTGGCGTAGCCGACGATGCCGGCACCACCCTCGCGGCTGCGTTCCCGGCGCGCGCGTTCCTCGGGCGAGAGGTGCTCCGCGGCGCCGCCGAGGAGGGCGCGCGGGTCGGCGGCGACGCGCTCCCCGCCGTCCGTCATGTCGAGCACCCAGAGCGAATTGGCCCGGTCCGTACCGGAGTCGGAGCGCAGGAACAGGACACGGGAACCGTCCGGCGCCACGGTGAACGCGCGCGGCGCGCCGAGCGTGAACCGCTGGGTGCGGGCGTGCCGACGGGGGAAAGAGTCAGGCTCGGTCTTCATGACCCGACCATATTGGCCATGCGCCCCCTTGTGCGGCCGTGCGCCGATCGATGCGCGCGGACGGATAGTTATGATCACTAGCGCATAGTGGGTATGAACCTGCTGGCTGCTGCTGTATGGATTTATCTGCCCCCTTAGTCCGAACCCCCGTGCTCCTGTGGATCTTTGGAGGTGAGCCGCCGTGGCACTCTCGATTTCGGCGGTGGTGCTGCTGGCGATCATCGTCTTCCTGTTGATCAAGAAATCAGGACTGAAGGGCGGGCACGCGGTCGTGTGCGTCCTGCTCGGCTTCTACCTCGCGTCCTCGACGGTCGCTCCGACGATCAGTGAGTTGACGACGAACATCGCGGGGATGATCAGCAGTATCAAGTTCTGACCCGCGTCCGGCCTCTGACCGAGCTGTTCGGCTGACGTACGCGCTGCCGTCCCATACGCTCTGCTGTCGCCATATCTGGCACACGGAACGAACAGAGGGGGCAAGGCGGGTGTCCGACAGATCCGACAGTCCGTCCGAAGAGTCGAGATTGCCCGACGAGGTGTGGGAGCGATTCGTCCAGGACAGCGAGCGCGACATCCGTGGCTCGGCGCCGAAGGAACCGTCCGCGCGGGCCCGCATGGTCACCGAGCGGCTGCGGCAGCAGGAGGCGCGGGGGGAGGCGCCCGAGGGATGGCGTACCGGGCCCACCAGGCAGGACCTGGAGAGGCGGGCGACCCGCCGTCGGCGACGGTGGGCGATCCTCGGCGTGCCCGTCGCGATCGCCGTGGCCGTCGTCGCACTGAAACCGTCGCTGCTGCCCGGCGACCCCTTCGGCACGGGCGGACCGGACCCGGCCGCCGCGTCCCCGCTGCCCGCGGAGACCGCCGCCCCGACCGCCCCGCCCGCGGCGGGGGATCTCGAAACCCCCACCCTGGACAGGCCGTTCGCGGGTTCCCCGGCCCTGCGGTGGGCCGACGGCGAGGCCGGCATCGTCCTGCCGAAGGCGACCCCGGTCGGCACGCTCTCCAAAGCACAGGTCGAACAAGCCCTGCGGCAGACCAAGCGGCTGCTGGTCGAAGCGAACCTCGCCCCCGACACACTGCGCGGCGAACGCCCCGACACGGCGCTCGGCGTGATCGAGCCCCGGCAGACCGACCTCCTCGACCAGTTGAACACCGCGCTGCGCACGCCGGACGAGCGGCACGATCCGCTGACGATGTTCAGCCGCTTCGACCCCGCCGAGGCACGACTGACCGGCGACGTGGTCAAGACGCGCGGCCGCATGACGTTCAAGGCCGGTGAGCACGCCTCCGTGGTCGTCCACGCGGACTACACCTTCGTCTACCCGCTCGTCCGGACCGACGGTTCCACCGAGGTCACCCGCACGATCGTGCGCCGTGTCCTCGACGCCGAACTCTCCGACCCGGCCCAGTACCAGGTCACCCCGGGCAAGATCACCGTCCTGCGCTACGACCAGGAGATCGGCAACTCGGCCTGCGAGGTCTACGACGGCTACCTCCACCCCGACTTCTCGACCACCGGGCCCACGGGCGCCCCGGCGACCGGCCCGACGACGGACCCGTACGACCGGAGCCAGGACGTCGACGCGGACGGCCAGGAGGAGTGCGGCGTGGTGTCCCGGGTCTGAGGGGGCCACGGCCTGGCGGGAACCCAGGAGCCCACGTCCTGAACGCCCCGCACAGGGGAGCACGGCCGCCTCGTAGGGTGACCCCATGACGGAACTGCCCGACCGGCGTCTGCTCCTGGTGCACGCGCACCCGGACGACGAGTCGATCAACAACGGCGCGACCATGGCCAAGTACGCGGCCGAGGGTGCCCGGGTGACTCTGGTCACCTGCACCCTCGGTGAGCGGGGTGAGGTCATTCCGCCCGGTTTGCGGCAGCTCACCGGCGCCGCCCTCGGCGAGTACCGGCTGCGGGAGCTCACGGCCGCGATGGGGGAGCTGGGCGTCGAGGACTTCCGGCTGCTCGGCGGCCCGGGCCGGTTCCAGGACTCCGGGATGATGGGCCTCCCCGACAACGACGAGCCTGCCTGCTTCTGGCAGGCGGACGTCGATGAGGCGGCTCGGCTGCTCGTCGAGGTCATCCGCGAGGTACGGCCCCAGGTCCTCGTCACCTACGACCCCGACGGCGGCTACGGCCACCCCGACCACATCCAGGCCCACCGCGTGGCCATGCGTGCCGTCGAGCTGGCCGCCGAAGCAGGGTGCGAGATCGCCAAGGTCTACTGGAACCGCGTGCCGCGCTCCGCCGCCGAGGAAGCCTTCGCGCGGCTTCAGCGGGAGCTGTCCGGCCTCCGCTTCGGCAAGACGGCCGTCATCGACGACGTACCGGGTGTGGTCGACGACGAGGACGTCACCACCGAGATCGAGGGCACCGCGTACGCCGCCGCGAAAGCCGCCGCGATGCGCGCCCACGCCACCCAGATCGACGTGGCCGAGCCCTACTTCGCGCTCTCCAACGAGCTCGCGCAGCCCGTCTTCACGACCGAGTACTACGAGTTGGTGCGCGGCGAGCGTGCCGGGGCGAGAGAGACGGATCTCTTCGCCGGCATCGGATTCGCCGGGATCGGAGACGTGTCATGAGCGACCGGACGACGTCCGCGCTGGCCCAGCCCATGCAACGCCCCTCCCTCGGACGGGCCGCCGCCTACCTCGGCCTCTTCGTCCTCGGCGCGGTGGTCGGTGTGGCCGGGGCGCTGGTGCAGTCCGGCTGGTTCCCGGGCGGGCTGCTGCTCGCGCTGGCGGGCGAGGCCGGGCTGTGTCTGGGCGGCGGGCGGGCCGTCGGCAGCCGGGGCGGGGCCGTCGCGCCCGCCGGCGGCTGGATGCTGGCGGTCATCCTGCTCACCGCCAGCCGCCCGGAAGGCGACTTCGTCTTCGCCGCGGGAAGCGGCTCCTATCTCTTCCTGCTCGGCGGTATGGCTGTGGCTGTGATCTGCGCCACCCTTGGCCGAGGGCGGCAACCAAGTGGCGACGGCGCCCGACTTGGCAAGTGACGTACCACTTCGCCGTACCGCGTCCTTACCGAGTCCGTGCGAGTCCCGTGTGGGTTTCCCCAGCGGTCGTGGGATACGCGCCAGGCATGGCCAGTATGGTGGTGCGCGCCGCCGAGTCGCCCGAGAGAGGTCGTAACGCGGGCGGCGGAGCCAACCGGGAGAACCTGCCTTGAGTCGTGAAACTGACAGTCCGTCCTCCGGGCCCAACGGGCGCGGCGGAGCCGCCTACCCCTCGGGCACGCCGCCGTACGGCACCCCCACGGCTTCCGACGGCGGTCCGGACGCGGGCCGTTCGGCCGCGCAGCCGGAGGAACGCAAGACCGAGACCACGCTGACGACCCGGATCCGGATCAACATCCCCGGATCGCGGCCCATTCCGCCGGTCGTCGTGCGCCAGCCCGTCGGCGACGCCGAGGGCTCCGACGACAGAGGTACGGACGCCGAGGCGCAGGTGCGTGGTGCCGCCACGTCTCCGGGTGCCGTCGCGTCCCCGGGCGCCGCGGAGCCTCCCGCCGAACCCGCGCCGACCGCCGGGGACAGGACGGGCGAGAAGGCGAGCGACTGGTTCGCGCCCCGCAAGTCCGGCCCGAGCAAGGGCGGCCAGGGCAACGGCTCCACCAACGGGGCAGGTCTGCCCGGTAGTTCGGGTGCGGGTGCCGGTGGCACACGGCCCCCCAGTGGTGCCCGCCCCGGCGGTGTGGTCGGTTCCATGAACGTGCCGGGCGGCTCCCGCCCCGGCGGTACGAACGGCGCCGGCCTCTCCGGTGCCACGGGCGGCCCCGTGGCCCCCGGGCACGGCGGCGGCACGGGCTCCTTCGACGTCACCGAGGCCCTCGCCGCGGGCCCACTGGGCAACGGCTCCCGCCCCGGCACGAACCCCGGCGAACCACGTCGGGACGAGCTGCCGTACTTCGCCGGGAACGGCGACGGGCCTCAGGGCGGCCCGGCGAGCAGCGGCGAGAGCGGTTATGGCGGCGAGAGCGGTCACGGCGGTCCGGGCGGTGAGAGCGGCTATGGCGGCGAGAGCGGTTATGGCGGTCCGGGCGGTGAGAGCGGTTATGGCGGCGAGAGCGGTTATGGCGGTCCGGGCGGCGAGAGCGGCTATGGCGACCAGAGCGGTTATGGCGGTCCGGGCGGCGAGAGCGGCTACGGCGACCAGAGCGGTTACGGCGGCCAAGGCGGACCCAACGGGCAGGGCGGACCCAGCGCTTTCAGCGGGCCGAACGGCCATCGCGGACCGGGTGGACCTGGCGGACCTGGTGGGTCGCGGGGCCCCGCGGGCCCGACCGCGGGGCCAGTCACCGGCGACGGGCCGATGGTGCCGCCTGCCGGCACCGGGGCCGACGGTCTGGGCGGTCCCGAGAACTTCGGCCGCTCCGAGAACTTCGGCGGGGCCGAGAGCTTGGGCGGTCCTGAGAACTTCGGGGGGTCGATCGGCTCCGGCTCCGGCGGTCCCGAGAGTTTCGGTGGGTCGAACGGCTTCAGCGGACCTGCCGGTCCCGGGGGTATGTCGGGTCCCTCGGGTCTTGGCGGGCCTGATGGTCTCGGTGGGCCTGGTGGCTCCGGTGCTTACCGTGATCATGGTGACTCAGGAACGCTTGGTGGCTCCGGTGTTTATGGGGATCGGGGGGACTCCGGGACCCTTGGTGGCTCCGGCGTCTTTGTCGATCATGGTGACGCCGCGACATACGGCGGCTCCGGTGGCCACGCCGGCCCTGCTGGACCTGGCACGCACGGCGGTCCCAATTCCCCAGGTAGGCCCGCCGGCCCCGGAGCCCCCGGCCAGCAAGGTGGCCAGGGCGGTCCGAGTGGCCAGAGCAACTCAGTAGCTCCAAGCGGCCTGAGCGGTCCAAACGGTCCAGAGGGTCCGGGTAGCTCCCCTCGCCCCGGCGGCTCGAACGGCCCCGGAAGCCCCACCGGAACGCCCAGCCCCACCGGAATCGGCAGTCACAGCGGAACCCAAAGCCCTCCTCGCCCCGGCACTCACACCGGACCCCAAAACCCCGGCCCCGGCATGTCCCCCGGCCCAGCCACTCACACCACCCGCACCCCCGCCGGAGGCACAGGCACCGGCACAGGCCCGGGCGGCGGCATGAGTGACGACACCGCGATCCTCACCCCGCAGAAGCCGGCCCCCGAACCCGGCACCCACGCCTTCGGCGGTGCCGCGGACAACGTGTCCGGGCACACCGTCACCAGCGGTATCCCCGTCGTGCCGTCCGACCGCAGCACCGCGGGAAACGCGGCATTCGGGCCGGGCTCGCCCGCCGACGGACCGTTGCCGCACACGCCCCCGAAGCTGCCCGAACCGGTCGCGCAGGACGTGCCCGCGGCCCCCGCGCCCAAGAAGAAGAAGGGGCGCAGCAAGCTGGGGCTGCTCACCGGCGGTGTGATCGTCGTCGCCGCCGGTGCCTACGGCGCCGGGCTGCTCATGAACCACTCCGACGTGCCCAAGGGCACCACGGTGCTCGGCGTCGACATCGGCGGCGGCACCCGCGACGACGCCGTCGTGAAGCTCAACAAGGCCTTCGACTCCCGGGTGAACAAGGACCTGAAGCTCTCGGTGGACGGCAAGACCGTCACGCTGAAGCCGGAGCAGGCGGGGCTCCAGTTCGACATGCAGTCCACGGTCAGCACGGCCGCGCACAGCGACTACAACCCGGTCTCCGTGATCGGTTCGCTCTTCGGCAACCACCGGATAGTCGACCCGGTCATGCCGGTCGACGAGGAGAAGCTGCACGCCGAACTCCAGGACGCCGCCGGCGGCACCGGCTCGGCGACCGACGGCACGATCAAGTTCGAGGACGGCAAGGCCGTCGCCGTGTACGGCAAGGCGGGCAAGGCCATCAACGTCGACCAGTCGACCGCGGCGGTAGAGGAGGCGTACCGCGCCCAGGTGGAGACCGGCACGGCCTCCGCGGTGTCGCTCCCGACGACCACCAAGCAGCCGACGATCTCCAACGCCGAGGTCGACCGGATGATGAAGGAGTTCGCGGAGCCCGCGATGTCCCAGAACGCCATCGTGCAGACCGACGCGGCGCACAGCATCCCGTTCGGCGCGCTGTCACTGCCGAAGATCCTCGGCTTCAAGGCCATCGACGGCAAGCTCGTGGAGACGTACAACCTCGAGGCGCTCAAGGCGGCGTACGGCGACACCTTCGACGGCGTGCAGATCGACGGCGCGAGCGGGAAGCGGGACGTCCTGCCGCAGGACGTCGCCTCGGCGCTGGGCAAGGCTCTGCGCGGCAAGACCACGGCGGAGCGCACCGCGGTCATCGACACCAGCCCGAGCTGACCCGCACGGAGTGCCGCACGACATGACATCCGTCATGCGGCACTCCGGACGAGCGACACTGCCCGCGCCCGCACCCCCGCGGCCACCATGGCCGTATGACTACGACGACAGCCTCGGTGGTCGCGTTCGACCAGGTGAGCAAGGCATACGGCGCCGTCCGGGCCGTGGACGGACTGTCCCTGACGCTGCGCCCGGGGGAGACCGTGGCCCTGCTGGGTCCCAACGGCGCCGGCAAATCGACCACCCTCGACCTGCTGCTCGGCCTCAAGCAGGCCGACAGCGGCACCGTCCGCCTCCTCGGCACCAGTCCGCGGGAGGCGATCGTCGCCGGGCGCGTGGGTGCCATGCTGCAGAGCGGCGGGTTGATGGACGAGGTGACGGTCGCGGAGCTGGTGCGGTTGGCCTGCGCGCTGCACCCGAAGGCGTACCAGCCCTCCGACGTCCTGTCCCGCGCCGGCATCGTGAAGATCGCCGACCGCAAGGTCAACAAGCTCTCCGGCGGCCAGGCCCAGCGGGTCCGCTTCGCGCTCGCCACCGCGGGTGACAGCGACCTCATCGTCCTGGACGAGCCGACCACCGGCATGGACGTCACCACCCGCCAGGCGTTCTGGGCCACCATGCGCGAGCAGGCCGACCAGGGGCGGACCGTCCTCTTCGCCACCCACTACCTCGAAGAGGCCGACGCCATCGCCGACCGCGTGCTGGTCCTGCACCGCGGCCGCCTGCTGGCCGACGGCACGGCCGCCGAGATCAAGGCGAAGGCGGGAGCGCGCAGGATCTCCTTCGACCTGGAGGGCGGGATCGACGAGGCGCCCCTGCGGTCGCTCCCCTTCCTGACCTCGATCGACGTGTCCGGCCACACCGTCCGCATCCAGTCCTCCGACGCCGACGCGACCGTCCACGCCCTGTACGGCCTCGGCGCCTACCCCCGCAACCTCGAAGTCGCCGGGCTCGGCCTGGAGCAGGCCTTCGTCGCCATCACCGCCGCCGAGGAGGCGAAGGCCAAGTGAACAGCCTCATCAAGCTGGAACTCACCCGCGCCCTGCGCAACCGCAAGTTCCTGTTCTTCTCCGTGATCTACCCGTCGGTCCTGTTCCTGATCATCGCGGGCAACGCCGACAGCATGACGAAAGTCGCGGGCACCGGCCTCACCCTCCCGACGTACATGATGGTCTCGATGGCCTCCTTCGGCGCCCTCACCGCCGTCCTCATGGGCAACAGCGAGCGCATCGCCAAGGAGCGCGAGAGCGGCTGGGTACGGCAGCTGCGGCTGACCCCGCTGCCGGGCCGCGGCTACGTCCTCGCGAAGACCGCGAGCGCCGCCGTGGTCAGCCTGCCGTCCATCGTGATCGTCTTCGTCGTCGCCGCGGCCGTGAAGGACGTACGTCTGGACGCCTGGCAGTGGCTCGCCCTCACCGGGGCGATCTGGGCCGGCAGCCTGGTCTTCGCCGCGCTCGGCGTCGCCATCGGCTACATCGCGAGCGGGGACGCGGTCCGCCCGATCACGATGCTCACCTACTTCGGCCTGTCGATGCTCGGCGGTCTGTGGATGCCGACGACGACCTTCCCCGCCTGGTTGCAGGACATCGCCGAGTGGCTGCCCACGCACGCGTACGCTGCCCTGGGGCAGGCCATCGAGCAGAGCCAGGCCCCGCACGCCAAGGACGTCGCCCTGCTGGCCGCCTTCTTCGTCCTGTTCGCGGGCGGCGCGGCCTGGCTCTACCGGAAGGACACGCTGAAGGCGTGAGCGGCAGCGGCGGCGGTATCGGCATCGGGCAGCGCCCGCAGAACCGCACACAGCGGGTGCTCAAGCTCCTGTGGACCGGTATCTGGCTCGCCTATCTCAGCGCGCCCGTCACCGACCTGCTGCACGGCGGGCACAGCGACGGCGTCCGGATCCTCGGCTGGCTCGGCCTGGTGGCCTTCGTCTCCTGGTACTTCGCCCTGATCTTCCGCACCGGACGCGGCAGAACCACTGCCGTGGTGCTCGGTTCGCTGGCCGTCCTCGCGGCGCAGTCGACCGTCCTCGCCCTCAGCCTCGGACGGGAGTGGCTCGTCCTGTTCGTGTACGTGTGCGTGGGCTCCGGGGCGGCCCTTCCGATGCGGCTGGCACGGCTGGCCATCCCGCTCGTGGCCGCCCTGCTGTCGGCGACCGCCCTGGCCGTACCGGACGGGACGGAGTACCTGGCCTCGCTGCTCCTCCCGGCCCTCCTCGGCGGGTTCTCCATGACCGGCGTACGCGAACTCATCCAGACCACCATCGCGTTGCGCGAGGCCCGCGCCACCGTCGCCCAGCTCGCCGCCAACGAGGAACGTCTGCGCCTCGCCCGCGACCTGCACGACCTGCTGGGGCATTCGCTGTCGTTGATCACGCTGAAGAGCGAGCTGGCCGGCCGTATGCTCCCCGGCCACCCGGACAAGGCGGCCCAGCAGGTCAGCGACATCGAACAGGTCAGCCGCCAGGCCCTCGTCGACGTCCGCGAGGCGGTCACCGGCTACCGCCGCCCGCGCCTGCCCGCGGAACTCGCGGGCGCCCAGGTCGCCTTGACGGCGGCGGGCGTCACGGCCGAACTGCCCACCGAGCCCGACCTCACCAGCGTCTCCGAGGACAGCGAGTCCGCCCTCGCCTGGGCGCTGCGCGAGGCCGTCACCAACGTCGTACGGCACAGCGGCGCCCGACGCTGCACGGTGGACCTCACCCGCCGCCAGACCCTGGACGGCCCGGTCCTCGAACTCACCGTCGAGGACGACGGCTCCGGCGGCTCGGACACCGGCCCCGGCAACGGCCTCACCGGCCTCACCGAACGCCTGCACAAGGCCGGAGGCTCCCTGGAGGCGGGCCCGGTCCGGCACGGCTTCCGCCTGGTCGCCCGCGTGCCCTCCGGTTCCTGTGCCGACGTAGGATCCGGCTCATGACCCGCACGATCAAGGTCCTCCTCGCCGAGGACCAGTCGATGGTCCGCGAGGCCCTGGCCGCCCTGCTCGGCCTGGAGGACGACATCGAGGTCGTCGCCCAGGTCGCGCGCGGCGACGAGGTGTTGCCGGCGGCCCGCGCCCACGACGTGGACGTGGCCCTCCTGGACATCGAGATGCCGGGCGCGACAGGCATCGAGGCGGCGGCCCAGATGCGCAAGGAACTCCCGGCGGTGAAGCTGGTCGTCCTCACCACCTTCGGCCGCCCCGGCTACCTCCGCAGCGCCATGGAGGCAGGCGCCGACGCCTTCCTCGTCAAGGACGCCCCCGCCGCCCAACTCGCCGAAGCGGTACGCAAGGTACTGGCCGGCGAACGCGTCATCGACCCCACCCTGGCGGCAACGGCACTGGCAGAGGGCGCGAACCCTTTGACGGACAGGGAGCGCGAGGTACTCCGCGCGGCAGCGAACGGCTCCACCAACGCGGAACTGGCAGCAGCCCTGCACCTCTCCCAGGGCACGGTCCGCAACTACCTCTCGACAGCCATCCAAAAACTGGCGGCACGGAACAGGGCGGAGGCGGTACGGATCGCTAGAGAGAAGGGCTGGCTGTAACCCCCTAGGGGCGCGGGGAACTGCGCGACCAGCCACAACGCACCAGCACACGCACGACGACAGAACCCTTACGGCGTCTGGGCGATCCCTCAGTTCAACATCGCCCGAGCCGCCCGGGCCTGCCCCCGCACCCGCTCCGCGGCCGACTCATCCACACCCCCCACCACCTCCGCATACGCCTCCAACTCATCAGCCCCCGCCGAAAAATCCCCCCGCTGCACCAACAACTGCGCCCGCTCATACCGCAACCGAGCCGCATGCGAAGGCAACAGCAACGACAACTCAACAGCCCACAACGCCACATCCGACCGCTCCGGCCGAGCCGCCGCCCACGCCCGGATGTTGTTCAGAATCCGCGCCACCACCTCCAACGGATCCGCAGGACCAAGCATCGACGGATGCAGGGACGCCCCCGTGGCCCCCGCCACCAACACCTCCGCATCGCCCCCGCTCAGCACCCGCCCCCCGTCGAACGGATCGGCCAGCACCTGTTCCTCCAGCGCCCCGAACCCGACCACGAAGTGCCCCGGCAGAGCCACCCCGTACACATGCGCCCCCGCCCGCCGCGCGACCTCCATCCACACCACCGACAACATGATCGGCAGCCCGCGCCGCCGCCGCAGCACCTCGTGCAGCAAGGACGACTCGAGCCGTTGATAGTCCGCGGCGGAGCCGCGAAAACCACACCGGTCGCCGAGCAGCTCGCGCAGCGACACCGCCCAGGAGCGCGGCCCGCCGGGCCGGAACGGCAGCTGTCCGGCCAGCCGGTCCAGCTCGATCTGTGCGGCGTCCAGGCCGGCCTCGTCCAGCGCCCCGTCCGCCTCCGCGCCCACCAGCAGACACAGCGCGGACAGATCGGGCCGTTCGGAGCGTGCCTCTTCGGCGAACCGCCGCCGCAGTTCGGCGGAGCGTTCGGGCGGTGGGGGATAGGGGGGACGCATAGCTGGGTCGTGCCCTTTCGTGGCGATCGCTACCGGCCGCCGCCGGATGTTCCCGGCTCGCGGTAGTGGTGGTACGCGTGATGCGCGGCAAACCCCATCCCGGCGTACAGCCCCCGCGCCCCCGCGTTGTCCGTCTCGACCTGAAGCCACCCGGCCGAGGCGCCCTCGTCGAGGGCCCGCCGGGCGAGCGCGGTCATCACGGCGGAGGCCAGCCCTTGGCGCCGTAGCGCGGGATCCACCTCGACGGCGGCGAAGCCGGCCCACCGCCCGTCGACGACACAGCGCCCGATGGCGGCAGGCGCACCCTCGCCGGACAGCGCGGCAACCGTGGCGAACCACACCGAAGGCCCGCTCTTCAGCACCTTCAGGGCCACCTCGCTCATGCCCTTGCGCTGGTAGCGCGCCAGCCAGCCCTCATCGGCCTCCCGGGACAGCACCACCCGAGCCGATTCCTCCCGGTCGGCGATCGGCGCCAGCGCCCCGGTCCACATCTCGGCGCTCACCTCCCGCGTCCAGCCCCGCCGCTCCAGCTCCATGCACAGCGGTTCCTGGGTGCCCTCGGCCCCGGTCGCGGTCTGCACATAGGCGGGCAGACCACGGTCGCCGTACCAGCGTCGTACGACGGTCAGGGCCTCGTCGAGCGGAAGGCCGGGGTCGCCCAGCGGCAGGACGGAGTTGGCCCGCCGGGTGAATCCGGACGCGGCCCGCAGTTCCCACTCGCCCAGCCGCTCGCTCTCCACCGGCCGCCAGGCCCGCGAGGCGATATGCGCCAGTTCCTCGTACGAGGCCGAGGGGCCGCGCCGCCTGGCGGGAGCGGGCGGGATGAGCTTGCCCGCGACCAGCGCGGATTCCGGTATCCGGACGCTCTCTCCGTCGCGTCGTGTGATCGTGAGCACACCGTCGTCCCATGATGTGAGAACACCCACCGTGTCGGTGAACTTCTCCGTCATGCTCCCAGGTTCCCCCATGCGCCGTACGGAGACCCGTTTGCCCACGTCAGCGGCGGTTACACGGACCACAAGACGTCCGGTCGCGGAGATTTCCACAGGTCGGTTCACCCCTCCTGTTCGGATCATGCCCAAGAACGGAGATACTAGAGGCGGGCATCGACGACGCCGCGCTCCCGCGCGCCAGGCGGCGGAGCCTGAGGAGGCCCGCCAGCGCCCTATCGAGGAGGAACGACAGCGTGACCTACGTCATCGCGCAGCCTTGTGTCGACGTCAAGGACAAGGCGTGCATCGAGGAGTGCCCGGTCGACTGCATCTACGAGGGCTCCCGGTCCTTGTACATCCACCCGGACGAATGCGTCGACTGTGGTGCCTGTGAGCCGGTATGCCCGGTCGAGGCGATCTTCTACGAGGACGACACTCCCGAGGAGTGGAAGGACTATTACAAGGCTAACGTCGAGTTCTTCGACGAGCTCGGCTCCCCCGGCGGCGCCAGCAAGCTCGGCCTGATCGAGCGGGACCACCCCTTCATCGCCGCGCTGCCGCCGCAGAACGGCTGAGAGCGGCCCGCGCCACCCGCGCCGCCTCGGTCCCGTACGGTCTGATCGTGTTGATCTTGATCGCCGTACGGGACCGGGGCGTTTGCCGTACCAGAAAGTGAGCCAGACCCGTGTCCGCAGTCTCCGACCGTCTCCCCACCTTCCCCTGGGACAAGCTGGCGCCGTACAAGGCGACGGCGGCCGCGCACCCGGGCGGCATCGTCGACCTGTCCGTCGGCACCCCGGTCGACCCGGTCCCCGAGCTCGTGCAGAAAGCGCTGATCGCCGCCGCGGACTCCCCGGGCTATCCGACCGTCTGGGGCACGCCCGAGCTGCGTGACGCGATCACGGGCTGGCTGGAGCGCCGCCTGGGCGCCCGCGAGGTCACCCACCGGCACGTCCTGCCGATCGTGGGCTCCAAGGAACTGGTCGCCTGGCTGCCGACCCAGTTGGGCCTCGGCCCCGGCGACCGGGTCGCTTACCCGCGCCTGGCCTACCCGACGTACGAGGTCGGCGCCCGCCTGGCCCACGCCGAATACGAGGTCTACGGCGACCCGACCGAACTTGACCCGACGGGCCTGAAGCTGCTCTGGCTGAACTCCCCGTCCAACCCCACCGGCCAGGTCCTCTCGCAGGCCGAACTCACCCGGATCGTCGCCTGGGCCCGCGAGCACGGCGTCCTGCTCTTCTCCGACGAGTGCTACCTGGAGCTGGGCTGGGAGGCGGACCCGGTCTCCGTCCTGCACCCCGAGGTGAACGGCGGATCGTACGACGGCATCGTCGCCGTCCACTCCCTCTCCAAGCGCTCCAACCTGGCGGGCTACCGCGCGGCGTTCCTGGCCGGCGACCCGGCCGTCCTCGCCCCGCTCCTGGAGATCCGCAAGCACGGCGGCATGATGACCCCGGCGCCCACGCAGGCGGCGGTGGTGGCGGCCCTGGGCGACGACACCCACGTCCGCGAACAGCGCGAGCGGTACGCGGCTCGCCGCGCGCTCCTGCGCGAGGCCCTGCTCTCGCACGGCTTCCGCATCGAACACAGCGAGGCGAGCCTCTACCTCTGGGCGACCCGCGACGAGTCCTGCTGGGCCACGGTGGCCCACCTGGCCGAGCTGGGCGTCCTGGTGGCGCCGGGCGACTTCTACGGTGAGGCGGGGGAGAAGTTCGTACGGGTGGCTCTCACGGCGACGGACGAGCGGGTGCGGGCGGCGGCAGAGCGTCTGAAGTAACCGCTGGGGGGGTGTACACAAAGAGACGGGGTCCAGGAACATCCTGGACCCCGTCTCCGGCTCTGGCCGGGTAATCAGCTGAGCGGCAGCCCCTTCGTCGGCAGGGTCTCCGCCCCCGGCAGC
Organism: Streptomyces sp. NPDC050619; assembly: GCF_040654815.1. Taxonomy (NCBI): domain Bacteria; kingdom Bacillati; phylum Actinomycetota; class Actinomycetes; order Kitasatosporales; family Streptomycetaceae; genus Streptomyces; species Streptomyces sp. NPDC050619. The sequence continues at coordinate 248,506 of NZ_JBFAIR010000004.1, read as the reverse complement.
CCGCCCTTGGTCAGCGAGTCCGTCGGCAGGCCGCCCTTCGTCGCCGTCGACGCGGTGTCACCGAGGACGTCACCGGCGGAGCCGGCCGCCTCGCCCGCGACCTTCTGCGCCGCGGGCGCCGCCTTCTTCACGGCCTTGCCACCGGTCTTGCCCGCGGCGGGCACGGCCTTCTTGACCGCCTTGCCGCCGGTCTCGCCGGCGGTGCCGGTCAGGTTCTGAGCCGCACCGTCGACGGTGTTGCCGACGTTCGCCCCGTCCAGGGCGGTCAGCCCGCTGAGGTTCGGCGTGGCCGGCAGCTCGGGGGCCGCGCTGGCGGAGCCGGCCGCACCGACCCCGGCAGCCGCTCCCGCAGCGACGAGCAGCGCGGCACGGGCGATCCGTCGGGTCAGGGGGAGGGACATGTTGCTCCTTCAATCGGCAGTTGATCGTCCGGGCTCGGACGCAGTGACTACCGCTCGAAGGCAGCGAAGGTTGCGGCGGCGCAACGTAAAGAGTTGGCAATGCGTCGCATTATCGCCTACGGATAAAAACGGGCAAAAAGCTCCCGGTCCGAAAGTCTGCCGAATCCTTACAGCCCTTTGTTCTCAAGGGGTTTGGCGGATGCGAGGGTGACCGGGCGAAAACCTGCTCACACGACCGCCCGCGCCTGACCTACGTAACCCTTCCGGGTGAGCTCTCGTACTACTGCCCGGTCTGCTGCCCGGTCTGCTGCCCGGTCTGCTGCGCGGCCTACGGCGCGGTGACGATGCGGACGGCGTCCGTGTCCTTCTCCGCCGCCGTGGCGCCGCCCGTCGCGCGCCACTGGCTGTCGGTGTTCCCGGCGGTCCACACCCGCCCGGCGTACGAGACGCGCTGGATGTGCAGCGAGGAGGCGTTGGCCACGGCCCAGTGCGCCAGCTGCCAGCCGCGCTGCCGCAGGCTGCGGCCGGAGCCCGCGCTCGTGGTGGTGGTCACGGGCAGTGTCACCGTCCGTCCGTCACCGGCGGAAGGCGCCGGCGTCGGGGTCGCCTCGGCGCCCACCACCGCCGAGGCCGGCTCCAGCACGTCCCGTCCGAAGTCCCGTACGAGCGCGGAGCGAACCGCGTCGGGACCCGCGGCCTGCGTGACTGCCTGACGCCCGTCGCAGGTCAGCGTGGCCGCCGACTGGCCGGTGAGGGCGGCGGCGAGCAGCCCGGCGTCGGCCTCGTGCTTGGCGTACGCCGCCGGAAAGCCGCTGCGCTGCACCCGCTGCGCGGCGACGGTCAGGGGCAGCTTCATGTAGTCGGGCACCTTGGCCAGGTGCTTGTAGAAGATGTCCGCCGCGTACGTCGGGTCCATGATCTCCTTCGGCGTGCCCCAGCCCTGCGAGGGCCGCTGCTGGAACAGGCCGAGTGAGTCGCGGTCGCCGTGGTCGATGTTGCGCAGCCCGGACTCCTGGATCGAGGTGGCCAGCGCGATCGCCACGGCCCGCTCGGGCATCCCGCGCCCGGTGCCGACGGCCGCGATCGTCGCCGCGTTCACCGCCTGCTCCGGCGAGAACTCGTACGTCGCTCCGGCGCGGTTGCCCGAGACGACCTTGCAGCCCGGCGCGCCCCCGCCTCCGGTGACGTACTGGACCACGAGATAGCCGGCGACGGCGCACAGGACCACGAAGGCCGCCCCTAAACGGAAGAGGCGGCCGCGACGCTGGGGAGAACGGGACATCTCTGGCACCCGCACAACATACTGGAGAGTACGGAGTCCGGGTGTGCCGAGCGGGAAAGTGGGTAGGCGCGCTGGGGCGTTAGGGTCGGCACTATGGCCGACACCCCACTTGACCTCACGCTGGATGCCGCGCGGCTCACCGCGCAGCTCGTCGACTTCCCCTCCGAGAGCGGCAGCGAGAAGCCGCTCGCGGACGCGATCGAGACCGCGCTGCGCGCCCTGCCGCACCTGAGGGTCGACCGGTACGGGAACAACGTCGTGGCCCGGACGAACCTGGGCCGCCCGCAACGCGTCATCCTCGCCGGTCACATCGACACCGTGCCCATCGCGGGCAATGTCCCCTCCCGGCTCGACGACGAGGGCGTGCTGTGGGGATGCGGCACCTGCGACATGAAGTCGGGGGTGGCGGTGCAGCTGCGCATCGCGGCGACCGTACCGGCCCCCAACCGCGACCTGACCTTCGTCTTCTACGACAACGAAGAGGTCGCCGCGGACCTGAATGGCCTGAAGCATGTGGTCGCGGCCCACCCGGAGTGGCTGGAGGGCGACTTCGCGGTCCTGCTGGAGCCGACGGACGGTCAGGTGGAGGGCGGCTGCCAGGGCACGCTCAGGGTCTTCCTTAAGTTCACGGGGGAGCGGGCGCACTCCGCGCGCGCGTGGATGGGCGCCAACGCGATCCACGCCGCCTCCCCGGCCCTCGCCAAGCTCGCCGCGTACGTGCCGCGCACACCGGTCGTCGACGGCCTCCAGTTCCACGAGGGCCTCAACGCCGTACGCGTCGAAGGGGGCGTCGCCACCAACGTCATCCCCGACGCCTGCACCCTCGTCGTCAACTTCCGCTACGCGCCCGACCGCAGCGAGGCGGAGGCGGAGGCGTTCGTGCGCGAGTACTTCGCGGACTGCGGCGTCGACGAGTTCGTCGTCGACGACCACACCGGCGGTGCCCGGCCCGGCCTGACCCACCCGGCCGCGCAGGCCTTCATGGCGGCCGTCGGCGGCGAGGCCCGCCCCAAGTTCGGCTGGACGGACGTCGCCCGCTTCAGCGCGCTGGGCGTGCCCGCGGTGAACTACGGCCCCGGGGCCCAGCTCCTCGCCCACAAGGTGGACGAGCGGGTGAAGGCCTCGTCGATCCCGGAGGCGGAGGAGCGGCTGAAGGCGTGGCTGACGGCGTGACGGGGTGAAGTGAGGCGGGGACGTGCTCATTGGCGCTTCATGGCGGACATGCCAAGGTCCCCCGTCTGTAACCGGCGTAGATCTACGCTGAGGTGGAAAGTCCTGCAAGCGGAGGGAGCGCACATGGCGGCCACCGGCAACCCCGAGGGCAAGAAGCAGCCACCGGAGGAGCAGCGCCTGGGACCGGTCCTCCGGAGGCGAGGACAGGTCCAGGCGAGCACGACCGACCAGCGACTGCTGGACGCGGGCGGCCCCTCGGACTGGGTCCACACCGACCCCTGGCGGGTGCTCCGCATCCAGTCGGAGTTCATCGAGGGCTTCGGCACGCTCGCCGAACTCCCGCCCGCGATCAGCGTGTTCGGCTCGGCGCGGACACCGCAGGACTCACCGGAGTACGAGGCCGGGGTGCGGTTGGGCCGAGGCCTGGTCGAGGCGGGCTTCGCCGTCATCACCGGCGGCGGCCCGGGCGCCATGGAGGCCGCCAACAAGGGCGCGTGCGAGGCGAACGGCATCTCCGTCGGGCTGGGCATCGAGCTCCCCTTCGAGCAGGGGCTGAACCCCTACGTCGACATCGGCCTCAACTTCCGCTACTTCTTCGTCCGCAAGATGATGTTCGTGAAGTACGCGCAGGGTTTCGTGGTCCTGCCGGGCGGCCTCGGCACCCTGGACGAACTCTTCGAGGCACTGACCCTGGTCCAGACCCAGAAGGTCACTCGCTTCCCGATCGTCCTCTTCGGTACGGAGTACTGGGGCGGCCTCGTCGACTGGCTGAAGAACACGCTGATCGCACAGGGCAAGGCGTCGGAGAAGGACCTGCTGCTGTTCCACATCACGGACGACGTGGACGAGGCGGTGGCGTTGGTGTCGAAGGAGGCGGGCCGCTAGCTCTCGAGGGTGGGCGTAGGCCGGGGTACCAGGGGGCGGAGCCCTCTGGTACGGCACGGCGACCGGCCTATGCCAGCCCCCGTCGCGCCACCGCCGGCGGACGGTGCCCGGCGATCGACGCCACCATGTCCAGCACCTGCCGGGACTCCGCCACCTCGTGCACCCGGTACACCTGGGCACCGAGCCACGCGGACACGGCCGTCGTAGCGAGCGTCCCCACCACCCGCTCCTTCACGGGCTTGTCCAGCGTCTCGCCCACGAAGTCCTTGTTGGACAGCGACACCAGCACCGGCCACCCCGTCGCCACCATCTCGCCCAGCCGCCGCGTCGCCTCCAGACTGTGCCGCGTGTTCTTCCCGAAGTCGTGCCCGGGATCGATCATCACGGACTCCCGCGGCACCCCCAACGACACCGCCCGCTCGGCCAGCCCCACCGTCACCCGCAGAATGTCGGCCATGACGTCGTCGTACGCCACCCGATGCGGTCGCGTACGAGGCTCGGCCCCGCCCGCGTGCGTACACACCAGCCCCACCCCGTACCGCGCCGCGACCTCCGCCAGCCGGGGGTCGACCCCGCCCCACGCGTCGTTCAGCAGATCCGCCCCGGCCTCGCACACCGCCTCGCCGACCTCGGCCCGCCAGGTGTCCACGCTGATGACGACCTCCGGGAAGCGCCGGCGCACCTCGGCCACGAAGCCGACCGTCCGCCGCGCCTCCTCCTCGGCGGTCACCTCTTCGCCCGGTCCGGCCTTCACTCCGCCGATGTCGACGATGGCCGCGCCCTCCGCCACCGCCTGCTCCACGCGCGCGAGGGCCGGCTCGTCGCGGAACGTCGCCCCCTGGTCGTAGAAGGAGTCCGGGGTCCGGTTCACGATCGCCATGATCACCGGCTCGTGCGTGTCGAATTCACGCCTGCCCAGCCTGAGCATCCCCTGTGACCTCTCCTAGTTCGTCCTGGGTTCGTCCTGGCAACCGACCGCCTGCGACCCTAAGTGTCAGACTCGCATGGCACGATCGGACCCTGACACATTCGACGCCGACCACTTTCTTCGACGCCGAGCACTTCGACACCGAGCACACAGAGCGTGGGGACCTCAGCGATGGTTATGTTCTTGTTCCTGGTCATCGCGCTGGCCGTGGTGGTCGCCGCGGTGACGCTCGCCGTGGTGGGCGGCGGCGAGGGCGACGGCCCGCTGCCGGAGGCCGCCCCCGAGCGGCTGTGCGACTTCCTGCCCCCGGACCGCCCGCTGAACCGCGCGGACGTCGACAGCCTGCGCTTCCCGCTCGCCGCCCGCGGCTACCGCATGGCGGACGTCGACGACGCCCTCGGCCGCCTCGGTGCCGAACTCTCCGAGCGCGACGCCCGTATCGCCGACCTGGAGTCCGCGCTGGCCGGCGCGCGGGCGGCCATCAGCCACGTCTCGATGGAGAAGCACGCCCGGCCCAAGGAGCAGCAGTGACCGAGGGTGCCGCCCTGGCCGGTCCGGACGGCGCCCTGCGCTGCCCCTGGGCCCTGTCCACCGCGGACTACGTGTCGTATCACGACGAGGAGTGGGGCCGCCCGGTCCACGGCGACGACGCCCTCTTCGAGCGACTCAGCCTGGAGGCCTTCCAGTCCGGCCTGTCCTGGATCACGATCCTGCGTCGCCGCCCCGGTTTCCGTGCCGCCTTCGCCGACTTCAAGATCGGCGCGGTCGCCGCCTTCACCGACGACGACCGCGAACGCCTCCTCGCCGACGCTGGCATCATCCGCAACAGGGCCAAGATCGACGCGACCCTCGCCAACGCGCGCGTGCTGGCCGACTGGGCCCCGGGCGAGCTGGACGAGTTCATCTGGTCCCACGCCCCCGACCCGGCCGCCCGCCCCGTCCCGAAGACCCTGGCCGACGTCCCGGCGGTCACCCCCGAGTCGACGGCCCTGTCCAAGGCCCTCAAGAAGCGGGGCCTGCGCTTCGTCGGTCCGACGACGGCGTACGCGCTGATGCAGGCGTGCGGTCTGGTCGACGATCATCTTCAGACCTGCGTGGCGAGGCGGGGCTGAGGCCCGTTGACCTGAGCCCCGTTGACTGCCTCACCGCCCCAGATACTTCGGCTGCTCCTTGTTCACGAACGCGCGCACGGCGATCGAGTGGTCCTCGGAAGAACCCGCCCGCGTCTGTAGCTCGTCCTCCTTGTCCAGGGTCTGGGTCAGGGAGTGGGACAGTCCGTAGGCCATCGCCTCCTTGATCGCCCCGTACGCCACCGTCGGCCCCTGGGCCAGCGCCCGCGCCACCTTCTCCGCCTCGGCGCGCAGGTCGGCCGCCGGTACGACCCGGTTCGCGATCCCCAGCTCGTAGGCCTCCTGCGCCTTGACGCTTCGCGGGAAGAACAGCAGGTCGGCCGCCCGGCCGGGGCCCACGACCCGCGGCAGCGTCCAGGAGACGCCGGAGTCGGCGGTCAGCGCCACCCCGGCGAACGAGGTGTTGAAGGCGGCCGTGTCCGCCACGACCCGGTAGTCCGCGGCCAGCGCGAAACCGAACCCGGCCCCGGCCGCGACCCCGTTCACCCCGGCCACCACGGGCTTGGGCATCTCCGTCAGTGCCCGCAGGATCGGGTTGTAGTGCTCCCCCACCGTGCTCATGGTGTGCCTCGAGCCGGTCTCCTGGTCCTCGGCCAGCAGTCCGATGTGCTCCTTGAGGTCCTGCCCCACGCAGAACGCCCGCTCCCCGGCGGCGGTCAGCAGCACCGCCCGCACGGTGTCGTCCGCCGCCGCGGCCCGCACCACGTCCCGGAGGACGATCTTGGTCGCGATGTTCAGGGCGTTCATCGCCTCGGGGCGGTTCAGCGTGATCGTCGCGAGTCCGTCGCTCACCTCGTACAGCACGGTGTCGGCCATGGTGTGTCCCTCCGGTGTCGCGGCTCGGACGTACCCGTCGGTACGTCCCGGTGTCCATCGCACTTTCCGAAGGACAGCATGGCGGAGATCACCGTCGAGGGACCGCATCGGACGTGTGACCTGCGTCAAAGAATTCGGGACCACATCCGGTCGGCGGATGTCCGTGCGGCGGCGCAGTATCGCAGTCACATCGGCGAATTGAGTGGTTTTGCTCGCGCGCGTTGCCCAAGCGATGCCGACTGATGTTGGTCATCGGGTCCTGAGATGCGGGATAATGGCTGGGAAGCAATGTGTTCGATGCCGGTGTCGCGTGACCCATGCCAGGGCGCGCGTGCCCTCCAGGGCCGTCGGCTTTGGCGATGAGCTGGTTTCAGGAAGGGGAACGAGCATGGCGGCCATGAAGCCGCGGACGGGCGATGGCCCGCTCGAGGTGACCAAGGAGGGGCGGGGCATTGTCATGCGCGTTCCGCTCGAAGGCGGCGGTCGGCTCGTCGTCGAGCTGACCCCTGATGAGGCCGACGCGCTCGGTGACGCCCTCAAGAAGGTCGTCGGCTGACGCGAAGGCGACCAAATCCCTTTCAACAACCCCGGCACCGCTACGGTGCCGGGGTTGTTCCATGTCCTGGGGATACGGCGTTCTGAGATACGGCCTGGGGCTACGGCTCTTACCTGTGCCTTGTTCGAACAGTCACGGCACGTGAACCGGGGGTCATCACGCGGTCAGCGCTTGACCGCGCACAGCAGTCCGTCACCCACCGGGAGCAACGACGGCATCAGATCCTGGGTCTCGCGCACCGCGCGCAGCAACTCGCGCAGCCGGAGGACCTCCGTGGGCTGCGGGCCGGAGTCGACCGTACGGCCGTTCGCGAAGACACCTTCGAAGACGACGAGCCCCCCGGGGCGCAGCAGGCGCAACGATTCAGCGAGGTAGTCCATGACCTCTTGCCGGTCCCCGTCGCAGAAGACGAGGTCGTAGCCGGCGTCCGCGAGGCGGGGCAGTACGTCCAGGGCGCGGCCCGGGATGAAACGGGCCCGGTTGCTGGCGAAGCCGCAGGCCCGGAAGGCCTGGCGGGCGAACTGCTGGTGCTCCGGTTCGGGGTCGACGGTGGTCAGGACGCCGTCCGGGCGCATGCCGTGCAGCAGATGGATCCCGGAGACGCCGGTCCCGGTGCCGATCTCCGCGATCGCCTTGGCGCCCACGGTGGCAGCGAGCAACCGCAGCGCCGCGCCCGTGCCGGGCGACACCGAGCGCAGCCCCGCCTCACGGGCCCGGTCCCTGGCCCAGTGCAGCGCTTCGTCCTCGGCGACATAGGCGTCGGCGAACGCCCAGCTTGTCTGCCGGTTGCCGGTAATGACCCTCTCCTGTCCCCGTGGTTGCCTCGGGCGTGACTGTATCCGTTGGTGCCGGGAACCCGCAGATGGGACCGGGCGTTTAGAGGGGTGGGAGAAAGAGCGGGGGGACACGGTTGGATCACGAAGTGGGGCAGGGGTTCGAGCAACTGCTGACGCAGCCGCACGAGCCGGACCAGCCCAGATCAATTTCTCGTAAAACCGCTTATCCGGAGCTAACGGGCGAGGTGGCTATGGTAGGGGCTCCACTGGACACCACCAGAGCCGACAGGGGAGGTGCGGCCGCGCCCGTAGACCGGGGAGGAGTGCTGCGGCGCTTTCTCGGGTCGGCAGGTAGGCCGAAATCCGTGAACAACACCGCTGCTGACCACAGCCACGCCGCTGAATACGCCCAGACCGCGACCTTCTCCACCGACGCGGACGGGCAGGCGTGGACTCCGCCCACGTGGGAGGAGATCGTCAGCACGCACAGCGGCCGGGTGTACCGCCTGGCGTATCGCCTCACCGGCAACCAGCACGACGCCGAGGATCTCACGCAGGAGGTCTTCGTCCGCGTCTTCCGCTCCTTGTCGACGTATACGCCGGGCACCTTCGAGGGCTGGCTGCACCGCATCACGACCAACCTCTTCCTGGACATGGTCCGCCGCAAGCAGCGCATCCGCTTCGACGCCCTCGGCGAGGACGCGGCGGAGCGCCTGCCCAGCCGCGAGCCATCACCCCAGCAGATCTTCAACGACGCGCACTTCGACGCCGATGTCCAGCAGGCCCTCGACACGCTGGCGCCCGAGTTCCGCGCCGCGGTCGTCCTGTGCGACATCGAAGGACTCTCGTACGAGGAGATCGCCGCCACCCTGGGCGTCAAGCTCGGCACCGTCCGGTCCCGGATCCACCGCGGCCGCTCACAGCTGCGCAAGGCGCTCGCGCACCGTTCGCCGGAGGCCCGGGCCGAGCGCCGCTCCTTCATGGCCCGTGTTCCCGCGCTGGGGGGAGGGGGCGCGACCGCGTGAGTGGATCACGTCCTACCCCGTCTGAACAGCATCTGGGAGACCGACTCGCCGCCCTGGTGGACGGAGAGCTCGGTCATGAGTCGCGCGACCGCGTCCTTGCGCATCTGGCCACGTGTGCCAAGTGCAAGGCGGAGGCCGACGCGCAACGCCGATTGAAGAACGTCTTCGCGGAGGCCGCCCCGCCTCCGCCCTCCGAGAGCTTCCTGGCCCGACTCCAGGGGCTGCCCGCGGGAGACGAGCAGGACGACGACAGCGACGGCTCGCCGTTCGGCGGAGCGGGATTCGCCGGCGGACTGACCGGACGGTCCGGGGCCGGCGGGGTCTTCGGCCTGAAGCGCGGCGAGCGTTTCGAGTTCAGCTATGTCCCGGCCCGTCCGCATGCCTCCGCGCCTGAGCCGTCGGCGGCCCGCGGCTTCCGGATCCATGACGTCAGCCGTCACGAGGCCGAGCGGTCGCGGGGAATGCGGTTCGCGTTTGCCGCCGCCGGGGCGGTGTCCCTGGCCGCGATCGCGCTGGGCGGGGTCACCACCGGGACGCAGGCCGACCCGGCCGCGGACGCGCGGGGCGGAACCGGTACCGGCAGCAATGTGACGCCGGCGCGCACATCGGGCACGGGAGCCGCCACGGCGCCCGAGAACCAGCGACGCCGTGGCGTGGGCCCGCTGCTCGCGCAGGGCCAGAGCCAAGGGGCGCTCGGTGCCACCCCGGCCGCCACGACCGAGGTGTCCGCACCGCTGCTGCCCGGGGTGCCGGCGTCGGCCGCGAACCAGGAGGTCCACCACTCCCTGACCGCGCCCGTGATGGCCGGTGCGGCAGCCATGTCCCCGCTGATACGTCCGCTCAGTGCCACCCCGCCGCTCGCCCTGACCGCGTGGTCCACGACCCCGGACCCCGCCCCCGGCCAACTGGCCATCGCCCCCGGCTCGACCTCCGCGCCGTCCTCCTCCACGTCCGCCGGCACCGCCCGCTGACCGGTCTCTGCGCGGCGTTGCACGAACCTGGTTGAATCCAGGGAAGTTGACGAACCGCGGCCACCGCCGAAGAGCCGTGGTGCCGCGGCGGCTGTGGGGAGAGCATGAACGAGGGGAAGCCCCCGAAGGGGGACGGGGCTGCGCCGACGCCCGATGACGTGACGCCGGGCGAGGCGGATGCCGGCGGGGCCGGCGCCCACGCCGAGGACTCCGAAGGCGACTTCGCACTGAGGGCTCCGCAGGACAGGGCCGCTACGCAGGACGACTTCGAACTGGCCCGCCCTGTGACGGAAGCGGGGGCTGCGCCGATGCGGGGGGCTGCGGTGGCGGTGGCTGGTGTGGGGGGCGAGGTTTTTGTGGAGGGGGAGGTTTTCGTGGAGGGGGTGTTGTCTGCGGAGGGGGAGGCCTTGGTGGAGGGGAGGTCGTCCGCGGAGGGGGAGCCGTTCGTGGAGGGGAGGTCGTCCGCGGAGGGGGAGCCGTTCGTGGAGGGGAGGTCGTCCGCGGAGGGGGAGCCTTTCCTGGAGGGGAGGTCATCCGCGGAGGGAGAGTCATCCGTGGAGGGGGATGTTGGTGCGGAGGCTGAGGTGGCGCCTGCCGCTGAGCGTCCCGGCGAGGCGGCCGCCCCGCATTCCTTCGGGCCCGCAGACGAGCGTCCCAGGCCCCTGCACGACCCCGACCCCTACAGCACCCCGCCGTACGGCGAGCCGGGCCCCTGGGCCCCGGCTCCGCCGGTGCAGCACCCGGGGGCGGGGGCCATCCGCGCCCAGGGCGCGGTGGTACCGCCGCCTCTGCCGCACGGTACGGGGGCGGTCAGTTCTGTGCAGGGGGCGGCGATTCCGACGCCGCCTCTGCCGCATGGCACGCCCACCCCGTCGGCGATTTCCGGGGCGCCCATCGCCCCGCCGAGCCATCACCCCAACGACTCTGCCCCCACACCACCGCCCACCGGGCCGTTGCCAGCTGCCGGCCCGCCCGCCGCACCGCCCGACGGGCCTTTGCCGCCCGCCGCACCGCCCGACGGGCCTTTGCCGCCCGCCGCGCCGCCGAGCGGACTTCACCCGGGCGCCGCACTTGCCAGCGAGCCCTCGTCGGCTGTGGCATCGTCTGGCGGGCTGTTCCCGGCTGAAGCGCCGCCTGGCGGACCCGCCGCACCCCTCAGCGCGCCCCGCCCGCCCGCCGCACCGCCCGGCAAGCCGCATCCAGCCGCCGCACTTCCCAGCGAGCACCTGCCGGCTGCGGCTCCGACTGGCGAGCCGTTCTCGGCTGCCGCACCCCCCAGCGAGCCTTATCCAGCCATCGCGCCGCCCGGCGGACCTTTGTCGGCTGACGCACCGTTCAGCGGACACTTCGCAGCCGTCGCGCCGGCGGGCGGACCCCGTCCGCCCGCCGCACCCTCCAGCGAGCCCCTCCCTGCCGCCCCGGCGGTACCTCCTGGCACGCCTGCTTCTTCCGCCACGCATGCATTGCCGGCCCCCGCCTCCGCCGTCCCCGCCGCCATCCCGGCCGAGGCCTCCGCCTCCGCGTCGTCTGGCACAGCCGCCCTCACCTCATCCGCCCCCTCCGGCGCGCCCCACCCCAACCCCTGGCAGAACTACGACCCCTGGGCCCCGCTCCCCGCACCCCTCCAGCAGACCGGAGCGGTCGTCGTCGGTGCGGAGCGGCGGCGTAAGCGGGTGAAGTCGGGGCTTGTCGTCGGGGCCTTGTTGTTGGCGATCGGGGCCGGGGGCGTCGGAGGTGTCGTAGGGGCGTATCTGGAGCGCCACGGTGGGGTCGGGGATGTGGAGTTGCCGCAGGCCGGGGCGGAGCCGGTGGGGCGGGCTCCGGGCAGTGTGGCCGGGATTGCCGCGCGGGCCCTGCCCAGCGTGGTGACGCTGCATGTGACCGGCTCCGAGGAGCAGGGCACCGGCACCGGGTTCGTGCTCGACGACCAGGGGCACATCCTCACCAACAACCACGTCGTCGAACCCGCCGGTTCCGGCGGCGAGATATCCGTGACCTTCCACAGCGGGGACACCGCCAAGGCCACCGTCGTCGGCCGGGACAGCGGCTACGACCTCGCCGTCGTCAAGGTGCATGACGTGCGCGGGCTGACCCCCCTGCCCCTCGGTAACTCCGACAACGCCCAGGTCGGCGACCCCGTCGTCGCCATCGGCGCCCCCTTCGACCTGGCGGGCACCGTCACCTCCGGCATCATCAGCGCCAAGGAGCGGCCCATCACGGCCGGCGGCGAGAGCGGGAACGCGAGTGACGTGTCGTACGTGGACGCCTTGCAGACCGACGCGCCGATAAATCCCGGCAACTCCGGCGGGCCGCTCCTCGACTCCCGGGCCCGCGTCATCGGCATCAACTCCGCCATCCGCTCGGCCGACGACGGCTCGGACTCCGGCGGCGGCCAGTCCGGCTCCATCGGCCTCGGTTTCGCCATCCCGATCAACCAGGGCAAACGCGTCGCCGAGGAACTGATCAACACCGGCAAGGCCACCCACCCCGTCATCGGCGTCACCCTCGACATGGACTACACGGGCGACGGCGCCCGCGTCGGCGCGAAGGGCAGCGACGGCGGACCCGCGGTCACCTCCGGCGGTCCCGGCGACCGGGCCGGCATCGAGGCGGGTGACGTCATCACCGAGGTCGACGGCCAGCGCATCCACTCCGGCGAGGAACTCATCGTCAAGACCCGCGCCCACCGCCCCGGCGACCGCCTCGAACTCACCCTGGAGCGCGACGGCAAGGAGAGGGAGATCTCGCTGGTCCTCGGCTCCTCCGACGGCAGCTGATACTCACAGAAACATCACAGACCGGGATGCCGTCGCCGCTCCGTCAACGCCCCCACAAGGCAAACAACCGGAAAACCCCACCCATACCCGCATTCTGAGGGCCCGGGACAGTACCGGTCGCACGGGATCGCCGGGTACCGTGGACCCGGCCCGGACCACGGAAGACCGCACAGACCACCGAGGGCCGAGGACCGAGGACATCGCAAGGAGCTTCAGGTGTTCAATGACATAGGACCACTCGAGGTGGTGACGCTCGTCGTCCTCGCCGTGCTCGTTTTCGGTCCGGAAAAGCTCCCGAAGGTCATCCAGGACGCGATGCGGACGATCCGCAAGATCCGTGAGTTCTCGGAGAGCGCCAAGCAGGACATCCGGCAGGAACTGGGCCCGGAGTTCAAGGACTTCGAGTTCGAGGATCTCAACCCCAAGACGTTCATCCGCAAGCAGCTGGACAACGACGAACTGGGCATCAAGGAGATCCGCAACGGCTTCGACCTGAAGAAGGAGATGGCCGAGGTCACGGACGCTGTCCACAGCCGGGACACCGAGTCGTCGTCCCCCTCGTCCCCGTCGTCCCCCTCGTCCTCCGGCGGCACCGTCGACATGACGAAGAAGCCCGAGAAGCCGGACGACGACCGCCCGCCCTTCGACGCGGACGCCACCTGAGCCGCCGGTGGCGTAGGCAGTCGTACGTGACGCGTTTCATACGCTCATGCGCCCCGTACGGCCTGAACGTGCCCTCTGCGGCCCTGAAGGCGCCCTCTACGGCCTGAACGCGCCCCTTGGACGCTCCGCGCGCCCCTCGCTTTCCCGGCTGCTCGCAGCGGTATGGCTATGCTGCCGAGTTGTTGTGCGGGCCGTACGTGAACCAGCAACGCCGCCCGAAGGGGGGCGGGACCGTTTCGGCCCGACGAGAGCGAGGAGGCGTCCGGGCACATGGAGACGACGAGTCGGGCAGTCGCGAACGCGCCAGCCGCGGAGGGCGGACAACAGGTCCCCTCCGCCCGGCGTACGGTCGACGGCTACCTGCTGGCGCCCTTCCCGTGGTACGGCCTCGACGAGGCCTTCACGGGGCCGCGTTGGCTGATGCAGGTCGGTACGGCGGCGGACGGTGCCGTCGAGCACGGTTCGATCGGGCACGGTGACGAGCCCTCCGTACGGAACGAAGGTACGGAGGACAAGGAGAAGTTCGCGGTGGTGGTGACCGTCGCGGCCAATCCCGTGCGGCGCAGCGCGGACGGCACGGGGCTTCTGGAGGCCACCTCGGTGTCCTCGGCGGCCTGGCTCGCGGGGGTGGGGCTGCTGTCCTTCACCTGGCCCGGGCAGATGGACCACACCCTGCGCGACGACTGGCTGGAGCAGCAGACGGAGACGGCCTGGGCCCTCGCGGACGACCTGGACGGCGACGACTGGTCGACGCTGTCCCTGCCCGTGGACGGGGTGCCGACGCCCTTCCACTACCGCGAGTCAGAGTTCGGCTGGGTACTGGCCGGGTCGACTCAGGAGGGCGTGCACGTGGGGGCGTACGGGAGGGGCATGAGTGCGTACGGGCTGGGCTTCGCCATGATCAAGGACATCTCGGTCTACGCGTAGCCAGTGGTACGACGATGGGGGCGCCGTCTCACGGACGGCGCCCCCATCGTCGTACCAAAGCGGTGTACGAAAGCTAGAACTTGTTCCGCGGAGTGATCCCCAGCGACAGCCCCGAAAGCCCCCGCTGACGTCCCCCCAGCTTCCCCGCGATCGTCCGCAGGGCGGAACCCGCCGCGGAGTCCGGGTCGGTGAGGACCACGGGCTTGCCCTCGTCGCCGCCCTCGCGGAGGCGGACGTCGATGGGGATGCTGCCGAGGACCGGGACGTTCGTGCCGGTGGTGCGGGTCAGGCCCTCCGCCACCGACTGGCCGCCGCCGGTGCCGAAGACGTCGACCATCTCGCCGCAGTGGGGGCACGGGAGACCGGACATGTTCTCCACCACGCCAACGATCTTCTGGTGCGTCTGGACCGCGATGGAACCCGCCCGCTCGGCCACCTCCGCCGCCGCCTGCTGAGGCGTGGTGACCACCAGGATCTCCGCGTTCGGGACCAGCTGGGCCACCGAGATGGCGATGTCGCCGGTGCCCGGCGGCAGGTCGAGGAGCAGCACGTCCAGGTCGCCCCAGTACACGTCCGCCAGGAACTGCTGGAGCGCGCGGTGCAGCATCGGGCCGCGCCACACCACCGGGGTGTTGCCCGGGGTGAACATGCCGATCGAGATGACCTTCACGCCGTGCGCGGACGGCGGCATGATCATGTTCTCGACCTGGGTGGGAAGGCCGTCGGCGCCCAGCATGCGCGGCACGCTGTGACCGTAGATGTCGGCGTCGACGACCCCGACCTTCAGGCCGTCCGCCGCCATCGCCGCCGCCAGATTCACCGTCACCGAGGACTTGCCGACGCCGCCCTTGCCGGAGGCGACCGCGTACACGCGCGTCAGCGAGCCCGGTTTCGCGAAGGGGACCTCGCGCTCGGTCTGGCCGCCGCGCAGCGCGCTCGCCAGTTCCTTGCGCTGCTCGTCGCTCATCACGTCCAGGGTCACGTCGACGCGGGTGACGCCGTCGACCGCCGAGACCGCATCCGTCACACGCTGCGTGATCGTCTCGCGCATGGGGCAGCCGGAGATCGTCAGGTACACGGTGACCGCGACCGCTCCGTCCGCACCGATGTCCACCGACTTGACCATTCCGAGTTCGGTGATGGGTCGGTTGATCTCGGGGTCGTTCACCGTCGACAGTGCTTCACGCACCGCGTCTTCCGTAGCCATAGGACGATGGTACGGCGCCGCGCGGGGGCGCCGGAAAGCCCGTCACCGGTCGTCTACGTCACGTGCCCTCGACCGTTCTGCCGGGAATACGACATGCCCGTCGCGCCGCTCGTCCAGTTCCTTCACGAAGTCCTGCATCTCCGAGCGGATCCAGTCGCGGGTGGCGACCTCCCCGAGGCCGATCCGCAGGGCGGCGATCTCGCGGGTCAGGTACTCGGTGTCCGCGATCGACCGCTCGTTCTGCTTGCGGTCCTGGGCGAGGTCGACCCGGGCGCGGTCGTCCTGCCGGTTCTGCGCGAGCAGGATCAGGGGGGCCGCGTAGGAGGCCTGGAGCGAGAGCATCAGCGTCAGGAAGATGAAGGGGTAGTGGTCGAAGCGCAGGTCGTACGGTGCGAACACGTTCCACAGCACCCACGCGATGATGACGACCGTCATCCAGACGAGGAACCGCCCGGTGCCGATGAAGCGGGCCACGCGCTCCGACAGCCGCCCGAAGGCCTCCGGGTCCCATTCGGGCAGGATCCGGCGCCGGGGCGGCCGTGGCTGGTCCAGGCGGGGGGTGTGGGGGCGCGTGGCCGCGGTCGCCCCGGCGAGGGTGCGCTCGCGTGTACCGGTCTCGCGCTCAGGCGCCATGAGAAGCCACCCCCCGGTCCTGCCCGGGCTCCTGCTCTTCCTGCTCCTGCCCTTCGGCTTCGTTCTCGAGGTGGAACTCGGTCTCCCGCCAGTCCTCCGGCAGCATGTGGTCCAGTACGTCGTCCACGGTCACCGCGCCCAGCAGCGATCCGGCCTCGTCCACGACGGGCGCCGCGACCATGTCGTACGTCGCGAAGAACCCGGCGACCAGCGGCAGCGCCGCCCCCGGCGCGAGGTATTGCAGGTCGTCGTCGAGGATCGAGCTGACCAGGGTGTACGGGGGATCGCGCAGCAGCCGCTGGAAGTGGACCGTGCCGAGGTACTTGCCGGTAGGGGTCTCGTCGGGCGGCCGGCAGACGTAGACCTGGGCGGCGAGGGCGGGGGACAGGTCGGCGTTGCGGACGCGGGCGAGGGCGTCGGCGACGGTGGCGTCCGGCCGCAGCACGATCGGCTCGGTGGTCATGAGCCCGCCCGCCGTGTGCTCCTCGTACGCCAGCAGGCGCCGCATGTCGGCCGCGTCGGCGGGCTGCATCAGGCTCAGCAGCCGCTCCTGGTCCTCCTCGGGGAGCTCGGAGAGCAGGTCGGCCGCGTCGTCCGGGTCCATGGCCTCGAGGATGTCGGCGGCGCGGTCCTCCTTCAGCTTGCCGAGGATCTCGATCTGGTCGTCCTCCGGCAGCTCTTCGAGTACGTCGGCGAGGCGGTCGTCGTCGAGGGCGGCGGCGACCTCGGCACGCCGCTTGGGCGACAGATGGTGCAGCACGTTCGCCAGGTCGGCGGGGCGCAGCTGCTCGAAGGTGGCGAGCAGGCTCTCGGCGCCCTGTCCCTGCTCCTCCAGGGAGAAGCCGGTGACGGCGGACCACTCGACGGTGAGCGTCTCGCCCTTGCGCCGGAAGGCGCCGCCCTTGCCGCCCTTGCGGACGAAGACGCGGTCGATCTCCCAGTCCCGGCGGGCCGGCAGCTGCTGCACCGACAGGTCCAGGACCGTGACGTCCGCGCCGGTCTCGGCTAGGGTGACGCGCCGGTCGAGGAGCTCGCCGAAGACGAGCCGCTCGGTGGGCCGTTGCTCGAAGCGGCGGACGTTGAGGACACCGGTGGTGATGACCTGTCCGGACTCGATGCTCGTGACCCGGGTCATGGGCAGGAAGATGCGGCGGCGCGTGGCCAGTTCGACGACCAGCCCGAGCACCCGCGGCGGCCGGCGCCTGACGCGGAGCATGACGACCAGGTCGCGCACACGGCCGACCTGGTCGCCGGTCGGGTCGAAGACGGCGACGCCGGCGAGGTGCGAGACGAAGATCCGGGGGGCGCCCGCTGCCATGGCTGTGCTTCCTTTTCGTGCGGGGTTCGTCAGAAGTCGCGTCCTGGGTCGCTGGCCGGGTCTCTTATCCGAATTGCCCGCTCGGGTGGGCTTCAGGCTAGCCCGTCCCGATCGGATACGCCCTGGTGAGCGGTCCGGACGGACTGGCTCCGCCCGGGCTGCCGGACCCCGGTACGCTGCCGTACGCCGCTGAAGGACCCACGTCAGAAAGGCAGCCCCAGCTGTGACTGCGATTCCCCGGCGCCGTACCGGCAGGGCCGCACTGGCGGGCGCGGTGTGCGCCCTGGCTGTGACGGGCACGGCCCTGACGGGATGCAGCGAGGACCCGGACGCGGGCACCAACGGGGTCGGCAAGCTGCCGGCCGACCAGATCCAGTCCAGGACCCGTGCGGCCGCCGAGTCCGCCGATGCCGTACGCCTCTCCGGAAACGTGGTCACCAGTGGACGCACATACAAACTCGACATGAGCCTCAAGTCCGGCGGGGCGTCCGGCTCGGTCACCGCGGAGGGCGCCACCTTCCAGCTGCTGCGGATCGGCGAGCAGCTGTTCCTCAAGGCCGACTCGGACTTCTGGACGCACGCGGACGGCGAGGGCGACGGCTCCGACGCGGCGGCCGCCGGCAAGCTCGACGGCAAGTTCGTGAAGGTCCCGCAGGGCGACCCCTCGTACAAGAAGTTCAGCGGTTTCACGGACATGGACGTCCTCCTCGAGGGTCTGCTGACGCTGCACGGCTCGCTGGACACGGACGGCCGCCACCAGCAGGCGGGCGTGCGCACCGTCCGCATCACCGGCGACGACGGCTCCGGCGGCACGCTGGACGTGTCCCTGGAAGGCAAGGCGTATCCGCTCCGGCTGGTGCGGGCGGGGGGCGCCGGGACCCTGACCTTCTCGGCCTGGGGCAAGGACTTCACCCTGACCGAACCGGAGAAGGACGAGACGGTGGACTACGGCAAGCAGCTGCCGACCTCGTAGGAGCTACGGGGGTCGGGGTTACCGCCGCTTGCGCTTCTTCATGAGCAGACGGTGCAGCCCGGCCGGGATCGGCTCGCGCGTCGTGGCCGGCGTCGGCAGCGGAGCCGCGGCCAGGTCGCCGTCGGGCAGCGGTGCCGTGGTCCCCGTCGGCTCCAGGCGCAGCACCCGGCACTCGCGGGCCCAGCGCTCCGGCATGGCCTCGCCGTCGGGGGCGTTGAGCCGCTTGCCCTTGAGTTCCGCGACCGTCGCCTCCCACTCGGGGGAGCGGGGGGCCAGCTCCACGACCTTCGCCGTCCAGGAGAGCAGCCGGCCGCCCTTGTCCTTGCTGCGGACCGTGACCTCGGCGGCGGCCCCGTCGGCCAGCCCCGGCAGCGGCTGTTCGCCCGGCCCGTCGCCGACCAGACAGGCCGCGCCCTCGTGCCACACATGCCACAGGGCGCGAGCCGGACCGCCGGGTCCGGTGACCCAGACGAGGCCGGACTTCTTCGTGGCCTCCTCGACGAGGGCCTGGTCGAGCAGCTCGCTTGTCATGGGCTCAGCCTATCCACGCGCCTTCGCCTATCCAGGTGCCGCTGTCCGGGTGCCGTCTTCACAGCCAGCCGTTGCGCTTGAGCGTGCGGTGGATGCCGAGACACAGGACCACCGTGATGCCCATGATCACCGGGTAGCCGTACCGCCAGTGCAACTCCGGCATGTTGTCGAAGTTCATGCCGTACACCCCGCAGACCATCGTCGGTACGGCGATGATCGCGGCCCACGAGGTGATCTTCCGCATGTCCTCGTTCTGTGCGACGGACGCCTGCGCGAGGTTAGCCTGGAGGATCGAGTTGAGCAGCTCGTCGAAGCCGATGACCTGCTCCTGGACGCGGGCGAGGTGGTCGGCGACGTCCCGGAAGTACTTCTGGATGTCCGGGTCGATCAGCCGCATCGGGCGCTCGCTCAGCAGTTGCATGGGCCGCAGCAGCGGCGAGACGGCCCGCTTGAACTCCAGGACCTCGCGCTTGAGTTGGTAGATCCGCGCCGAGTCGACACCGCGCGAGACCCCGCCCCCGCGCCCCGGCGAGAAGACCTCCGTCTCCACCTCGTCGATGTCGTCCTGTACGGCGTCGGCGACCGCGATGTAGCCGTCGACGACGTGGTCGGCGATCGAGTGCAGCACCGACGAGGGGCCCTTGGCGAGCAGCTCGGGGTCGTCCTGGAGCCGGTGCCGCAGCGCCCGCAGCGAGCCCTGGCCGCCGTGCCGGACGGTGATGAAGAAGTCCCGGCCGGTGAAGCACATCACCTCACCGGTCTCGACGATCTCGCTGTTGTCGGTGAGCTGGTCGTGCTCGATGTAGTGGATGGTCTTGAAGACGGTGAACAGGGAGTCGTCGTACCGCTCCAGCTTGGGCCGCTGGTGGGCCTGGACCGCGTCCTCCACGGCCAGCGGGTGGAGCCCGAACTCACTGGCGATACCGGAGAATTCGGCCTCGGTCGGCTCGTGCAGACCGATCCACACGAAGCCCCCGTCCCGGCGCACCAGGCGCATCGCCTCGTGCGGAGTCAGCGGCTTCGGCGTCTCGACGCGGGCGCCGTCGCGGTAGACGGCGCAGTCGACGACGGCGGAGGGCGTCGAGGGGTCGCGGGTGGTGTCGTAGGCGCCGGTCTCCTTGCGCAGCGAGACGCGGGACGGGCGGACGGCAGCACGCAGGTCGCGGATCATCGACATGGCAGGCTCCTTCGTGACAGGCAACGAAAGGCCGCCGACGACGGATGGAACTACCCGGAATGGGGACGTCCTGACTGCGGATGTTTGGCACGTCCACAAAGCGGGGAGCACCGCACCGTCGCGGTGGCGAGCTTCGCTACTGATACAGCTGTGGGCACAGCTCAGACAGATCAGGCAAAGGGAAACGAAGCGCTCTTCCGCGGTGAGGCGAGTGCGAGAGGTGGCGGCCAGCCAGAGCCAGAACAGCTAGAGCCAGAGCTGCTACATCAGCGGCGGGAAGAGCGGGTGCTACTGCACGGTCGACTTCGGTCCATTGCAGCCCCACCTCCTCCGGCCGGTCCCTCGTAAGGGAGTTCCATCGGCGTCGGGGCTTGATCGCGACGCTTCTGCGTGCTGCCCCGAACCACTGGGCAAGAGTAACAGCCGACCGAAGTGTCAAGGCGCTCGTTTGCCCGGTACTGACGAGTTCTATGCTCGCGGCATGGCTGATGTTCTTCCTCTGGTCGAGGCCCGGTTGCGCAGCGCGCTGGGCGAGCCGGACGCCCGCGCGGCGGTCACGTTCCTGGGCACGGACCGCGTCGAGGTGCTCCGCTTCCAGGAGGGCGACATCGCCCGCTACGCCACGCTCGGCATGTCGGCCCAGCCGATGGCCGACCCCACGGCGGTGATCGCCGACCCGGTCAAGGGCCCGCGGGCCGAGCTGGTCCTTTCCGTGCGTTCCGGCCTCGCCGAGACCGACAAGGTGCTGCGTCCACTCGCGGTGCTCGCCGCGTCTCCGCAGGTCGAGGGCCTGATCGTGGCCCCCGGGGCCTCGCTCGACGTCGGGGAGCCGCTGTGGCCGGGCGCCCCCTTCACCTCGGTCCTGGTCGCCGAGCCGGGCGGTCTGGTCGAGGACCTGGAGCTGGACGAGCCCCTCGACCCCGTACGGTTCCTGCCCCTGCTCCCCATGACCCCGAACGAGGCCGCCTGGAAGCGGGTGCACGGCGCCCAGGCCCTCCAGGAGCGCTGGCTGACGAACGGGACGGACCTGCGCGATCCGTCCCGCAGGTCCGTCCCGTTGGAGTGACTGGCGCGAGTGACTCCGGCGTGAGAAAGCTCACCAATCAGTGGCTGGAATGCGTCAGTTGGCGAACACGGTGACGCTGTCCTCGGTCGCGTGCCTCGGTTCCAGCTCCTCCGCCATGGGGGTCCCCCCGCTCGAGCGAAGCCGAGAGTGGGGGAGCGCGAGCGCGTTGCGTCGTACGACGACCACGAGCGCGCCCAGGAGTGCCGTCACGGCGGCGACCACGAACGGGATGTGGATGTCGGTCCACTCCTCGATCTTCGGCGCGAAGAAGGGCGCGGCGGCGGCCGCGAACCAGCGGACGAAGTTGTAGCCCGCGCTCGCCACCGGGCGCGGGGCGTCCGAGACCCCGAGGGCCAGCTCCGTGTACACGGTGTTGTTCACGCCGATGAAGGCACCCGACAGGATCGTGCAGACGATGGCCGCGGTGTGGTTGCCGTAGCCGAGGACGAGCACGTCGGCGGCGAGCAGCACCAGCGAGCCGCCGAGCACCTTCAGCGAGCCGAACCGCTCCTGCATGCGCGGCGCCACGATCACCGAGAAGACGGCCAGCAGCACACCCCAGGCGAAGAAGACGGCACCCGACTTGTACGGGGTCATGTTCAGCACGAACGGCGTGAAGGCCAGCACGGTGAAGAACGTGTAGTTGTAGAAGAACGCCGAGGCGGCGGCGGAGGCGAGGCCGCCGTGGCCGAGCGCCTTGATCGGGTCGAGCAGCGAGGTCTTCCGCGCGGGCTTCGGCTGCTCCTTCAGGAACACCGCGATGCACAGGAAGCCGACGGCCATCAGGAACGCGGTGCCGAAGAACGGGTAGCGCCAGCTGGCGTCACCGAGCAGCGCGCCGAGCAGGGGCCCGCACGCCATGCCGAGGCCGAGGGCGGACTCGTACAGCAGGATCGCCGCCGCGCTGCCTCCCGCCGCCGCGCCGACGATGACCGCGAGGGCGGTGGAGACGAAGAGGGCGTTGCCGAGGCCCCAGCCGGCCCGGAAGCCGACGAGTTCGCCTACGGACGTCGAGGTTCCGGAGAGCCCCGCGAAGACCACGACCAGCGCGAGGCCGAGCAGCAGGGTCTTGCGGCCGCCGATGCGGCTGGAGACGAAGCCGGTGACCAGCATCGCGACGGCGGTGATGAGGAAGTACGACGTGAAGAGCAGGGAGACCTGACTGGTCGTGGCGTTCAGGCCCTCGGCGATGGACGGCAGGATCGGGTCGACGAGTCCGATGCCCATGAAGGCGACGACGGACGCGCCGGCGGTCGCCCAGACCGCCTTGGGCTGTCGCAGGATGCCACCCGCTCCCGCGTCGAAGGGGTCCTGGCTTGCTCCCATCACGTTCTCCCGTCCAGACGAAGATAGTTGGTATATGCACACAGTAAGTTAGGGTGGCTAAATAATGCAAGCTGCATGTAGTTCCGCTGGTGAGTGCTTGAATGAACGGTTCTGTGAATGCTCCGCCCGGACGGGTGATCGTCCTTGACGTGACGGAGCAGGGGTAGGACCGTGGGGCTCTATGAGGGGCGAACCCAGTTGCCCGAAGTGTGGTGGCCGGGTCAGGGCTCCCGGACTCTTCGCCGATACCTGGCAGTGCGATGCGCACGGGGCCGTGCATCCGGTGCAGCCCGTGATCCCGCCCAGCGTCGAGGCCCTCGGTGTCGTGGTGCACCGCACACAGGTGCCGGTGTGGATGCCGTGGCCGCTGCCGGTCGGCTGGCTGTTCACGGGCGTGGCCTGCGCGGGCGACGACCGCAGTGGTGGCCGAGCCACCGCCGTGGCGTGCACCGGCCCCGGACCGCTGGGCGGCGTGGGCGAGCTGATCCTGGTCGCCGAGGAACTCGGCGTCGGCCTCGGCGCACGGTACGCCGGTGTCGACGGCCCGGACCCGGGGCCGTACATGCAGGTCGAGAAGCCACCCCAGGCCAAGGTCCTCGCGGCCGGCCGCCCGACCCCGCTCTGGCATGTCTCCGGCGCCCCGGACGACCGTGCCGTCTTCGCGGGCGAGGCGCTCGGGCTGTGGCTGTGGGCGGTCGTCTGGCCCGAGCAGTCGGGGCTGCTGATGTACGACGAGCTGGTGCTGACGGATTTGCGGGAGGCGGGGGCCGAGGTGGAGTTGCTGCCGTGCGGGGCGTTGTCGCCGCGCTTGCTCAAGCCGTAGCGCTCGGGGTGTCGCACCGGGTTCTGTAGGGGGCGCTCAGTCGTTGCGGGTGTGACGGGGCGGCTGGGAAATCCGGTTATCCTTCTAGCGTCCGCCTCTGTTCCGTCGCTGTCTGGAGTCCGCGTTCGTGCGCATCGATCTGCACACCCACTCCACTGCTTCCGACGGTACGGACACCCCCGCCGAGCTGGTGCTGGGCGCCGCCGCGGCCGGTCTGGACGTCGTCGCGCTGACCGACCACGACACCACCCGTGGACACGCCGAGGCGATCGGCGCGCTGCCGCGGGGGCTCACGCTCGTCACCGGGGCCGAGCTGTCCTGCCGTATCGACGGTGTGAGCATGCACATGCTGGCCTACCTCTTCGATCCCGAGGAGCCGGCGCTGCTCGCCGAGCGCGAATTGGTGCGGGACGACCGGGTGCCGCGGGCGCGGGGCATGGTCGCCAGGCTTCAGGAGCTGGGGGTGCCCGTCACCTGGGAGCAGGTGGCGCGGATCGCGGGCGACGGTTCGGTGGGGCGCCCGCATGTGGCGACCGCGCTCGTCGAGGCCGGTGTCGTACCGACCGTGAGCGACGCCTTCACCCCGGACTGGCTGGCCGACGGCGGCCGGGCCTTCGTGGAGAAGCACGAGACCGACCCCTTCGAGGCGATCCGGCTGATCAAGGGCGCGGGCGGTGTCGCGGTGTTCGCGCACCCGGCCGCCGCCAAGCGGGGCCGTACGGTTCCGGAGTCCGCGATCGCCGAGATGGCCGCGGCCGGGCTGGACGGCATCGAGGTCGACCACATGGACCACGACCCGGACGCCCGCGCGCGGCTGCGCGGGCTGGCCAAGGAGCTCGGGCTGCTGACGACCGGGTCCAGCGACTACCACGGCAGCCGGAAGACCTGCGTGCTCGGCGAGTACGTGACGGATCCCGAGGTGTACGGGGAGATCACGCGCCGGGCGACCGGGGCGTTTCCGGTGCCGGGGGCCGGCGGGGTCTGAGGCGCGGGCCCCCGGCCCGCCTCCGCTCCCTCGCGGGCTGCCCCTCCTGCTGATCGCAACGCGCAGAGCCCCCGGTGCGGCGTCGATGCCGTACGGGGGCTCTTAAACCTGTAAGGGGATCCTGGCTTACGAGGCCTGGGTCTCGGCCGGGCGGATCCACAGCCGCTGCCCGATCGCGGCAGCCTGCTGAACGATACGGTTGACGGAGGCGGCGTCTACGACGGTGGTGTCGACGGGCGTTCCGTCGACGTCGTCCAGTCGCATGATTTCGAAGCGCATGGCTTCTCCCTTCGTCTGGTCATCCTCCTGAGGAGAACTACTGGGTGGATGGCCCACGGAGCATCGGCGCCCCCTGTTCCGTAAGTAGTCAACGAGCTGTGTGTTACAAACATTCCCTACGCTAAAGAAATTTTTCGAACGGCTAATTACTGAACGGTAAGCGGTCTCGGGTCCGGCAGGTTCTGGACAGGCCCGATGGGGGACTGACCGGGACCAGTTGTGTTCGCAGCGTGACCGCCGGGACAATGGAGGCGATGAACGACGACCTCGCGGCCTTCAGCGCCCGCATCGACCGCACCAACGAGCTGCTCCAGCGCATGCTCGCCGAGGTGGCGAAGACGCCATCGACCCATGCGATCTTCGTCGACGCGGGGTACCTGTACGCGGCGGCGGGACGCCTGGTGGCCGGGACGGAGGACCGCCGCGCCTTCGATCTGGACGCGGAGGGACTCATCGAGGCGCTCATCGACCGGGCCCGCACGATCTTCGCGGACAGCAGGCTGCTGCGGGTGTACTGGTACGACGGCGCGCGACGCCGCATCCACACGGCGGAGCAGCAGTCGATCGCCGAACTCCCGGACGTGAAGGTCCGACTGGGCAACCTCAACGCCAACAACCAGCAGAAGGGCGTCGACTCGCTGATCAGGTCGGACCTGGAATCCCTCGCCCGGCACCGCGCCATCAGCGACGCGGCGCTCCTCGGCGGCGACGAGGACCTGGTCTCGGCGGTCGAGGCGGCGCAGGGGTACGGCGCTCGCGTCCACCTGTGGGGCATCGAGGCGCCGGAGGGCCGCAACCAGGCGGAGCCGCTGCTGTGGGAGGTCGACAGCCAGCGCACCCTCGACCTCGACTTCTTCAAGCCGTACGTGTCCCGGCGCACGATTCCCGCCTACGAGGCCGCGGCGAGCCGTCCCACCCGCGAGGACGTCCGTTTCGTCGGCGCGCAGATCGCGGCGAAGTGGCTGGCCGCACGAGGCCGGGACGCGCTGGTGGAACTGCTGCCGGGCCACCCGTATCTGCCGGGTTCGGTGGACCAGGACCTGCTGGTGGAGGCGGAGGGCCTGCTCCAGTACTCGCTGCGCGGCCAGGCGGACCTGCGGCGGGCCCTGCGGGACGGCTTCTGGGACCATGTGCAGACGCAGTACTAGGGCGGTACCAGGGCAGTACTAGGGCCTGCCGTGCTGGATGGACGTCGTACTAGACCTTGTCGTGCTGGACCTTGTCGTGCTGGACGCTGTCCCAGAAGTCGGCGAGGGCGTGGGCGGTCGGGAGGGGCTGGTCCACGTTGGGGGAGTGTTCGGCTCCCGGGATGACCGTCCGGCGCGCTCGCAGCCGGATGGCCATGTCGTCGAGCAGCGTCACCGGCCAGGTGTCGTCGTGGGCGCCCGACAGGACGTGGAACGGGAGCGGGACGGCGGCGAGCTCGGCGACCCGGTTCGGCTCGGTGCACAACTGGCGACCGGTGGCGAGGAGTTGGGCGGGCTTGTGGCCCAGCCAACGGCGGTGCAGCAGCTCCAGGCCACCGATGCCGCGGGCCGGCCCGCCGACCTCCTCGGGCGGACCCATGGCCAGGATGGCCTGCCACACCTCGTCCAGGCCCATCACGCCGAGCGCGTCCCGCAACAGCTTCACGCGCTGCTGCTGGGAGTCGGAGATCTGGGCGGGGCCGGAGGCGACGAGGGTGAGCGAGCGGAACGGGGAGTGTTCGAGCAGTACGGCGGCGCGGGCGATCTGTCCGCCGAGAGAGTGCCCGAGCAGGTGCACGTGCGTACCGAGGGCGTCGGCCTGGGCGAGCACGTCGCGCGCCAACTCGGCCTGGGCATAGGCGGATTCATCATCCGCGGGCCCGTCGGACTCGAACTGCCCGCGCCCGTCCACGGCGACGGTACGGTACCCGCGCGCCCCGAGCGGCTCGTGCAACAGCCCGAAGTCCTCCTTGCTCCCGGTGAACCCGGGCAGCAGCAGCACGACGCCCTTCTGTGGGACGCCGACGGCCACGGGTGAATCGACGACGGCGAACTCACCGCGCGCGGTGCGGAGCGGGTACGCACGGGTGCCGGGGGGCGGGGTGAAGGCGGCTTGGCTGTTCACGGGGTGAGGGTATCGGGCGGGGGAACCCTTGTCCGACCGGGGCGGGGCGGTGGGAGAGGGCGGCCGGAACGCCGACGGCCCGGCCCACGCGAGGTGGACCGGGCCGTCAGGTCGTCAGGTCGTCAAGCCGTCAAGCGTCAAGCGGGAGACTCAGCCCTCCGCGGGCTCCGCGGCGGCCGTGGCCTTGCGGGCCCGGCGCACCCTGGGCTTCGCCTCGGCCGTCTCGCCCGAGACCTCCGTCGCCGCCGTGGCCTTACGGGTCCGGCGACGCGGTGCGACCTCCGGCTCCTGCGTGGCCTGGGCGGGGATGTCGGCGGACGCCGCGGGCTCCGCGGCGGCCGTGGCCTTGCGGGTCCGACGAGCGCGGGGCTTGGCCTCGGCACCCTCCGCCGCGTCCACGGCTGCCTCGGCCGGCGCCGCGGTCTTGCGGGTCCGGCGCGGCTTGGCCTCGACTGCCTCGGCCGTGTCCGCCTCGGCCGTGTCCGCCACGGTCTTGGCCGCGGTGGCCTTGCGCGTACGGCGCGGCTTGGCCTCCACGCCCTCCGCCGTGTCGACGGCTGCCTCAGGTGCGGCGGCGGCCTTCCGGCTACGACGGGGCTTGGTGGCAACGGTTTCCACCGCTTCCACGGCCGCTACCGCTTCCGCGGCCTCCGTCGTGGTCACGACGGCCTCGGCGGTCTTGCGGGTCCGACGCGCCCGGGGCTTGGCCTCGGTGGCCTCGGCCGTGTCGACGGCGGCTTCAGCCGGGGCCGCGGTCTTGCGGGTGCGAGTGCGGCGCGGCTTGGCTTCCGGGGCGGTGGCTTCCGTCGTCTCCGGTGCGGACTCGACGGTCCCCTCGGCCGTGTCGACGGCGGCCTCGGCGGCGGCCGTAGCTGTCGCCGTAGACGCCGTGGTCGTCGCAGTCGCCGCCTTGCGGGTGCGGGTACGACGCGGCTTGGTGGCCGGAGCCTCGGGCTCTGACGCCTGCGGAACCTCGGACACCTCCGGCGCCTCGGAAACCGCCTCCGGCGTGACCGCTGCCTCCGCCTCCGCGGACTTGCGGGTCCGGCGGCGGCGCGACTTGGCGGGGGCCTCGGGGGCCTCGGGGGCCTCCAGGACAGCCGTACCCGCCGCCGTCGCCACAGCGGACTCGGCGGGCTCGGCGGCCTGGGGCGTCACGGTGTCGACCACCGCTGCCGTGCCCGCCTCCGCGCCCACCGCACCACGCGTACGGCGGCGACGGCGCGGGGTGCGGGACGCCGTGACGTCCTCCGCCGCGGTGGTCTCCTGCGGCGCGAGTGCCCCGGAAGGCGCCGTAGCGTCCAGCGGGGTCCCGCCGCGCGTACGGCGGCGGCGACGCGGGGTGCGGGCCGGACGCTCGCGGTCGGCGGGCGCGGAGGCGGGCTCGAACTCGGCCCGGTTGCCGCGGCCGCCCCGATCACTGCGGCCTCCCCGGTCACCCCGGTCACCGCGACCGCGCGCACCGCGGCCGCCGGTCTCGCCGAGATCCTCGACCTCCTCCGCACCGAGCCCGGCGCGGGTGCGCTCGGCGCGCGGCAGCACGCCCTTCGTGCCCGCGGGGATGCTCAGTTCCTCGAAGAGGTGCGGGGACGTGGAGTACGTCTCCGGCGGGTCGTTGAACTTCAGGTCCAGCGCCTTGTTGATCAGCTGCCAGCGCGGGATGTCGTCCCAGTCGACGAGGGTGATCGCGATGCCCTTGGCACCCGCGCGGCCGGTACGGCCGATGCGGTGCAGGTACGTCTTCTCGTCCTCGGGGGACTGGTAGTTGATGACGTGCGTCACGCCCTCGACGTCGATGCCGCGCGCGGCGACGTCGGTGCAGACGAGGACGTCCACCTTGCCGTTGCGGAAGGCCCGCAGGGCCTGCTCGCGGGCGCCCTGGCCGAGGTCGCCGTGGACCGCGCCTGAGGCGAAGCCGCGCTGCTGGAGCTGGTCGGCGATGTCGGCCGCCGTGCGCTTGGTACGGCAGAAGACCATGGCCAGTCCCCGGCCGTCGGCCTGCAGTATGCGCGCGACCAGCTCGGGCTTGTCCATGTTGTGCGCGCGGTAGACGAACTGCGCGGTGTTGCGGACCGTCTGACCCGCGTCGTCCGGCGAGGTGGCGCTGATGTGCGTGGGCTGCGACATGTAGCGGCGCGCGAGGCCGATGACCGCGCCCGGCATGGTCGCCGAGAACAGCATCGTCTGGCGGCGGGCCGGCAGCATGTTGATGATCTTCTCGACGTCGGGCAGGAAGCCCAGGTCGAGCATCTCGTCGGCCTCGTCCAGGACGAGCGACTTGATGTGCTTGAGGTTGAGCTTCTTCTGGCCCGCGAGGTCCAGCAGCCGGCCCGGGGTGCCGACGACGACGTCGATGCCCTTCTTGAGGGCCTCGACCTGGGGCTCGTAGGCCCGGCCGCCGTAGATGGCGAGGACGCGTACGTTGCGCACCTTGCCCGCGGTCAGCAGGTCGTTGGTGACCTGCGTGCACAGCTCGCGGGTGGGGACGACGACGAGCGCCTGCGGGGCGTCGGTGAGATCCTCGGGCTTGGCGCGCCCGGCCTCCACGTCGGCGGGGACGGTGACGCGCTCGAGGAGCGGGAGGCCGAAGCCCAGCGTCTTGCCGGTGCCGGTCTTGGCCTGGCCGATGACGTCGGTGCCGGTCAGGGCAACGGGGAGCGTCATCTCCTGGATGGGGAAGGGACTGATGATGCCGACGGCTTCTAGGGCTTCGGCGGTCTCGGGAAGGATCCCGAGCTCTCGGAAAGTAGTCAGGGTGCTGCCTCTTCTGTGTGGGCGGTGCGAGGCGAGCGCGGGGGTCGTGTCAGAACCGTGCCGGGGACGTCGGCTGCCTTACGGCGGGCCGTAGGGCACGGGACCGCTGCCGACGCTCTAGCGCTCGTACCGCTGAGGGTCCCCCTCCGGATTCCGTACGCACTGTGCCGTACGGACGAGGAGGGCTGTCGGGTCGGAGCCGATCGGGCCACCGACCGGGCATCCTCATTCATGCGGCCCGTCGAGATACGTCTGAGTACTCAGCGGGCGCATTACCACCATACCCCGGAATCGCGCACATGCGATGGCCGATTTGGTCACGTAGTCGTCGTCACAGTGAATGACCAGGGACTTCCGTCGCGGGGAGAGCGGGTTATTGTGCGCTTCATGACGACGCCTGACAACACCCCTGACGCATCTGACGCACCAGCAGAAGCCTCGGCAGCCTCCTCGGGCAGCACCGGGGTCGCCGCCCAGAACTGGGCGCAGGCCTGTGCCGAACCGCAGTACCGGGCCGCGGTCGTGGACCTGCTCGGCGCACTCGCGTACGGGGAACTGGCGGCCTTCGAACGGCTCGCGGAGGACGCCAAGCTGGCGCCGACCCTCGCGGACAAGGCGGAGTTGGCGAAGATGGCGTCGGCCGAGTTCCACCACTACGAGAAGCTGCGCGACCGGCTCGCTGAGATCGGCGAGGAGCCGACCCGGGCGATGGAGCCGTTCGTCGCCGCGCTGGACGGATTCCACAAGCAGACGGCGCCCTCGGACTGGCTGGAGGGGCTCGTCAAGGCGTACGTCGGCGACTCGATCGCCAGCGACTTCTACCGGGAGGTCGCCGCGCGGCTGGACGCGGACACCCGCGAACTCGTCCTGGCCGTGCTCGACGACACCGGGCACGCCGGCTTCGCCGTGGAGAAGGTGCGCGCGGCGATCGACGCGGAGCCGCGCGTGGGCGGGCGGCTCGCGCTGTGGGCGCGGCGGCTGATGGGCGAGGCCCTGTCGCAGTCCCAGCGGGTGGTCGCCGACCGGGACGCGCTGTCGACGATGCTCGTGGGCGGCGTCGCGGACGGCTTCGACCTCGCCGAGGTCGGCAGGATGTTCTCCCGGATCACCGAGGCGCACACCAAGCGGATGGCGGCGCTGGGGCTGGCGGCCTAGCCGTTCCTCAACTGCCGCTTTCTCACGAGGGATGCCGCGATCGGCGGCGGTGGGTCAGGCCGTCGCCGATCGGCGGCGGAGTCTTCCCGCGGGGCGCAGCAGCAGCGACAGCGAGGCCACGGAGACGATCGCCGCGCCGATCAGATTCAGTACGACACTGCCCGCGTCCAGCGCGCTGTGTGTGACGAAGGCGCCGAAGAGGGCTCCGGCGACTCCGGTCGCCAGGACCAGGGAGCGGGCGGGCAGGCGGTGGGAAAGCCGGTGGATCGCCGCCCCCGCCAGCACGAGACCGAGCAGAGCGGAGCCGAGCGCTTCGAACAACATCATGGGGTCCCTCCCACACGGCCACACTGCGCGTTACGTCCGTAGCCCGTCTTACCCGTGACCTGCGGAATGCAATCCTCCTGTGTGCGCGGCCTGTGCTCCATGTGTGCGGAAAAGTCGAGTGCGGAAAAGTCGAGAGGGGCCCGGCGACCACAGGTCGCCCGGCCCCTCTCGTCGCGTGTGACTACAGCGCGCCGAAGCCCACCTTGCGCGGGGCCGGTTCACCGAGCTCGACGTAGGCGAGACGGTCGGCCGGGACGAGGACCTTGCGGCCGTGCTCGTCCACGAGGCTCAGCAGCGGCGACTTGCCGGCCAGCGCCTCGGACACCGCCTGCTCGACCTCCTCGGCACTCTGACCGCTCTCCAGAACGATCTCGCGAGGCGCGTGCTGCACGCCGATCTTGACCTCCACGGCTATGTCCCTCCGACGGATCAGTGAAGTGCGCGACCTTCCGCGCCGTACCAGCACACATTAGCCCGGTGAGGGGACGTGCACGTTCCGGCCGAGAACGCCAGGAGCGAACATCCCGCGGGAACAAAACGACGGTTCAGTGGTGGTCCGCTCAGTGGTGGTCCGTGCCGTGCAGCGGGAATCCGGCGATGCCCCGCCACGCCAGCGACGTCAGCAGCTGTACCGCCTGCTCGCGCGGGACGCTGCGGTCGCTGTGCAGCCAGGAGCGGGCCACCACCTGGGCGAGGCCGCCCAGACCCGAGGCGAGCAGCATCGACTCGTCGCGCGAGAGGCCGGTGTCCTCGGCGATCACGTCGCGGATCGCCTCCGCGCACTCGTTCGTGACCTTGTCGACGCGCTCGCGCACCGCGGGCTCGTTCGTCAGGTCCGACTCGAAGACCAGGCGGAAGGCTCCGCCGTCGTCCTCGACGTACGCGAAATAGGCGTCCATGGTCGCCCGGACGCGCTGCTTGTTGTCGGTCGTCGACGCGAGCGCGTTCCGTACGGACTGGATCAGCGACTCGCAGTGCTGGTCCAGCAGCGCCAGGTACAGGTCGAGCTTGCCCGGGAAGTGCTGGTAGAGCACCGGCTTGCTGACGCCGGCCCGCTCGGCGATGTCGTCCATCGCTGCCGCGTGGTAGCCCTGCGCCACGAAGACTTCCTGGGCGGCGCCCAGCAGTTGGTTCCGTCGGGCACGGCGCGGCAGGCGCGTGCCTCGCGGGCGTGCCGCCTCTGTCTGCTCGATGGCTGTCACGCCGCCTCCCAAATCGTCCACTCGCGGTGTGCGCCGCGTCGCCATCGTACTTTTCGGTAACCGTGGTGTGCGCGCTGCGGGCGCAGAATTTCACGGACCGGACGGTGGCTAAATCGGCACAGAGGGTTTGAAGTCGTGATCTATCGGGCAGCAAGGCGCACCACTCCTGCTCAGCAGTGGTCACTCCGGTGCCTCCGGTGCATCACCGGTAGTCGTCCTCGTCGATGGAGACGATGCGGGTCTGTTCGATGAGGTCGGCCTCGTTGGCGCGGGCCGGGTCGACGCCGTTCAGCGGGTCGTCACGATCCTGCGTGACGTCCGTGTGCTGCTCGGCCGCGTCGACCTCGGGGGCCTCGACATCGAATTCCTCGTCGTTCTCGGTGTCCTCGTCCACGAACGTCTCAGGGTCGGTGGGGTCAACGGTCATGACGGGCTCCCTTCCTAGAACATCCCTGCGTGGAACAGGGGGCCACATGCGGGTGCCCTGCGTACGAGCCTAGGAGACACCCGATCCATACGCCATTGATCCGCGTGCCCGTCTGTGGCGGTGCCTGTCTGTGACGATGTCTGTATGTAACGGTTCCTGTCTGTGACGGCGAACACATGAACCACTGCGTGATCGTCTCGTAACATTGCCGCATGTCTTCGACCGAGCTGCCGTCAGTGGCGCCCGCCAGCGTGCTCCCCAAGGCGGCGCCTGTCAGGGTCGCGGAAGGGGAGCGGCTCAGGTCGGTAGGGCTGCCGGGGATCACCCTGACGGTCCGTTCGAGGCCCCCCACGCGCGCGGGATCGCCGCCCGCGCTGTACGTCCACGGACTCGGCGGTTCCTCGCAGAACTGGTCCGCGCTGATGCAGCGGCTGGAGGACGCCGTCGACGGCGAGGCCGTCGACCTGCCGGGCTTCGGGGACTCCCCGCCACCGGACGACGGCGACTACTCGATCTCGGCGCACGCGCGCGCGTGCATCCGTTACCTCGACGCCTCCGGGCGCGGGCCGGTGCACCTCTTCGGGAACTCGCTCGGCGGAGCGGTCGCCACGCGCGTGGCCGCGGTGCGTCCCGATCTCGTGCGGACGCTCACGCTCGTCTCGCCCGCGCTGCCGGAGCTGCGCGTCCAGCGCACGGCCGTACCGACGGGGCTGCTGGCGGTGCCCGGCGTGGCCGGGCTCTTCACCCGGTTCACCAGGCAGTGGACGGCGGAGCAGCGGGTCAGCGGGGTCATGGCGCTGTGTTACGGCGATCCCGGGCGGGTGACGCCGGAAGCGTTCCGGCACGCGGTGGAGGAGATGGAACGTCGGCTGCGGCTGCCGTACTTCTGGGACGCGATGACGCGCTCCGCGCGCGGGATCGTGAACGCGTACACGCTGGGCGGCCAGCACGCGCTGTGGCGCCAGGCCGAGCGCGTCCTCGCCCCGACCCTCCTCGTCTACGGCGGCCGGGACCAGCTCGTCGGATTCCGCATGTCCCAGAAGGCGGCGCGTTCCTTCCGCGACTCACGTCTGCTTACCCTTCCCGAGGCAGGGCACGTGGCGATGATGGAATACCCGGAGACGGTGGCGGGGGCGTTCCGCGAACTCCTCGCGGAGGTCTCCGGCGCTGAGGCCGCCGGTTCGGCCGGTTCGGGTTCGGCCGGTTCGGGGTCGGCCGGTTCGGGTTCGGCCGAGGATGATGGCGCCAGGATGTCGAGTACTACGAACTCGGGGAGCTGAGGCACGACGTGGGACGCCACAGTCGACGTGGAGCCGCTCCCAAGAGTGCCCCCAGGGGTGACAACGGCGACAACAACACGGACAACAGGGATGTGACGGGCAGGGCACGGCCTGCGGGCCCGCAGACCGGCCGGCCGGCACCGCCGGTGGGCGGGATGCCCGGGTACGGGCCTGCGGGGTACGGGACTCCCGCGCGCGGGATGCCGCGTCTTCCCGACGGGACCCCCGCCCATGGGTTTCCGCGGCTTCCGGACGGCACCCCGGCCCATGGCTTTCCGCGGCTCGAGGACGGCACGCCCGCGCATGGCACCCCGCGGTTCCCCGACGGCACCCCCGCCCGGGGCGTCCGTGGCGGGCATCCCGAGCAGCGTGAAGCCGGCGGCGGCTGGGGCGATTTGAGCGGGCGGGCCGGTGGAGAGCGCGGTGGGCCGGGTATACCGCGTCAGCGGCCGGCGCCGCCGACAGGGCCGAGGGGGCCGCGGCAGGACTACCTCGCCGCCTTCGGGGAGGACGACGACGTCTTCGCGCCCCGTACCGACGCCTCGGCGCGCCGTACCCGGACCACCGCGCACGCCGCCGACCCGTACGGATCCGTCACCGCCTGGCCCGAGACCGGCGGCGACGGCGCCGACGGCGTCGATGACGACGACGCGCCTCCGACGGGCGAGCCCGCACCGGCCAAGGGAGCCAAGGGGCGGACGTTCACCGGGATCGCGGCCGCGGCCGTCACCACCGCGCTGGCCATCGTCGTGGCGGGCCAGGTCGCCGACGGGCGTGACGACAGCGCCGTACCGTCGCAGACCGCCACCGACCAGGCCCGGGACGTCCGCGACGAGGCCCCGCGCGCGGACGGGCAGCCGACGTCCTCGGCGTCCGCCGAAGCGGCGCCGCTGACATACGAGCAGAAGATGGACAAGACCTACCCGCTCGGCGCCACGCTCAAGGCCTCGGGCACGTTCGACGCGATCCCCGGGATCGCCAAGGCCCCCGGCACGGGGCAGAAGTACACCTACCGTGTGGACGTGGAGCAGGGGCTCGGCCTCGACGGTGAACTCTTCGCCGAGGCCGTGCAGAAGACCCTCAACGACAAGCGGAGTTGGGCGCACAACGGCGCCCGCACCTTCGAGCGCATCTACTCCGGCAAGCCCGACTTCGTGATCACGCTCGCCAGTCCCGGTACCACCGCCGAGTGGTGCGCCAAGTCCGGCCTGGACACCACCGTGGACAACGTGTCGTGCGACTCGGCCTCCACCGAGCGCGTGATGATCAATGCGTATCGATGGGCGCAGGGATCGAAGACATACGGTGATCACATCCATGCGTACCGGCAAATGTTGATCAACCATGAAGTCGGCCACCGGCTCGGCTACAGCCACGTCACGTGCGACAAGGACGGCGACCTCGCGCCGGTCATGCAACAGCAGACCAAGTTCCTCGACTACGACGGGATCCACTGCCGTGCCAACCCCTGGGCATACCCCGGGAGTTGACGGTTGACACCGATGTCACATTGACATGCGCGGAAAAGTCATACATATTGCTGCGCATGTCGCCCCGTCACGCCTCCGAACGCGCCGCCTTCGAGCTGGCGCTCATCGGCGTGACCCCGCTCTGCGTGGCGGACATTCTCTGTCGCTGACGCCCGCCCCCAGGCGTGCGCGTCGCGAACTTTTTTCACTCCCGTAACTCGGTCACCGGTTCCGACGACCTGACGCCGGGGCAGACGTCTGTTGATCTCTGTCTCACTGCTCGTCAATACGTCTCATTTTGCGAGACTCATCATTCCGAGAGGTCGTCTCCGATGCGTCAACCGTCCCTCATAGCGCGCCGTGTGGCCGCGGCATCCGTCGGCCTGGCCCTGGCAGCGGGCGCCGCCGCCTGCGGGCCGGAGGACAACGATGCCAAGGGCGCCGGCGGCGACTCCACGCCCCACAAGGGCGGCACCCTGACAGTCCTGAACTCCGACCCGCAGCAAGACTTCGACCCCGCCCGCCTGTACACCTCCGGCGGCGGCAATGTGCCCTCCCTCGTGTTCCGCACGCTCACCACGCGCAACCGCGAGAACGGCGCCGCCGGCACGAAGGTCGTCCCCGACCTCGCCACCGACATCGGGCGCCCGAGCAAGAACGCGACCGTCTGGACGTACACCCTGAAGAAGGGCCTCAAGTACGAGGACGGCACCGCGATCACCTCGGCCGACATCAAGTACGGCATCGAGCGCTCCTTCGCCCCCGAGCTGTCCGGGGGCGCCCCCTACCTGCGGGACTGGCTGGTCGGTGCGGCCGGCTACCAGGGGCCGTACAAGGACAAGGGCGGGCTCGACGCCATCGAGACGCCGGATGAGCGGACCATCGTCTTCCACCTGAACAAGCCCGAGGGCGAGTTCCCGTACCTGGCCACGCAGACGCAGACCACGCCGGTCCCGAAGGCCAAGGACACGGGTACCAAGTACGAGGAGCACCCGGTCTCGTCCGGCCCGTACAAGGTCGTCTCGAACGAGAACGACGGCGAGCGGATCATCCTGGCGCGCAACACGTACTGGTCCGCCTCGACGGACGCCGAGCGAAAGGCCTACCCGGACAAGATCGACGTACGGTCCGGGCTCGACTCCTCCGTGATCAACCAGCGGCTGTCCTCGTCCCAGGGAGCGGACGCGGCCGCGGTCACCACGGACACCAACCTCGGCCCGGCAGAGCTCGCCAAGGTGACGGGCGACAAGGATCTGGCCTCGCGCGTCGGCACGGGCCACTTCGGCTACACGAACTACATCGCGTTCAACCCGACGGTCAAGCCGTTCAATGACATCAAGGTGCGGCAGGCGATCTCGTACGCCATCGACCGCTCCTCCGTGGTCAACGCGGCAGGCGGTTCCGCGCTGGCCGAGTCCGCCACCACCTTCCTGCCCAACCAGAAGTCCTTCGGCTACGAGCCGTACGACCTGTTCCCTGCGGGCAAGACCGGCAACGCGGCCAAGGCCAAGGAACTGCTGGCGCAGGCCGGTTACCAGAGCGGGCTCACCGTGACGCTGACCCACTCCAACGCCAGGGACTTCGAGACCAGCCCGGAGATCGCGACCGCGATCCAGGACGCGCTCAAGAAGGCCGGCATCACGGTCAAGCTCCAGGGTCTCGAGGACAACGACTACTCCGACAAGATCCACAACGTGAAGACCGAACCGGGCTTCTTCCTCGCCCACTGGGGTGCCGACTGGCCTTCCGGCGGTCCCTTCCTCGCCCCGATCTTCGACGGTCGGCAGATCGTCCGGGACGGCTCGAACTTCAACACGGGCCTGTTGGACGACAAGTCGGTCAATGCCGAGATTGACGCGATCAACAAGTTGACCGATCTTGACGCTGCCGCCAAGCGGTGGGGTGCACTGGACAAGAAGATCGGCGAGCAGGCGCTGACCGTGCCGCTGTTCCACCCCGTCTACCAGCGGCTGTACGGCAAGGACATCAGGAACGTCGTGATCAGCGACTGGACCGGTGTGCTGGACATCTCGCAGGTCGCGGTCAAGTAACCCGATGAGTGAGGCACTTGTCGCCTCTCAGGGCCCCGGGACGGACATCGCCGTCCCGGGGCCCTCGGGGGCCCGTCAGTTCTGGCGGCGGCTGCGGACGCAGCGCGCCGCCCTCGTCGCGGCGGCCGTCGTCGCGCTGCTCGTCCTGGTCGCGCTCGCCGCACCGCTGCTCACGGCGATCGAAGGCCAGGACCCGACCACCTACCACCCGTCGCTCATCGACTCCGCGCGCGGGGGCGTGCCGATCGGCTCCTTCGGGGGCATCAACGGCGACCACTGGCTCGGCGTCGAACCGCAGACCGGACGGGATCTGTTCGCGCGGCTCGTCTACGGCGCGCGCGTGTCCCTGGGGGTCGCGCTCGCGGCGACCGTCGTTCAGGTCTTCCTCGGTGTCGTCGTGGGCGTCGCGGCCGCGCTCGGCAATCGATGGGTTGATCAACTGTTGAGCCGGATCACCGACATCATCGTCGCCATGCCGCTGATGATCATGGCGTTGGCCTTGCTGGCCATTGTGCCCAACAGCTTTCCGCGCCCGGTGCTCGTCTCGCTCATCATCGGCTTCGTCGCCTGGGGCACCATCGCCAAGATCACGCGCGCCCAGACACTCACTCTCAAGGAGCTCGACTACGTCGCCGCCGCCCGGCTCAGCGGCTGGGGCACCGTGCGGATCGCCCGCCGGGAGCTGCTGCCCGGCCTCGCCGCACCCGTCATCACCTACTCCGCGCTCATGGTGCCGGCCAACATCAGCATCGAGGCCGCCCTGTCCTTCCTCGGCGTCGGCGTGAAGCCGCCCACTCCGTCCTGGGGACAGATGCTCACCTCGGCCAACGTCTGGTACCAGGCGGCACCGCAGTACCTGCTGCTGCCTGCGGGCGCGCTGTTCGTGACCGTGCTCGCGCTCACCGTTCTCGGCGACGGCGTACGCACCGCTCTCGACCCGCGCGCGGCCTCCCGCCTACGCGTCGGCACAGGCCGCAGGCGCGAGGCGAAGACGGACGCGGGCGTCGAGAAGACGGACACGGGCGTCGCGAAGGAGGTGCGGTCATGAGCGGCTTCGGCGGTTTCGCGCTGCGGCGCGCCGTGGGCGCCGCGATCACCCTGCTCGCCATCTCGGTGATCATCTACGTCGTCTTCTACGCCACCCCCGGCAACGTCGCCCAGATCACCTGCGGCCCGCGCTGCTCGCCGGAACAGGTGCACCAGGTCGCCCAGCAACTCAGGCTCGACGACCCGCTGTACCTGCGCTACTGGCACTTCCTGGAGGGCATCTTCGTCGGCCAGGACTACTCGACCGGCACGTCGCTCGAGCACTGCTCGGCACCCTGCCTCGGGCTGTCGTACCAGAGCGACCAGCAGGTCATGCAGATCATCCTGACCAAGCTGCCGGTCAGCCTGTCGCTGGTGTTCGGATCGATGGTGCTCTGGCTCCTGCTGGGTGTCGGCACCGGCGTGCTCTCCGCCTGGCGGCGCGGCCGGTTCACCGAGCGCGCGCTGACCGGCCTCACGCTCGCGGGCGTCGCCACGCCCGTCTTCGTCATCGGCCTCGTGCTGATGATCGTGATATGCGGGCAACTGGAGCTGCTGCCCTTCCCGGAGTACGTCTCCCTCACCGACGATCCGGAGCAGTGGGCCTGGGGCCTCCTGCTTCCGTGGTTCACCCTCGCCCTCGGCGAGGCGGCCTACTT
Organism: Streptomyces sp. NPDC050619; assembly: GCF_040654815.1. Classification (NCBI taxonomy): domain Bacteria; kingdom Bacillati; phylum Actinomycetota; class Actinomycetes; order Kitasatosporales; family Streptomycetaceae; genus Streptomyces; species Streptomyces sp. NPDC050619. Next base: position 209,437 of record NZ_JBFAIR010000004.1, on the reverse strand, counting down.
CGCCCGGCTGACCCGGGCGTCGATGCTGGAGACGCTCGCCGAGGACCACATCCGGACCTTCCGGGCCTACGGCGTCGGTGAACGGTCGATCATCGGTCGGCACGCCCTGCGGGGCGCCCTGGCGCCGGTCATCGCCCTGAACGCCAACGACTTCGGTAGTGCCATGGGCGGTGCCGTCCTCGTCGAGTCGCTCTTCGGCCTGCCCGGCATCGGTCAAGAACTCGTCCATGCCGTCAATGTGGTCGACCTGCCGGTCGTCGTCGGCATGGTCCTGGTCATCGGGTTCTTCGTCGTCATCGCCAACGCCGTCGCGGACGTGCTGTACGCGGTGGCCGACCGACGGGTGGTACTGACGTGAGTCTCGTCCAAGTCACAGACCTGTCCGTCGAATTCGGCGACCTGCGCGCCGTCGACGGGCTCTCCTTCCGCCTGGAGCCGGGCGCCGCCCTCGCCCTGGTCGGCGAGTCCGGCTCCGGCAAGTCCACCGTCGCCTCGGCCCTGCTGGGGCTGCACCGGGGCACGGGCGCGCGCGTCGGCGGCTCGGTCGAGGTCGCCGGCGTCGACGTACAACGAGCGTCGGAGGAGGCGCTGCGGCGGCTGCGCGGCGCGAAGGCCGCGATGGTCTTCCAGGACCCGCTGTCCTCCCTCGACCCGTACTACGCGATCGGAGACCAGATCGCCGAGGTGTACCGCGTCCACACGCGTGCGTCGCGACGAACGGCACGCGCGCGTGCCGTCGATGTACTGGAGCGCGTGGGAATTCCGGACGCACGGCGCCGGTCCCGTTCCCGCCCGCACGAGTTCAGCGGCGGCATGCGGCAACGCGCCCTCATCGCCATGGCGCTGGCCTGCGAGCCCGATCTGCTGATCGCCGACGAGCCGACGACCGCGCTCGACGTCACCGTCCAGGCCCAGATCCTCGACCTGCTGCACACGCTGCGCGAGGAGACCGGCATGGGCCTGCTGCTCGTCACGCACGACGTGGGCGTCGCCGCCGAGAGCGTCGACGACGTGCTGGTGATGCGGCACGGGCGGGTGGTCGAGCACGGGCAGGTCGGTGCCGTACTGGGCTCGCCCGCGCAGGCGTACACCCGCGAACTGCTGGGCGCGGTCCCGCGCGTGGACGCGCCGCGCGCTGTGGCTCAGGCGCCCGGTGAGATCGTCCTCGAAGCGACTGGTCTGCGGCGCGAGTTCGGGCGCGGGAAGCAGGCGTTCGCGGCCGTGGACGACGTCTCGCTGACGATCCGGCGCGGCGAGACTCTCGGCGTCGTGGGCGAGAGCGGCAGCGGGAAGACGACCCTGGGCCGCATGCTCGTGGGCCTCCTGGAGCCGACATCGGGCGAGATCAAGCCCGGCGGGGGAGTGCGCCCCGACGTGCAGATGGTCTTTCAGGACCCGGTCTCCTCCCTCAACCCCCGCCGCAGCGTGGGCGAGTCGATCGCCGATCCGCTGCGCGCGCGTGGCGACCAGGACGAGGGACGCGTCAGGGGGCGCGTACGGGAACTCCTGGAGCGCGTGGGGCTCGAAGCGGCGCACTGCGACCGCTACCCGCACGAGTTCAGCGGCGGTCAGCGCCAGCGCGTGGGCATCGCGCGGGCGCTCGCGGCCGACCCGCGCGTCATCGTCTGCGACGAGCCGGTCTCCGCGCTGGACGTCACCACCCAGGCGCAGGTGGTCGCCCTGCTCGGCGAGTTGCAGCGCGAACTCGGACTGGCCCTCGTCTTCGTCGCGCACGACCTCGCCGTCGTACGCCAGGTCAGCGACCGGGTCGCGGTGATGCGCCGGGGCCGGATCGTCGAGTCCGGCCCCGCCGACGAGGTGTACGACTCCCCGCAGGACCCGTACACCAGGCAGCTCCTGGCCGCCGTACCGGCACTCGACCCGGAGATCGCGGCCCGGCGCAGGGCCGCCCGGCGGGAGTTGGCCGTGACGTGACGATCAGCACCGCCCGCCAGTGACGATCCGTGCGCACGTGATCTCTTAGCGCGACGGAACGCGGCCCGCACGGGAAAGTTACGACCGTTCACCCCTTTTGGTGGCGCGATGGACAACCGTCCGTCGCGCCACCGCCTTGTCCGCATACGTTCGTCCCGCTGCGAGCCGTCGAACCAACGGCGGCTCCCCATACGGGAGATCGGGGGTGCACTCGTGCGCATAGGACTGCTTACGGAGGGTGGCTATCCGTATGTGAGCGGTGAGGCCAGGCTCTGGTGCGACCGGCTCGTGCGCGGGCTTGAGCAGCACGAGTTCGACATCTACGCGCTCAGCCGCAGCCAGCGCCAGGAGGACGAGGGCTGGATCCCGCTGCCGCCCCAGGTCAGCAGGGTGCGCACGGCACCGCTGTGGACGGCCGAGGACGACGGGGGCGGGTACGGGAGGCGTGCGCGCCGGCGGTTCGCCGAGTGCTACGGCGAGTTGGTGGCCGCCTTGTGTGCGGGGGCTTCCGGGGAGGCGCCGGGCGCGGTGGCGGACCGTTTCGCCAGTGGGCTGTACGGGCTCGCCGAACTGGCCCGCGACGAAGGCGGGCTGTCGGGAGCGCTCCGCTCCGAGGCCGCCGTACGCGCCCTGGAAGGCGCCTGTCGTGCGCCCGGGACCCCCCGGGCAGCGCGCGAGGCGCGCGTACCCGATCTGCTCGCCGTCACCGCGCACCTGGAACGCGCCCTGCGCCCTCTCTCGCTCGACTGGTACGAGGACGACGGCCTCGGCTCCGTCGACCTGTGCCACGCGGCGTCCGGCGGCACGGCGGCCCTGCCCGGGCTGCTCGCGCACCACTTCTGCGGCGTGCCCCTGCTGGTGACCGAGTACGGCGTGCGGCTGCGGACCCACTACCTGACCGGCACGGAGGCCTCGCCCGCCGTACGGGCCCTGCTCACCGCCTTCCACGGCAGACTCGCCGCCGAGATCTACGACCGGGCGGCGATCGTCACGCCCGGCAACGCGCACGCCCGCCGCTGGCAGGAGCGCTGCGGCGCCGACCGCGCCAAGCTCCGTACGGTCTACCCGGGCATGGAGGACTCCCGCTTCACGGAGATCGGCGAATCCCCTCAGTGCGCGGACCCGCACACCCTGGTCTGGGTCGGCCGAGTGGAGCCGGCCAAGGACCTGGTCTCCCTGCTGCACGCCTTCGCCGACATCCGCAAGGAGGAGCTCAAGACCCGCCTGCGGCTCGTCGGCACCGCGTCCGGCCCCGAGGGCGCCGCATACCTCGGCCACTGCAAGGCGCTGGCCGCGCAGCTCTTCCCCGACGAGGCGGAGGGCCCGCACGCTGTCGGCGACAACCCGGTGTCCTTCGAGGAGATCGGCGGCCCGGAGCTGCCGACCCTCGCCGACGCCTACGCCTCAGGCGCCGTGACCGTCCTGCCCAGCGTGGTCGAGGGCTTCCCGATCGGCCTGGTCGAGGCCATGTTCTGCGGCCGCGCGACGGTGTCCACGGACGTCGGCGCGGTCGTGGAGGTCATCGGCGGCACCGGACTCGTCGTGCCCCCGCGCAATCCACGGGCGCTCGCCGAGGCGTGCGTGGCACTGCTGCGCGACCCTGCACGCCGCGAGCGCCTGGGGGCCGCAGCCCGCGCCCGAGCGCTCGAACTGTTCACCGTCGAGCAGAACATCACGGCATTTCACAGCATTTACCTGGAGATCGTCTCGCGTACTCCGGTCCGCCGCGTGGTCCTCGACGCCACCGGCGAACCCCTGCCGTTCGCCGTCCCCGCCGAGGCCCATGTGCCCGGCCGCTGGACGGAGCGCAGGGCACGAGTCCTGGCCCGTGGCGGACCCGGCTGGGCGGCGGGGCCGCCGGTACGGGCCACGACTCCGGTCCCGGCCACGGAGGGAGCATCATGAGCGGACTGGGCGAACTGGACCGCCCCGGAACCCCGAGCGGCGCTTGGGCATGGGACGAACGGTCGGAGGAGTGGCTCACGGCGGAACCGGAGGACCCCGGCACCACGAAGACCGAAGGCCACCCCGCCGGCACGGCCCGCCGCACCGCCGCCGCGGACCCGGTGAAGGCCCTGATGCACCGTCACCGCGACCTCTGCGAGCGGGCCGTCGACCCCCTGGAGATCGCGGCCGGCCTGGAGGCCCACGGCGTCACCGACCGCACCGCCGCACGCTTCCGCCACCGGGACGTCTTCTCCCTGGCCGAGGAGATGTACGCCCGGGTCCCCTGCGACGGCGAAACTCCCACGCCCCCTACCCCGCACTCGGCCCCCCGGCCACGCGCCGACTGGGCCCTGCTCACCCTCCTTCCCGGCGCAGTGTGCACGGCAACAGTCATCGGCCTGCACCTCACCCATGGACAGGCCCGCCTGACGGTAGCCGCCGCGGGCGCCCTCACCACCGTCCTGAGCCTCCGTGCCGCCCTCGCCCGGGGCCCGCTCAGCACCGGAACCCGCACGCACACGACCGGCACCAGCACCTGGACGTACTGGCTCATCGCCTACGCCCTGCTGGGCGACGGCCTGCTCCGCGCGGCCCTCACCGGCGGCCCCGACACCCTGCCCGACGGCTCCGTGAACGCCCCCTGGTCCCTGGTCACCGCCCCCGTCCTGGCCCTCACCTGGGCCTGCGCCCCCGCCGCCTGGAGCGCCCATCTCCTCACCGCACGCGCCCGCTGCAAACTGACGGCCAGTCGAGGCCTGGAGGACTTCGCCGCCTCCGCACGACCACTCCTCCTGGGCACGTTCGCCCTGTTCCTCTGCGCCCTTACCGCCCTCCTTTCCCTCTGCGCCACCGCCCTCAACGAACAACCCCCCTACGCCCAAACCACCACCCTCGGCGCCCTGCTCTTCCTGGCCCGCCTCCTCACCACCCACGGCTTCACCCACGCCCCGGCGGTCATCCTCACCGCCACCGCCACAACCCAGGCAACGGCGCTGGCCACGGTCTTCGCAGCCCGCCTCCCCGGCTGCGACAACCTGTCCACCCCCGTCCAGACCCTCACCGACATCTGGGGCCCGACCAGCATCCAAACCCTCACCTGCGGATTCGGAGCCCTGACCCTCCTGATCCACGCGACGCGCAGACTCACGAGGGCCTCGGCCCATGCCCCGGCGGAGAAGCCATGCTGACGCGGCCAGCACCCCCACGACGCGGCACTCGCCTACGGCGGGCAGGGGACGCGTCGGGGGGTGTCCGCCCGCAGCGGTTGTCGCGTCAACCCGGGCACGTTGGTAGGCGACCGATTCCGCGACGTTCCGAGGACGGACACCCCCCGACGCGTCCCCGACCCCCAGCGCATCCATAGGCGAGACGCGCACCCCCCCTCACCCGCGCAGGCACCCTCGGCCGCCCCCACCACCGGAGGCAACCCGCACCAGGCTCCCCGCCGCAGGCACCCCCCATCCGCCCTAACCGCATCCGGTCCAACCCCCGGCCGCCCCCCACCACCGGAGGCAATCCGAGGCTCCCCGCCGCAGGCATCCCTCCATCCGCCCCCACCGCATTCGGCCCCCACCGCCGGAGGCAACCTCCATCCGCCCTAACCGCATCCGGCCCCACCGCCGGAGGCACCCCCTCCCAAAGGAGACACCTCCATGATCACCTCCCGACCCGAAGCCTCGGCCCCGGGAGCCGCCCGATGAGAGTCCTGCTGATCGGAGCCAACGGCTACCTCGGCCGCTTCGTCGCCGACCGCCTGCTCGCCGACCCGGCCGTCCAGCTCACCGCCCTCGGCCGCGGCGACGACGCCGACGTCCGCTTCGACCTCGCGTCCGGCAGCCCCGGCGCCCTCACCCGCTTCCTCGACGCGGTCCACCCCGGCGTCGTCATCAACTGCGCCGGCGCCACAAGGGGCGGCGCCCGCGACCTCACCCGCCACAACACCGTCGCCGTGGCCACCGTCTGCGAGGCCCTGCGCCGCAGCGGCTGCGGCGCCCGCCTCGTGCAGATCGGCTGCGGCGCCGAGTACGGCCCCAGCCAGCCCGGCTCCTCCACGGCCGAGGACGCCGTCCCACGCCCCGGTGGCCCGTACGGCGTCAGCAAGCTCGCCGCCACCGAACTCGTCCTCGGTTCCGGCCTGGACGCCGTGGTCCTGCGCGTGTTCTCGCCGGCCGGCCCCGGCACCCCGGCCGGCTCCCCGCTCGGCCGCCTCGCCGAAGCCATGCGCCGCGCCATGCAGTCCGGCGACGGCGAACTCAAACTCGGCGGCCTCGGCGCCCAACGCGACTTCGTCGACGTACGCGACGTCGCCCGCGCCGTCCACGCGGCCTCGCTCTCCGCCGCGCAGGGCGTCATCAACATCGGCTCGGGCCGCGCCGTCCGCCTCCGCGACGCCGCCGCAGTCCTCGCGCGCGTCGCCGGATACGGCGGCGCCCTCCACGAACTCGACGGCCCTCCCGGCGCACACCTCAGGCCGACCATCGGCCACCCCCGTACCGAATCCGACCACGCGTCCCCGGTCGCGTACGTGTACCCGGACGGCTGCGGCAGCTGGCAGCAGGCCGATGTCCGCACCGCACGCGACCGGCTCGGCTGGCGGCCCCGGATCAATCTCGAAGAGTCCCTCGCCGACATCTGGATGGAGGCGGCATGTCGCATCTGACCAGGCGGCCCAAACGCAGCACGGCGAGCACAGACCTCGCCACCGGCTTCGGCATCCCCGGTTTCGCGCACCCCCTGGTCGCCCCGGCCGAGTGGGCCGAACCCGCCCGCCCCGGCGCTCCCGTGCACTGGGTCGTCCTCAACGTCGCGGACGGTCCCGGCGCCCGCCCCGACCCGCACTGCCTGGAGGCGGCAGGGCGCCTGCGCAACGCGGGCGTCCGCGTCCTCGGCCACCTCGACACCGCGTACGGTGCCCGCGCCTTCCGGGAGATGATCTCCGACGCCCACCGCTACATCGACTGGTACCAGGTCGACGGCTTCCTGCTGGACCGCTGTCCGGCCGAACGCGCAGAGCTCACCGAGATCCGCCGCACGGTCGCCACACTCCGCGCGCTGCGGGACGACACCCACATCGTCCTCGGCCACGGCATCCACCCGTACCCCGGCTACGCCGAGAACGCCGACCAGTTGGTCACCTTCACCGGCCCGTGGAGCGACTACCGCTGGTCGCAGGTGGCCGAGTGGACCGCCGACTACCCGCCCGAGCGCTTCTGCCACCTCGTGCACGGCCTCCCGCGCGGCCACCTCGACGAGGCGCTGCGCATCGCTCGTTGGCAGGGCGCGGCGACGATCTACTTCACCGACCGCACGGACCGCGGCGGCCGAACCGACCCCTGGCAGACCCTGCCCGGCTACTGGGACACGATCGTCTCGCGGATCGGAACGGGTGTCTCGGAATGAAAATGGCCATGGCACTGTTACGGGAAGAACACCCGTAATGATTGACCGACCAACGGAGTCCCCGTGTCGCTGCCACCCCTGGTCGAGCCGGCCCCCGAGCTCACCGTAGACGAGGTTCGCAGGTACTCCCGCCACCTGATCATCCCCGACGTCGGGATGGACGGGCAGAAGCGGCTGAAGAACGCCAAGGTGCTCTGTGTGGGCGCCGGCGGCCTGGGCTCGCCGGCGCTGATGTACCTGGCCGCGGCGGGCGTGGGCACGCTCGGCATCGTGGAGTTCGACGAGGTCGACGAGTCGAACCTGCAGCGCCAGATCATCCACAGCCAGGCCGACATCGGTCGCTCCAAGGCAGAGTCGGCCCGCGACTCCGTGCTCGGCATCAACCCGTACGTGAACGTGATCCTTCACGAGGAGCGGCTCGAAGCCGACAACGTGATGGACATCTTCAGCCAGTACGACCTGATCGTCGACGGCACGGACAACTTCGCGACCCGCTACCTGGTCAACGACGCCTGCGTGCTGCTGGACAAGCCGTACGTGTGGGGCTCGATCTACCGCTTCGACGGCCAGGCCTCCGTCTTCTGGTCCGAGCACGGCCCCTGCTACCGCTGCCTCTACCCGGAGCCCCCGCCCCCGGGCATGGTCCCCTCCTGCGCCGAGGGCGGTGTCCTGGGCGTGCTGTGCGCGTCCGTCGGCTCCATCCAGGTCACCGAGGCCATCAAGCTCCTCGCCGGCATCGGTGAGCCGCTGGTCGGCCGCCTGATGATCTACGACGCCCTGGAGATGCAGTACCGCCAGGTCAAGGTCCGCAAGGACCCCGACTGCGCGGTCTGCGGCGAGAACCCGACCGTCACCGAGCTCATCGACTACGAGGCCTTCTGTGGCGTCGTCTCCGAGGAGGCCCAGGAGGCGGCCGCCGGTTCGACGATCACTCCCAAGCAGCTCAAGGAGTGGATCGACGACGGCGAGAACATCGAGATCATCGACGTCCGCGAGATCAACGAGTACGAGATCGTCTCCATCCCGGGCGCCAAGCTGATCCCGAAGAACGAGTTCCTCATGGGCACCGCCCTGGAGACCCTCCCGCAGGACAAGAAGATCGTCCTGCACTGCAAGACGGGTGTCCGCAGTGCGGAAGTCCTCGCGGTGCTGAAGTCGGCGGGCTTCTCCGACGCCGTGCACGTCGGCGGCGGCGTGATCGGCTGGGTCAACCAGATCGAGCCGGACAAGCCGGTGTACTGAGCCTCGGCTCGCCCCACTCGGATGTCGGCGGGGGCTTCGGGCGCCATGGGTGCCCGAAGCCCCCGCCGCCGTCATGAGCAGACCTTGCCGTCCTTCGGCACCGTTCCGTTCAGCAAGTACGCGTTCACCGTGGAGTCGACACACTCGCTCCCGCTGCCGTACGCACCGTGGCCCTCGCCCTCCCAGGTGAGCATCACGCCGACGCCCTTGCCCAGTTCGTCGGCCATCTTCCGGGCGCCCTCGTACGGGGTGGCCGGGTCGCCGGTGTTGCCCACCACCAGGATCGGCGCCGCGCCGGGCGCGCTCACCTCCGGGGTGTCGCGCTGGCCGGCCACCGGCCAGTCGTGGCACCAGCCGGCCGTGTCCCAGCCCAGGAAGTCCCCGAACACGGGTGAGATCCTCTCGAATTCCGGCAGCAGCTTCTTCGTCTCCCCGACCGTCGGCCGCTGCTTGTCGTCCAAGCACGATATGACCCGTTGTGAGTGGGTCGTCGTGCCGTAGTGCCCCGCCGGGTCACGCTCGTTGTAGCCGTCGGCGAGTGCCAGCAGTTCCGAACCGTCTCCCTCTTCCGCCGCCCGCAGCGCGCTGGTCAGTGTCGGCCAGCTGTCCTTGCTGTACAGCGGCAGGACGATGCCGGTGACCGCGAGCGTCTGCGTCAGCTCCCGCCCGGACGACGAGGTCGGCAGCGGATCCGCGTCGATCCGCTTCAGCAGGTCCGCGATCTCCCGCGAGCCCTGCGCGGGATCCTGGCCGGTGGACTTGAGGTAGTCGTCCAACGCCCGCTGGAATCCGCGGGCCTGGTTCTCCCCCTGCCCCATCGAGTCGGCGCTCGGGTCGACGACCGCGTCGAGGATCAGCCGTCCCACGTTCTTCGGGAACAAGTGGGCGTAGACGCCGCCGAGTTCGGTGCCGTACGAGATGCCGAAGTAGTGCGTCTTCGTGTCGCCGAGGACCTGGCGCATCAGGTCCATGTCGCGGGCGGTGTCGGTGGTCGAGACGTGCGCCATCAGCTTCCCGGCGGCCTCCTCACAGCCCCTGCCGAAGTCGGCGGCGTCCTGGAAGTACTCCTTCTGCTCGGTCGGGGTGTCCGGTGTGGCGTCGACCGCCTCGGCGGCCTGGATCTCCTTGTCGCTGCGGCAGCGGACGCCCTCGCTGGCGCCCACCCCGCGCGGGTCCCAGCTGACGAGGTCGTAGCGCTCGCGCAGCGGGGAGACGGCGGTGGCGTACGCCGGCATCGTGGACACGCCGGAGGCGCCGGGGCCGCCGAAGTTGAACAGGAGCGAGCCGATGCGGTTGTCGCCCCGGGCCTTGGCGCGGATCAATGCCAGGCCGATCGTCTCGCCGCCCGGCTTCGACCAGTCGAGCGGCACCTTCAGCGTCGCGCACTGCCAGTCGCTGCCCGGCGCGGAGGAGTCGTCGGTGGCCTTGCAGCGTCCCCAGTCGAGCTTCTGCGAGGTCAGCGACGAGGGCAGCTCGGCGCCAGTCGCGGTGGAGGCACCGGCTGACGGCCGGCCCGTGCCGGTCTCCTCGCCGCCCTTGTCGTCACCGGACGAGCCACTGCTGCAGCCCGCCACCAGCACTGCGGCGGCGGCTCCCAGGGCCGTCCATCGTACGAATCGCGTCATCCCACTTCCCCCCTCGCAGGCCGTCCGCCTCGTGCCGCGGATGGCTGTCAGGCCATAGTAGGCGGACCGCGCGACAGCCGTAGCGGCCTGTGGATAACCCTTTGACCTGCAACTTCTCCCGAAATGCGGGTTCAGGAACAGACGGTGCCGGCCGCGGGAACCCTCCCGTCCAGCAGATAACCGTTCACCGCGTCCCGCACACACTTGTTCTTGCTGTCGTACGCCCCGTGCCCCTGGCCCTTGTACGTCAGTTCGACGCCGACGCCCTTGCCCAGCGCGTTCGCCATCTTCCGCGCGCCCTCGTACGGCGTGGCCGGGTCTCCGGTGTTGCCCACGACGAGGATCGGCGCGGACCCGGGCGCGCTGACGTCCGCGTGATCGGCTGCGCCCGCCACCGCCCAGTCGGTGCAGCCGACCATGCCCCAGGCCAGGAAGTCGCCGAACAGGGGAGAGGCGGCGCGGAACTCGGGCAGCTTCCGTTCCACCTGGTCCGCGGTGTAACGCGGCTTCTCGTCGGCGCAGTTGATGGAGACGTTGGCCGCGGTGAGGTTGCTGTACTCGCCGTTCTCGTTGCGCCCGTTCAGCGAGTCGGACAGCGCCATCAGGATCTGGCCGTTCCCGTCGTACGCCTGGTCCAGGCCCTGGGTGAGGTACTCCCAGAAGTCCGGCGAGTACAGGGCCTGCACGATGCCGTTGGTCGCTGTCGACTGGGTCAGCTCGCGCGGGAAGATGCCCTCGATCGGCTTGCTGTCGAGGTCCTTGAGCAGCTTGGCGATGCGGTCCTTGACGTCCTGCGCGCTGTCGCCGATCGGGCAGTCCTCGGTCTTCGACGCGCAGTCCTCGGCGAAGTTGTCGAGCGCGAGCTGGAAGCCCTCGGCCTGATCGAGCGTGCCCTGCTCGGGGGTCTGCGTCGGGTCGACGACCGCGTCGAAGACCGCGCGGCCGACGTTCTTCGGGAACAAGTGGGCGTAGACGCCGCCGAGTTCGGTGCCGTACGAGATGCCGAAGTAGTGCAGCTTCTCGTCGCCGAGGACCTGGCGCGTCAAGTCCATGTCGCGGGCCGCGTCGGTGGTGCGCACATGCGGAAGGATCTTCTCCGAGTTCGCCCGGCAGGCCGCGTTGAACTCCTGGGTGATCTCCAGGAGCTTGGCGCGCTCGGCCGCGTCGTCGGGTGTCGCGTCCTGCTGGAAGTACGCGTCGAGCTGTGGGTCGTTCACGCACTCCACGGGGGCGCTGCGGCCCACCCCGCGCGGGTCGAAGCTCACCAGGTCGTAGCGGGTGCGCAGGGTGGCGTAGTCCTCGCCGAAGGCGGGCAGCGTGGTGATGCCCGAGCCGCCGGGGCCGCCGAAGTTGAAGATGAGCGAGCCGATGCGCTCGCTCTCCTCACCGCTCGCCTCCGCCCGGATCAGCGCGAGCTTGATCGTGTCGCCCTTGGGCTTGTTCCAGTCGAGGGGGGCCTTCAGGGTGGCGCACTGCCACTCGTCGCCGTTCGGCAGGGGAGAGGGGGCATCACCGCCGCCCTCCGCCACGGACGGCGCCGGGCAGTCCTTCCAGCTCAGTTTCTGGGCCGTCAGATCCTCGTCCTGGGAGTCGTCGCCACAGCCCGCCAGCACTGAGGACAGCAGAAGGGCGGTGGCAGTCAGGGTGGCGACGCGCAGTCGGGGATTCGGCATGATCCCCATCCTGCGGTCGCGCACGGTGACACGCTCGGGGCGCGAGCCGTCCGAGGTACGCCGCCTACGGCCGTCGTATTACAGGGCGCCTTTGCGTGTGAGGTGGTTGAAGTAGAGCCAGCCCGGCAGCACCGGCAGCCACAGGGTCAGCAGTCGGAACAGGAGCACCGCCGGCGCGGCGACCTCCTTGGGGAGGCCGACGCCGATCAGACCAAGTGTCAGGGTCGCCTCGACCGCGCCCACGCCGCCCGGGGTCGGGGCCGCGGAACCGAGCGCGTTGCCGGCGAGGAAGACGACAGCGACGCTGGCGATGCTGAGCGAGGTCGTCTCGTCGCCGAACGCCCGGATCGACGCGTCCAGGCACATCACGAAGCAGGCCGTCAGGAGCAGCATGCCGCCGATGCCGGCGATCAGCTTCTGCGGCCGCTGGAGCACGTCGAGCATGCGCGGCACGACACCCGCGAACAGCGACCTTACGCGCGTGACGACGAATTTCCGCATGAACGGCACCGAGGTCACCACGAGCACGAGCACCGCCACCGTCAGCAGACCCGCGATGACGGTCCGGGACGGTGACAGCGACGGGGTTTTCTCGGTGCCGGTGAGATAGCCGAAGGACAGCAGCATCAGGATGTGGCAGCCGAGCCCGAACAGCTGCGACGCGCCGACGCTCGCCACCGCGAGCCCCGGCCGCACCCCGGAGCGCTGCAGGAAGCGCGTGTTGAGGGCGACGCCGCCCACCGCGGCCGGCGCGACGATCTTCACGAAGGACCCGGCGACCTGTGCCGCGACCGCGCGCAGGAACGGCACCCGCTCGGGCACGAAGCCCAGCAGGGCCATCGCCGCCGCGAAGTAGCTCGCCGCGGAGAAGGCCACGGCGGCGATCACCCAGCCCCACTCGGCGTTGGCGATGAGAGGGCCGAACTCGATGTGCGTGAGCTGCGTCAGCAGGAAGTACGCGCCGATGGCACCGGCGATGAAGCTCATCAGCGTGCGCGGCCGCACCCGCTCCAGCCGGGCCGGCTCGACCGGTGCCTGCGGCCTGATCAGCAGCACCTGATGGCGGATCTGAGTGAGCAGATCCTCCTCGCGCGCCTCGTCCAGGGCCTCGTCGATGGCCCGCTTCTCGGCCCTGGCTTCCGCTCGCACGGCCTTCTTGTCGGGCTTTTCGAGTAGTACGGGCCCGGTCTCGTCCGCAGGCGAGTCCAGACGGGCCTGCTTGGCGTGATGGGACGCCTCCAGGACCGCCTCGCGCTCGCGCTCGGCCCGCTCCCGGGCCAGTCTGCGCAGCGTCGCGCGCGTGGAGCGGCTCAGCGCGATGGGTTGCAGCATCGGCAGGCAGTCGGCCACGGCGTCGGGACCGAGCACGTTCAGCGCCGCGGTCACCGCGCGTTGGGCGCCCACCCGCAGGCCGAGCGTCACCAGCAGCTGGGAGATGTCCATGCGCAACAGCAGGTCGCCGGCCGCGATCTCGCCGACGCGCAGGTCGGTGAGGATCACTGTGCCGGAACGATCCACCAGGATCGCGTCGCCCACGAGCCTGCGATGGGCGATGCGCCGGGACTGCAGGGCCCGCACCTGGTGCCAGGTGTCGCTCAGCAACTCGTCGGTGATCTCCTCGTCCGGCAGCGAGTCGAGCGTGCGCCCGCCGGAGTGCTCGTAGATGAGCATCACCGCGTCGGGGCCCAGTTCGGAGGTCGCGATCAGCTTGGGCGCGTTGGCGCCGGCCGCGATGGCCGCGTACGCGAGCAGCGCCTCCTGCTCCAGCGCCTGCCGCAGCGACTGGAGGCTGCTGCGGGTGGCAAAGCCGCGCAGCGTCAGATTGCGCCAGGCGCGGTAGAAGAAGCCCTGTGCCTGCTGCTCCCGGTCGACCACCGTCACGTCCAGCGGCGGACCGTCCTCCAGCGTGACGAAGTAGCGCCGGCCGCGGTCGCCGGTCTCCGGTGTCTCCGCCACCTCCTCGCGGGCCGCGCTCACCGGGTGGAAGCCGACGGTCCGCAGGCCCGCCATCAGGTTCCGTCCGGTGGGACGGACGTTGGGCGAGCCGACCGCGTACAGCGTGCCGTAGGCCACGGTCCAGCCGATCAGCACCGTCAGGATGATCGAGAACGGTGTCGTGTAGCCGGTGACGAGCATCGAGAACGCGTCGAGGAGCAGCACGATCCACAGCACGGCCCGCCAGCGCGGCCTGCGCGACATGCCGACGGCCGTCATATAGGCGATGACGGGGGCCAGATAGCCGTGCACCGGGTCGGTGAGGGCGTGGATGTCGCCGGGGGAGGGCTGGGTCAGCGCCTCCTGGATCGAGTCGGGGGCGGCCTTGGCGACCCACAGGTCGGTGGCGAGGGTCACTCCGTGGGCGAGGACGGCCGCGAGGACGCCGTCGGCGATGCGCAGCCCGTCGCGTTTGATCAGCCGCTCGATCGCGAACGCGACCGGCACCAGAAGGATCGCGATGCTGGAGGCCAGCCCCGCGATCTTGATGAGCAGATCGGGGGCCTGCCCGGTGCCCTTGTTGATGTCCTGTTCGAGACCCGAGGTGGTCCCGTGCGCGAACGCGGCGATCCCGAGGAGCACGGCGACGGCCAGGACGCCGACCATGAGCCGCATGAGGTCCGAGGGCCGGTGCACGCGCGCGGGGAGCAGCGGTTCGTCACCCTCGACCTCGTCGGCGTATACCTCGTCCGGGTCGTCCGTGTCCGGCGACTGCTTCCCGTCGGCCGCCTCCTGGTCGACGTCCTTCCGACTGCCCTCTTCGGGGTCCACCGTGTCCGCCTCGCCGGTGTCCGGGCGCGACGAAGCCGCAGAGGTGCTCTCCGCATCCTCGGGGTGCACACCCTGCTGCTTCATCGTCTCTTCTTGGTCTCGTATCACCGGTCACCGCCCGCACGATGGTGGCATGCCCCACCGACACACGGGGGCATCAGGGTGCATGTGCGGGGCCGCACAGTCTGCCCCAAGCCTCGGCCCGGAGCGAGGGATACGCACGGTGGCGAGCCCGTCACAGTGTCGGTGGGGTGGGGCAAGATGGTGGGGATGAGCGAGGAGAGCTTTCCGGAGGACGTCCGTGCGGAGCACGCGGACGCGCTGCCCGAGTACGCCGAGCGCGTCCTGGACGCCACCGAGCGGATCCCGCCCGGGCGCGTCATGACGTACGGGGACGTCGCCGAGTGGCTGGAGGAGGGCGGCCCCCGTCAGGTGGGCCGTGTCATGTCCCTCTACGGGGGAGCCGTTCCGTGGTGGCGCGTCGTCCGCGCGGACGGTGCGCTGCTGCCGGGGCACGAACTGGAGGCGCTCGGCCAGTACCGCTCGGAGGGTACGCCCCTGAAGGAGGCAGGCAGGGCCGCCGAGGGCCACCTGCCGCGGGTCGACATGAGACGAGCGCGGTGGGACGGCGGCGAACGCGCGGAAGGTCACACTTGACAGCTTCCGCCATCGGGCGGTCCCACGGGCACCCCGACGGCCATACGGGGGAAACAGGGCACGTCCGTGGCATGGCGTACGTTCGAGGGGCGAGGGACATGCGTGTCGCGAGTGACGTGAGGGAAGAAGCGGAAGCCCTGCTTCCGTACTGTCCGTCGGCGTAGCGTCGCCTGCGCGCATCCCCCTCACCCCCCGGCCACCGCCCTCCCCGCGCGGCGGTCCTTCCAACAGCACACCCTCCAGGACCGGCGAACCACGTGAGCTCCTCTTCCTCCATCAGGCGCCTGTCGCACCCCCAGGTGCGACAGGGGAGCCGTGGCGCTTACCGACTGGTGCGTACCCCGCCGGCCCGCGTGGATCCCCCTCGTCTGGACGCCGCACAGCGCTCCGTGGTTGACCACCGGGTTGGTCCGCTGCTCGTCCTCGCAGGTCCGGGCACGGGCAAGACCACCACGCTCGTCGAGTCGGTGGCCGCGCGGATCGCCCGGGGCGGGGACCCCGCGCGCGTGCTGGTTCTGACGTTCAGCCGCAAGGCCGCCGTCGAGCTGCGTGACCGCATGGCCCTGCGCATAGGAGCCGCCCACGCGCCCCAGGCGACCACCTTCCACTCCTTCTGCTACGCCCTGGTCCGCGCTCACCAGGACAGCGACCTGTTCGTGGAGCCGCTACGCCTTCTGTCCGGTCCCGAACAAGACGTCGCCGTCCGCGAACTGCTCGCGGGCCAGCCCGACCTGGAGCGGCTCGGCCACGCGCACGTGCGCTGGCCGGACGATCTGCGGGCCTGCCTGACCACCCGCGGCTTCGCCGACGAGGTCCGCGCGGTCCTGGCCCGCAGCCGCGAACTGGGCCTGGGCCCAGGGGCTCTGGACGCCTTCGCCCGCCGCATCGGACGACCGGACTGGCGCGCCGCGGCCGCCTTCCTCGCCGAGTACCTCGACGTCCTCGACATGCAGGGCGTACTCGACTACGCCGAACTGGTCCACCGCGCGGTGCTCCTCGCCCGCCGCCCCGAGGTCGCCGAGCGGCTCGCCGCGCAGTACGACGCCGTCTTCGTCGACGAGTACCAGGACACCGACCCGGCACAGGTACGGCTGCTGCACGCCCTCGCCGGCGGCGGGCGGACCCTCGTCGCCTTCGGCGATCCCGACCAGTCGATCTACGCCTTCCGCGGCGCGGACGTGAACGGCATCCTGGACTTCCCGCAGACCTTCCCGCGCGCGGACGGCCGCCCGGCGCCCGTCGAGGTCCTGCGGACCTCCCGCCGCTCCGGAGCCGCCCTGCTGGCCGCGACCCGGCTGCTGACCCAGCGCATGCCGCTGACCCGCCTGCCGACCGACAAGGTGCGCGCCCACCGCGAGCTCGCTCCGGTACGGGACGGCGGCCGCGTCGAGGTCTACACGTACCCGACACCCGGCACCGAGCTGGACAACATCGCCGACATCCTGCGCAGGGCACATCTGGAGGACGGCGTCCCCTGGGGCGAGATGGCCGTCCTGGTGCGCGCCGGATCGCGCACCATCCCGACGGTCCGCCGCGCGCTCACCGCGGCCGGCGTCCCCCTGGACATCGACGGCGACGACCTGCCCCTGCGCCAGGAGCCCGCGGTAGCACCGCTGCTGACGGCGCTGCGGGCGGTGGCCACGGCGGAGGCCACGCGGCAGGCCGAGGAAGCGGCTCCCTCCGATGAGTCCGCAGAGCTGGAGCCGGACACCTCCTGGCTCGACACCGAAACCGCCCTGACCCTGCTCGCCTCCCCCCTCGCGGGCATGGACGCCGCAGACCTGCGCCGCCTCGGCCGCGCCCTGCGCGACGAGGAGCGGGCCGCGGGCGACGCCCTCCCGCCGCCCTCGGACGAACTCCTCGCCCGGGCGCTGGCCGAGCCGGAACGCCTGGTCGCCCACGACCCCGCGTACGCGCGTGGCGCCCAGCGGCTCGGAGCGCTGCTCAGAAAGGCCCGTGAGCGCCTCGCCGGCGGCGGTACGGCCGAAGAGGCGCTGTGGGACCTCTGGGAGGGCACGCCGTGGCCCTCCCGCCTGGAGCGGGCCGCCCGGCGCGGCGGCGCGGCCGGACGCAACGCCGACCGGGACCTGGACGCCGTGTGCGCGCTGTTCGCGACGGCCGCGCGCGCGGAGGAACGCACCGGCGGCCGGGGCGCCCTGAACTTCCTGGAGGAGATCGACGCCGAGGACATCGCCGCCGACACGCTCACGCGGCGTGCCGTACGCCCCGACGCCGTCCGCCTGATGACCGCGCACCGTGCCAAGGGCCTTCAGTGGGGGCTCGTCGTGGTCGCGGGCGTCCAGGAGGGCCTGTGGCCGGACCTGCGCCGCCGCGGTTCCCTCCTGGAGGCCGACCGCATCGGCCGCGACGGACTCGCCGAACCGCTCACCCCGGGGGCGCTGCTCGCCGAGGAGCGCCGCCTGTTCTACGTGGCCGCCACGCGCGCGCGTGAACGTCTCGTCGTCACCGCGGTGAAGGCCCCCGCGGACGACGGCGACCAGCCCTCCCGCTTCCTGACCGAACTCGGCGTCGAACCCAGGGACGTCACCGGCCGCCCCCGCCGCCCGCTGTCCGTCCCCGCACTCGTCGCCGAACTCCGCGCCACCACCGTCGACCCGCGCGTCTCGGACACCCTCAGGGAGGCCGCCGCCCGCCGGCTGGCCCGCCTCGCCGCGCTCGCCGACGAGGACGGCCGGCCGCTGGTGCCGTCCGCCCACCCCTACCGCTGGTGGGGCATGTACGAGCCGACCGAGAGCAAGGTGCCGCTGCGGGACCGCGATCAGCCCGTGGTGCTCTCCGGCAGCGCCCTCGACCAGCTCGCCAACACCTGTGCTCTGCAATGGTTCCTGGGCCGCGAGGTGAAGGCCGACGCACCCGCGACGGTCGCCCAGGGCTTCGGCAACGTGGTGCACGTCCTCGCCGACGAGGTCGCCTCCGGGCACACCCCGGCCGATCTCGCCGTCCTCATGGAGCGCCTCGACTCCGTGTGGAACGCCCTCGCCTTCGACGCGCCGTGGAAGTCGGCGCAGGAGAAGGAGAACGCGCGCGTGGCGCTCGAACGCTTCCTGAAGTGGCACGTGATGGACCGCACCGGGCGCACGCCGGTGGCGAGCGAACACGACTTCGACGTCACCCTCGAAGCGGGCGACTACGAGGTCCGCATCCGTGGCTCCATGGACCGCGTGGAGGCAGACGGCGAGGGCCGCGCCTACGTCGTCGACTTCAAGACCGGCAAGCAGGCCCCCAGCGCCGCCGAGGTGGAGCACCATCCCCAGCTCGCCGTCTACCAGCTCGCCGTCCGCGAGGGCGCCGTCGACGAGGCCTTCGACGGAGTGCGCCCCGAGCCGGGCGGCGCCGAACTCGTCCAGCTGCGCCAGGGCGCCGCCAAGCGGGACGGCGGCGAGAGCCTGCCCAAGGTGCAGGCGCAGGATCCCATTGAGGGGGCGGCAGGGGAGTGGGTCGGCGACCTGCTGGCCACGGCCGCCGGCAAGGTCCTCGACGAGCGGTTCACACCGAGCGCCGGTCAGCACTGTGCGCACTGCGCGTTCCGGGCGTCCTGCAGCGCGCGGCCCGAGGGACGCCACGTGGTCGAGTAACGCACGTGATGTACAGCACCACGCGTGCTGACCTGTGCTCCTGCGGTCCCCGAGGCCGATGTGGCCCCGGCTGTCAGTGCCCGCCGCTAGCCTCGGCGACATGCCCGCCCGTATCACCGATCCCGATCAGCTCAAGGAGCTCCTCGGCATCCCGTTCACCCCGGAGCAGACGGCCTGCATCATCGCGCCGCCCGCCCCGCAGGTGATCGTGGCCGGAGCCGGCTCGGGCAAGACGACGGTGATGGCGGCCCGCGTGGTGTGGCTGGTCGGCACCGGCCAGGTCGCCCCCGAACAGGTGCTCGGCCTCACCTTCACCAACAAGGCCGCCGGTGAACTCGCCGAACGCGTCCGCAAGGCGCTGATCAAGGCAGGCGTCACCGACCCCGACGTCATCGACCCGGACAACCCGCCCGGCGAGCCGGTGATCTCCACCTACCACGCCTTCGCCGGCCGCCTGCTGACCGACCACGGCCTGCGCATCGGGCTCGAACCGACCTCCCGCCTGCTCGCCGACGCCACCCGCTTCCAGCTCGCCGCGCGCGTGCTGCGCGAAGCCCCCGGCCCCTACCCGGCACTGACCCGCTCCTTCGCCGACCTGGTCAGCGACCTCCTCGCACTCGACGCCGAACTCGCCGAACACCTCGTACGGCCCGAGGACCTGCGCGCGTACGACGCCGAGCTGCTGCGCACCCTTCAGGGCGCCAAGCTCACCAACGCCGACCTGCGCAAGGTCCCCGACACGGCCGCCGCCCGCCGTGAACTCGCCGACCTGGTGGTCCGCTACCGCGCCGCCAAGCGCGAACGCGACCTGCTCGACTTCGGCGACCAGATCGCGCTGTCCGCGCAACTCGCCGGTATCCCCGAGGTGGGCCGCGTCCTGCGCGACGAGTTCCGCGTGGTGCTCCTCGACGAGTACCAGGACACGTCCGTGGCCCAGCGCATCCTCCTGGCAGGCCTGTTCGGCGGCGGCACCGGCCACCCGGTCACCGCCGTCGGCGACCCCTGCCAGGCCATCTACGGCTGGCGCGGCGCCTCCGTCGCCAACCTCGACGACTTCCCCGAACACTTCGCCCACGCCGACGGCCACCCCGCCACCCGCCAGGCGCTCAGCGAGAACCGCCGCAGCGGCGGCCGCCTCCTCGACCTCGCCAACGGCCTCGCGGAGCCCCTGCGCGCCATGCACGCGGGCGTGGAGGCCCTCCGCCCGGCCCCCGGCGCCGAACGCGACGGCCTGGTCCGCTGCGCCCTGCTTCCCACCCACGCCGAGGAGATCGACTGGCTCGCGGACTCCATCGCGCATCTGGTGAGCACGGGCAAGGCACCCGGCGAGATCGCCGTCCTGTGCCGTACGGCCACCGACTTCGCCGAGATCCAGGGCGCGCTCGTCGCGCGGGACGTCCCCGTCGAGGTCGTCGGTCTCTCCGGTCTGCTGCACCTGCCCGAGATCGCCGACCTGGTCGCCGTGTGCGAGGTGCTCCAGGATCCCGGTGCCAACGCCTCCCTGGTGCGCCTGCTGACCGGCCCGCGCTGGCGCATCGGCCCCCGCGACCTCGCCCTCCTGGGGCGGCGCGCCCGGCTTCTCGTGTCCCACGCGCGCGTGGACGGCGACGAGGATCGGGACCGCCGACTGGCCGAGGCCGTCGAGGGGGTCGACCCGTCCGAGGTGATATCGCTCGCGGACGCCCTCGACACGTTCCTGGAGACGCCGATGGACGGCGACGGGGACGACGACGGGCTGCCCTTCTCCCCGGACGCGCGCGTGCGCTTCGCCCGCCTGGCCACCGAACTGCGCGACCTGCGCCGCTCCCTGGCCGACCCCCTGATGGACGTACTGCACCGCGTCCTGGCCGTCACCGGTCTGGAGGTCGAACTGTCGGCGTCCCCGCACGCCCTGGCCGCGCGCCGCCGCGAGACCCTGTCGAACTTCCTGGACGTCGCCGCCTCGTTCGCCGCCGGCGACGGCGAGGCGAGCCTGCTGGCCTTCCTCGGCTTCCTCCGTACCGCCGCCCAGTACGAGAAGGGCCTCGACAACGCCCTGCCCGGCGGCGAGAACACCGTCAAGGTGCTCACCGCGCACAAGTCCAAGGGCCTGGAGTGGGACGTCGTGGCCGCCCCCGGCCTGGTCAACGGCACCTTCCCCAGTACCCAGGGCCGCGAGAAGTGGACGGCGCAGGCCAAGGTGCTGCCGCACGAACTGCGCGGCGACGCCGACACCCTCCCCGACATCGCGTCCTGGGACTCGAGGGGCCTGAAGGCCTTCCACGAGGCCATGAAGGAGCACCAGCACACCGAGGAACTCCGTCTCGGCTACGTCGCCTTCACCCGCCCCCGCTCCCTCCTCCTCGGCTCCGGCCACTGGTGGGGACCGACCCAGAAGAAGCCGCGCGGACCGTCCGACTTCCTGCGGGAGCTGTACGACCACTGCGCCGCCGGCCACGGCGAGATCGAGGCGTGGGCGGACGAGCCCGCCGAGGACGAGGAGAACCCGGTCCTGCACCAGGAGGCCGCCGACCAGGTGTGGCCCCTGCCCCTGGACGAGGCGTCCCTGATCCGGCGCCGCGCGGCCGCCGAGACGGTTCTGGCCCACCTGGAGCAGCTCTCCCACGAGGACGGCCACCCGGCGGCCACCCACGACCCGGAAACCTACGACGACCCGGACTGGCCCGCCCCGCCGGACGAGGACGCCCTCTACGAGGAGGAGGCCTTCCACGAGGCCTCCCACAATGCCTCCGACGGGGCCTTCGACAAGACCCCTGGCGAGGCCCCCTACGAAGAGGACCCCTTCTTCGAGGAGGACCCGACCGACTGGGACTCCTGGACCCCCGACCGCCCGACCGTCCCGCACCAGGCGGCTGCTCCGGAACAGCCCCGTGAGACGGACGCCCCTCGTCCCCACCCTGCGAAACCGGAACCGGGGCTCGCGCATCCCCGTGCCCCCGAGACCGGGCGCACCCGTCTCACTCCGGAGGAGGCCCGCGCCATCGCCTCCTGGGACCGTGACCTCGACGCCCTCACCGGCGAACTCCTGCGCGCCCGCGAAAGCGTCACCGACGTACCCCTGCCCGCGTCACTGACCGCGTCCCAGCTGCTGCGCCTGGCCGCCGACCCGGACGGATTCGCGCAGGAACTCGCGCGCCCCATGCCGCGCCCCCCACAACCCGCCGCACGCCGGGGCACCCGCTTCCACGCCTGGGTCGAGTCCCGCTTCGAAGAGCTCACGCTGCCCATGCTGGAGCCGGAGGAGCTGCCCGGCGGCGAGGCCGAGATCGCCGACGAACGCGACCTGGAGGCCCTCAAGGAAGCCTTCGAGCGCACCGAGTTCGCCCACCGCACGCCCTACCGCGTCGAGGCCCCCTTCCAGCTCGCGCTCGCCGGCCGTGTGGTCCGGGGCCGTATCGACGCCGTCTACAAGAAGGGTGACGGCCAGGAGACGACGTA
This sequence comes from Streptomyces sp. NPDC050619, assembly GCF_040654815.1. Taxonomy (NCBI): domain Bacteria; kingdom Bacillati; phylum Actinomycetota; class Actinomycetes; order Kitasatosporales; family Streptomycetaceae; genus Streptomyces; species Streptomyces sp. NPDC050619. Next base: position 187,159 of record NZ_JBFAIR010000004.1, on the reverse strand, counting down.
CGAGATCGTCGACTGGAAGACCAACCGCAACCACACCGCCGATCCGCTCCAGCTGGCGGTCTACCGGCTCGCCTGGGCCGAGCAGCGGGGTGTGCCCCTGGAGGCGGTCACGGCCGCCTTCGTATATGTGCGCGGTGGCGAGGTGGTACGGCCGGACGACCTGCCGGATCGCGCCGCACTGGAGCGTCTCCTCCTGGAGGAGCCGCAGGGTGAGGAACCGCACGACCAGGATGTCAGCGCGGGCCGATAGGCTCGTGACCATGAGCCAGACCCCGGACAGCGCTGTCCGTACGTACATCGAGCAGCACCGTGCCGCCTTCCTCGACGACCTCGCCGAGCGGCTGCGCATCCCGTCCGTGTCGGCCCAGCCCGACCACGCGCCCGATGTACGCCGCAGCGCCGACCGGCTCGCCGCCCGGCTCAAGAAGGCCGGCTTCCCCACAGCCGCGGCCCGGGAGACCCCGGGCGCCCCGGCCGTTCACCCCAGGCTGCTCGCCTCGGACAGCATGTGGTCCGAGGGCATCGTCGTCATGCGCCCTGATCGTCCCGCATCGTCCGGATCGGCATGGCGCGCGGGGCACACTGGAAAAGCTGTCCCATACCGTCAAGCACCGCCGCCGGACCCGGTCGCCTCCCGCCGTCTGTCCCACTGAACCGCCCGCTGAAACAAACTTTCCACCGGGGGAGTTGGAAGCACTCGTGACCACCTGGACCGACCACACCGCCAACCGCCCCGTCTCGCTCACCGCCCCGAGCGGCATCGACCGGGCCGCCCACCACCGGCTCGACGAGGCCTGGCTCGCGGCGGCGTGGAGCCACCCTTCCACCCGCTGCTTCGTGGTCTCCGGCGGCCAGGTCCTCGTCGACGAGACGGCGGACGGCCTCACCGAACTCGTCATGACGCCCTCCTTCGAGGCACCCCTCACGGAGGCGCACCGATACTTCCTTGGCACCGACGAGGACGGCGTCAGCTACTTCGCCCTCCAAAAGGACGCGTTGCCCGGCCGTATCGACCAGTCCGCGCGCCCGGCGGGCCTGCGCGAGGCGGGCCTGCTGCTGTCACCGCGGGACGCGGGCCTGATGGTGCACGCGGTCGCCTTGGAGAACTGGCAGCGCCTGCACCGCTTCTGCTCGCGCTGCGGCGAGCGCACGGTCATCGCCGCGGCCGGGCACATCCGCCGCTGCGCGGCCTGCGGTGCCGAGCACTACCCGCGCACCGACCCCGCCGTGATCATGGCCGTCACCGACGAGGACGACCGCATTCTGCTGGGCCGCCAGGTCCACTGGCCCGAAGGCCGTTTCTCCACGCTGGCCGGCTTCGTCGAGCCAGGGGAGGCCATCGAGCAGTCGGTGCGCCGCGAGGTCTTCGAGGAGGCCGGCATCACCGTCGGCCATGTCGAGTACATCGCCAGCCAGCCCTGGCCCTTCCCGTCCAGCCTCATGCTGGGCTTCATGGCCCACGCCACCTCGACCTGCATCAATGTCGACGGCGACGAGATCCACGAGGCGCGCTGGTTCTCCCGCGACGAACTGGGCGCCGCCTTCGACTCCGGCGAGGTCCTGCCGCCGTACGGCATCTCGATCGCGGCCCGCCTGATCGAACTCTGGTACGGCAAGCCGCTGCCGACAAGGAGCTCCGTCTGAGGCGGTCACAGGGCTACAAGGAGGGCGGCCCCTGAGGCATCTCAGGGGCCGCCCTCCTCGCGCTGCGAAGCGGTTACGCGCCGATCTTCTGCTTGACCTGGGCCAGCGAAGGATTCGTCAGGGTCGAGCCGTCCGGGAAGAGCACGGTCGGCACCGTCTGGTTTCCGCCATTCGCCTTCTCCACGAACGCGGCGGATTCCGAGTCCTGCTCGATGTTGATCTCGCTGTACGGGATGCCCTCGCGGTCCATCTGGCTCTTCAGCCGACGGCAGTAGCCGCACCACGTGGTGCTGTACATCGTCACAGTGCCCGGCATATCTCTCGCGCTCCTTCGGCGACTCGGGGATGTGTGGTCGCAGAGGAGGAACGTACGTGAAAGAGCAACCATTCCCGCGGGCGATGTCCCTCGAGACGTGACGCCTGCCGAATTAGTACGACTGGTGGTGCCTGCCTGTGGACAACCGGCTCACCCGTCTCTCGCGACCTGGCAGCATGGCCATGTGACAGCAGCAACGCACTCCACCCTTTTCCCGCAGACACCGGACTCGGCCGACGCGGTGCTCGAAGGGCTCGACCCCGAGCAGCGCGAGGTGGCCACCACCCTGCACGGTCCGGTGTGCGTGCTGGCCGGCGCCGGCACGGGCAAGACGCGAGCGATCACCCACCGCATCGCCTATGGGGTGCGGGCCGGAATCCTCCAGCCGTCCAGCGTGCTGGCCGTCACCTTCACCAACCGTGCCGCCGGGGAGATGCGCGGCCGGCTGCGCCAGCTCGGCGCGGCCGGCGTCCAGGCCCGCACTTTCCACTCCGCGGCCCTGCGCCAGCTCCAGTACTTCTGGCCGAAAGCGATCGGTGGCTCCATGCCCCGGCTCGTCGACCGCAAGGTCCAGCTCGTCGCCGACGCGGCCGCCGCCTGCCGCATCCGCCTCGACCGGGGCGAGCTGAGGGACGTCACCGGCGAGATCGAATGGTCCAAGGTCACCCAGACCGTCCCCGCCGACTACCCGCTCGCCGCCGCCAAGGCGGGCCGTGAGGCCCCCCGCGCCCCGGCCGAGATCGCCCAGCTCTACTCCGCCTACGAGGACCTCAAGCGCGACCGAGCCGTCATCGACTTCGAGGACGTCCTGCTGCTGACCGTCGCCGTCCTCCAGGACCGGCACGACGTCGCGGAGCAGGTCCGCTCCCAGTACCAGCACTTCGTGGTCGACGAGTACCAGGACGTCAGCCCTCTCCAGCAGCGCCTGCTGGACCTGTGGCTCGGCGACCGGGAGAACCTGTGCGTGGTCGGCGACGCCAGCCAGACGATCTACTCGTTCACGGGAGCAACTCCCGACCACCTGCTCGACTTCCGCACCCGCCACCCCGGCGCCACCGTGGTCAAACTGGTCCGCGACTACCGCTCCACTCCCCAGGTCGTCCACCTCGCCAACGGCCTGCTCGCCCAGGCCCGGGGCCGCGCCGCCGACCACCGACTGGAGCTGATCTCCCAGCGCGCCCCGGGGCCCGAACCCGTCCACACCGAATTCACCGACGAGCCCGCCGAGGCCGAGGGCGCCGCCCGCCGCATCCGTGAGCTCATGGACTCCGGCATCCGGGCCAGCGAGATCGCCATCCTGTTCCGCACGAACTCCCAGTCCGAGACCTACGAACAGGCCCTCGCTGACGCCGGAGTGCCCTATCAGCTGCGCGGCGCCGAGCGGTTCTTCGACCGCCCCGAGGTCCGCAAGGCGAGTATCGCGCTGCGTGCCGCGGCCCGCTTCGGCGGCAACGACTCCCTCCTCGACGACGCCGTGGACCTGCCCTCCCAGGTGCGTGCCGTGCTGTCGGGCGAGGGCTGGACCACCCAGCCGCCGGCCGGCTCCGGCGCCGTCAGGGAGCGCTGGGAGTCGCTGGCCGCCCTGGTGAACCTCGCACAGGACTTCGCCGCCGCCAGGCCCGGCGCCACCTTGAGCGACCTGGTGGCAGAGCTGGACGAGCGGGCCGGCGCCCAACACGCCCCGACCGTCGAGGGCGTCACCCTCGCCTCCCTGCACTCGGCCAAGGGCCTGGAGTGGGACGTCGTCTTCCTGGTCGGCGTCGCCGAGGGCATGATGCCGATCACCTACGCAAAGACCGACGAACAGATCGAGGAGGAGCGCCGCCTCCTCTATGTCGGGGTCACCCGAGCCCGGGAGTACCTGTATGTCTCCTGGTCGCTCTCCCGCTCGCCCGGCGGCCGTGCCAACCGCCGCCCCAGCCGCTTCCTCGACGGTCTGCGCCCCGGCTCGACCGGCACCGCCGGCCGGAGCGCGGCGGGCGGCCCCGGAGGCGTCGAACGAGGCTTCACCGGCAGAGCGGCCACCGCCCCGCGCCGGACGCAGCGGACCCCGGCCCGCTGCCGGGTGTGCGGGCGCACGCTCACCGAGGCCGGTGAGATGAAGCTGATGCGCTGCGAGGACTGCCCGTCCGACATGGACGAGGGCCTCTACGAGCGGCTTCGCGAGTGGCGCGCGGTCCAGGCGCAGCGCAGCGGGCAGCCCGCCTTCTGTGTGTTCACCGACAAGACGCTGATGGCGATCGCCGAGGCCGTCCCCGACGACGAGGGCGAGCTGGCCCGGATCCCGGGGGTCGGCGTACGCAAACTCAACCGCTACGGAGCCGATGTCCTGGGGATCTGCGCAGGCCAGGAGCCCGGGGGAGAAGAAGCCGCGGATTGATGCGAACTCGACGAAAAAATAGTTTGCGCATGCCCCAGCAATCCCCATAGGTTCTTAGCCACGGGGACGGAGGCCTTCTCGAAGGCCCCGATTCCGTGCTGTACTTGCATATCCGTCGGACTGGCTCACCCCCAGTCCTCCGAGACGCCGAGAGGAGGCGATTCCAGTGATCACCATCAACAGCAGCTCCATCAGCGCCGTCAAAGTGACCGATCGCTCGGTCGTCTCCGCGTGCATGCTCGGCGTTTCCGGCCTGGGCACCGGTATGTCCGGCATTCCTGCCGTGCGTCCGGCGTCCTCCGTGTCTCTGGCGGGTCTTCCCGTCCGGGAGCGCAATGAGCGACCGACCAAGGCACTGGAAGCAGCAGTAGCGGCACAGGCGCAGGCCTATGCCTTTGCGGCGGCCAGTGCCGGATCCCGGAAGCAGACGACGCAGCACCACCAGATGTGGGCCTTCCGTGGGCCAGAACCCTGGAGTGATCCAGCCTGATCGACAATCAGGCCGGCGCCTTCAGGGCCGCGGAACCCCATCCGGGATCCGCGGCCCATTTGTTTGTCCCCGAACGGGGACGACGGAGCGAAGGGGCCTCGGGAGTACCAAGCCGACACCCGGCCCAACAGGGCCGGACCGAACAGACGAGGAAGACGAACCGTGCAACTCGAAGCGCACGCCCCGTCCGTACCGCCTTCCGAAACGATCCCCCCGCCCGGCCTCACGGAGGACTCCACCTTGACTCCGCTCACCGCGCTCACCGCGCTCGACGACGCCATCGAGAGCCTCGGCGTACCCGTCCCCTGCCGCTCCTACGACCCGGAGGTCTTCTTCGCCGAGTCGCCGGCGGACGTCGAGTACGCCAAGTCCCTCTGCCGCACCTGCCCGTTGGTCGAGGCTTGCCTCGCCGGTGCCAAGGAGCGGCGTGAGCCCTGGGGCGTCTGGGGTGGCGAGCTGTTCGTCCAGGGTGTCGTCGTCGCCCGGAAGCGGCCGCGTGGTCGCCCGCGCAAGAACCCGGTCACGGCATGAACACCGCAGGAACGATCGACCGCCCCGTCACGCACGACCCCAAGAAGCAGGCCCCGATGAAGCCGTCCACCAACGAGCTCGCAGGCGCCACGCCTGAAGACTTCACCACCAGCGGTGCGATCGACTCGTGCCAGAACAGGACCCGAGAGATGCAACTCATCCCAGAAGCCCTCGCTCGTGCGCATATGCACGAGCGACTGCAGGAGGCCGAGCGGGAACGCAGGGCCGTGCGCCTGGTGACCGCCCGCCGGATGCAGCGCAGGGCCGAGCGCGCCTCGCTGCGCGCCCGGCGCGCGCTCGCCATGGCCGTCATGCAGTAGCCCCGACCCACACCTGAAGCGGTGGCCTCCCCGGCGGGGAGGCGGAGCTTTCCCCGCGGGGGCCGGTCCGTCCGAACGGACCGGCCCCCGCTGTGCGTTGTCCCCGCCGACCCGCCGACCCGCCGACCCGCCGACCCGCCGACCCGCCGACCCGCCGACCCGCCGACCCGCCGACCCGCGGCGATGCCGTAAGAACGGCGTCCGGCACTCTTGCTGCGACACCTGCTCCGGGGAGAACCTCAGAGCGATCGAGGGGCGGTCGGACTCGGCCTGGTGATGAGGCTTCCGGGGGACCTCACGCCTCGGCCGCCGGTTCCTCCGCCAAGTCCTCCTCCGATACGAATCCCGGCAGCCATTCCTCCAACTCCTCACGCAAGCGCACCGTCGACCCCAACTGGCACAGCACGCCGATGGTGCTCAGCGTCACCCGGTGGATGAGGAGATAGGCCGGGGGCAGGTTGAGCTGCTTGCCCAGCTGGTAGGCGGGCGAGCGCGGGTCGCCGATCCGGGCCGCCTGGCTGCGCATCCAGCCGCGGGTGAAAGTGAACTCCTCGGCCTGAGCCGGTTCGATGATCGGCAGCAGGTAGTCGAGCACCGCCTCGGGATCCAGCTCTATGGACTCCTTGATGAAGCCCTCGGCACGCAGGAGCTCGTAGACGGCCTCCGCCTCGCCGTCGAGCGTCATGCGCAGGGAGGTGCCGATGGGGGTCGGCAGGCCGCCCGGGAGGCGGTCGACCGTGCCGAAGTCCAGGACGCCGAGCCGCCAGTCGTCCTCGCCGTCCGGGCCGCCGGGCAGGAGACGGAAGTTGCCCGGGTGCGGATCGGCGTGCAGGAGGCCGGTGCGGGCGGGGCCGGAGAAGAGGAAGCGGGCCAGGAGCTGACCGGCGCGGTCGCGCTGCTCCTGCGTGCCGTCGGCGATCACCTCCGACATGGGGATGCCGTCCATCCATTCCGTGATCAGCACCTGGTCGCACTGGTGGACCACTCCGGGCACCACCACATCCGGATCGTCCTCGAACTCCTCGGCATGGGCCTGCTGGGCCTGCGCCTCCAAGGCGTAGTCCAGCTCCTCGGACACCCGGTCCCTGAGTTCTGTGATCAACGGCTTGATGTCCACACCGGGGACGAGGGGACCCAACAGGCGGGCGAAACGGCTCAACTGGTTCAAGTCGGACAGCAGGGCCTCGCCGGCGCCCGGGTACTGCACCTTCACCGCCACCTCACGGCCGTCATGCCACACCCCGTGGTGCACCTGGCCGATCGAGGCCGCCGCGGAGGGCTTGTCCTCGAACTCCAGGAACAGCCTGGGCCAGTCCTTGCCGAGCCGCTCCGCCAGCACCGTGTGCACGGTGCGGGTCGGCATCGGCGGCGCCGCCTCCTGGAGCTTGGTGAGCGCCGCCCGGTAGGGGCCGGCGACCTCCTCGGGGAGCGCCGACTCGAAGACCGACAGGGCCTGGCCGAACTTCATCGCGCCGCCCTTGAGCTCGCCGAGCACCTTGAACAGTTGCTCCGCCGTGCGCTGTTGCAGCTCGCGGCCGACCATCTCCGCGGACTCGCCGACGATCCGCTTGCCCAGACCCCAGGTCGCCCGTCCGGCGAAACCGAGCGGAAGCGCGGCGAGCTTGGCGGTACGGGTGACCGCCTTGCGGGGAAGATCAGACATGCGCCCTCCAGGTCCCAGCCAGCCGCGCCGCGTCTGTCGTACGGCGAAACTCCTTCGACGGTCGTTGCTCCGCCATTGTCTCGTGTGACTCCTCGCCGTTGGGTGTGTGTTCCCCCTTACCTTTCTCCGCTGCCCCGCACGGGCATGCGGGATGGCCCCAGACCGGCCGCGCGTGCCAGTGCAGCCCGGGCAGGGAGACCTCCCATCGCGCGCCTGCGCTCGACGGAACCCGGCCGTCCAGGAAGGCGAGCGCGTGCGCGGCGGCCAGCCCTGCCACCGTACTGGCAAGCGCCAAGTCGCAGGGACGTCCCTGGCGTGGCTTGCCGGAGCGCCACTGGGCGACCAGGCGGGGCCAGGCCTGGTCGCGCTCCGTGCGCGCCTCGTGCAGACAGCCGGCGCAACCCGTTTCGCCCGGCAGGACGAGCGGGCCCACCACTCCCGTTCCCTCCACCACCCCCACGTACAGATGGGGAGTGCCCGAGGCGATCAGGGGATCGGCGGCGGACGGGACGGGCGCGTGCACGTCGACATCGTCCCGCGGGGCGAGGATCACCAGGGACAGGCCGGTGTCGTCTCCCTCGGTCGGTGTGCGGCGGTCTCGGCGCGGCGGTCGGTCCGGGGCGGCTCGGCGAGCGGCCCGCCGGGCGGCCTCGTCCCTGCGGTCGCCGACGGACTCGGCGGGCAGTCCGCCCGGCGCGACGTCCCCCGGTTCGACGCGGCCGACATCGCGCACCTCGATCTCGCCGACTCCCGCGCCCGACAGCAGCGAGGCCAGGACGGTGCCTACCCGGCCCGCGCCTCTGACCTGGACGCGCAGGGAGCGGCGGGCGGCCAGGAGCCCGATCGCCTCACCCGGCTCGGACGTGGTGAGGGACAGCGAGGCCAGGTCGGGGCGCAGCCGGTCGAGTACCGCCTTCTTTCCGCGCAGGGCCTCGGCGGCCGGTCCGCCGCCCCGGGCGTCATCGACGAGCCCGGCCCGTGCCAGCCGCTCCACCAGCGCGTCGACATGACCGTCGGGCAGGTCCATGCGGCGCGCCTCCTCCCGCAGGAGCGCGAGCCCGCGCGTGCCGTTGAGCAGGTCGAGGAAACTGCCCGTCGCCGTGTCCATCGGACCCAGAGTCATCGCGTGGGCCGGCGTCATCCCGAACTGCACGGTGTTGAGATCGCGCCAGCCGCGCCGGAGCGCGGGCTTCACGACCGGAACCATCGAGTTCGCATCCATCACATGCGTATCCATCGACTGCATGACGGGCCCCCGTAGCCTCGTAGAACGTCCCCGTGCGCCGGCAGAGATCGGTCGGAGGTCTGGTCGGACATCGATCGCAGCTCCGCCGGCGAGAGCCAGCATGCCCGGGCCCGCCGTCGGGCGCCGAAAGTTGTCCACAGGCGGTGGGTATTCGTCGTACAAGTCAGTCAAGTCAGTCCTACGGATCAAACGCATGTGGGGGATCGGAACCCAACCGTCCCGGAGTCGGGACTTCCCCCGTGTGCAGCGGGTAACGTCGTGGCGTGCCCGCCGACCCACTGCACCGCGCCGGAACGCCACAGCGCAGCACGACGAGCCAGCCGCCGAGCGGCTCGGGGGCGAGCGCGATCGAGGTGCGCAGGAGCTCCCGTCGACGCCGGACGGTCTCCGCGTACCGCGAGGGCGATCGCACCGTTGTGCTCATCCCTGCCCGGATGTCCGAGGCCGAGGAGCAGCGCTGGGTGAGCGTCATGCTCGACAAACTGGCCGCCCAGGAGAGCAAGCGGGTCCTCGGCGACGCCGAACTGGCCGAGCGTGCCGAGCGCCTCTCGGCCCAGTACTTCGACGGCCGGGCCCGGCCGGACTCGGTGCGCTGGGTCACCAACCAGAACACCCGCTGGGGCTCGTGCACTCCCGCCGAGGGCAGCATCCGTCTGTCGCACCGACTACAGGGCATGCCCGAGTACGTCGTCGACTACGTCCTCCTCCACGAACTGGCGCATCTGCTCGTCCCCGGGCACGGGCCTCGCTTCTGGCGGCTGCTGGAGGCGTATCCGCGCACCGAGCGGGCCCGGGGCTATCTCGAAGGCGTGGTCGCCGCCGAGCGGTTGCCCCACCTGCCGGGCGCCCGCGGCGAGTGACACCCGCCTCGAACGGGATTTTGTACCGGATCTGTACCGACTTCCGTCGGTGTCCGAGTTTGCCGTTAGCCTGTCGCGACGCAGTCACATTCGGGATGGGGGACGGTCGTTACGCATGGCCAGGGAATTCCAACGCGGCCACAAGGCCAAGATCAGTGACCTCACCGCGGGCACGGATCTGTATGTAGGTGTACAGATCTCCGGCCCCGGGCTGACCTTCGACATCAGCTGTTTCGGTCTGGACGCCGACGAACGGCTCTCGGACGACCGGTACTTCATCTTCTTCAACCAGCCGAAGTCCCCCGAGGAAGCCGTACAGCTTCTGGGCGCGCAGGCAGGCGACACGGAGTCCTTCCGGGTCACGCTCGACCAGATCCCGCCGCAGATCCAGAAGCTGTCGTTCACGGCGACGATCGACGGCGCCGGTCAGATGTCGCAGATCGCTCCCGGATATGTCCGAATCGTCGCCGGCGGCGAGGAAGTGGCCCGGTACTCCTTCGACGGCGGCGAGTTCTCCACCGAACGTGCCGTGATGCTGGGCGACTTCTACCTGAAGGACGTGTGGCGCTTCGCCGCCGTCGGACAGGGCTTCGACGGCGGCCTGGACGCGCTGCTGAAGAACTTCGGCGGCGAGGTCGCCGAGGAGGAGCCCGCCCCGGCACCGGCCCCAGCCGTCCCGGCGCAGACCCAGGCGCCGACCTTCGCACCGCCGCCGCAGCCGACCGCCGCGCCACCGGCCCCCGCTCCGGCGCCCAACTTCGGAACTCCCGCACCGGCGGCCCCGTCCCTCCACACGGCTCCGACCCTGGCCGGTACCACCCCGCCCGCCGGAATCGGCACCCCGCCCGGCGTCCCGCCGCAGGCGCCTCCCGCGCCGACGAGCCCGCACATGTTCACGCCCCCCGGAGCGGGCCCGCAGACGTTCACGCCCCCGGGCGCCCCCGCGGCCTTCCCCGGCCAGGCGCAGCCCTTCGGCGGTTCCACCGTGATCGCTGCCGTGCCTCCTGAGGCGAACGTCCGTGTCGTCCTCACGAAGTACGCGGAAGCCCCTGTCGGGGACCGTTGGACGGAGCAGAACCCGCAGCTCGTGCGGGCCACGCTCACCAAGGGTGCCAACATCCTCGCCAAGCAGGGCAGCATGGTCGCCTACCAGGGCGACATCGACTTCGCCCACAAGGGCTCCGGCCTGCTCGGCAAGCTCACCGGTGCGCTCACCGGCCAGGGCATGTCCCTGATGCGCTGCTCCGGGGACGGCGAGGTTTTCCTCGCCGACGAGGCCAGCCGGGTGTTCGTCATCCGCCTCCAGGGGGAGCAGCTCTACACCAGCGCGCAAGGTGTACTCGCCTTCGACGAAGCCCTGGACACCGAGGTGCGCCGCATCGAGGGCGCGGGCCTGCCGGGCGGTGGCCTGTTCAGCATGCTCTTCTCGGGGACGGGGGCGGTCGCCGTGAAGACACGCGGCGTGCCGGTCGTCATCCCCGTGGGCCCGGCCACCTACGTCGACGGCAACGCCGTCATCGCCTGGTCCGCCGGTGCGCAGGCCGTCACCACGACCGCGCTCAGGCTGCGCCGCTCCGGGTACTCCCGGCAGAGCTCGGAGGCCGTGAACCTCCAGTTCCGCGGCGCCCCCGGCAACTTCGTCGTCGTACAGCCCTTCGAGGTGTGAGGCCCATGGACACCCAGACTCTCAGCGCGCACCGCGCCGCTTCGACCGGCGTCCGCATGAGCGTGCACAGCTCCAAGACGCTCAAGGTCACCATGGCCGGCGGACACGATCTGCTGGCCAAGGCCGGCTCGATGATCGCGTACGAGGGCTATGTGCAGTTCGACGGGGCGCCGGCCAGCCTGCGCCGTTCGGCGGAGGAGATGGTCAGCGGCGAGGGCGGCAGGCTGATGCTCTGCCGCGGTGACGGTGACCTCTACCTCGCCGACTACGGCGGCGACGTCGTCGTCCTCCACCTGAACGGCGAGGCCCTCTCCGTGAACGGTGCCACGCTGTTGGCCTGCGACGCCTCGCTGGAGCTGACCATCGAGCCGGTCAAGGGACTCGCCAAGCTGTCCGGTTCGGGCCTGACCAACCTCGTCGTACGGGGCACGGGCTGGGTCGCGCTGGTCAGCCGGGGCGTTCCGATGGCCCTGGACTGCGCCGAACGTGAGACGTATGTCGACCCGGACGCGCTGATCGCCTGGACGACCGGCCTGGAGATGAAGGCTCGCCGCACGGTCAAGGCGAGCGCCCTCATCGGCCGGGGCAGCGGTGAGGCCTTCCAGATCGGCTTCAAGGGGCAGGGCTTCGTGGTCGTCCAGCCGAGCGAGGACACCGGCGACCGATTCAAGATCCGGGGCTGAGGGGAGCACCAGGCACATCATGCACAGCACACTCTTCGCACACATCCCGGTGGAGTCCACCGGGCGGTACACCCTCCAGAACCCCCAGCTGCTCAAGACCGACGTCACCCGGGGCAGCAGCCCCGTGCTGGCCCGGCAGGGCGCCATGGTGGCCTTCGAGGGGCAGGTGGAGTTCGACAGCCAGTACCGCAACCGGAGCTGGCGCAACGTCGAGCGGATGACCGGCGAGCGCCTGGAACTCATGCGCTGCAAAGGCAACGGTGTCGTCTACCTCGCGAATCTCGCCCAGCACCTGCACATCATGGAGGTCGGCCGCGGCCTGACCGTCGACAGCTCCTACGTCCTCGCCTTCGACGGCTCCCTGGGCGTCGGCATCGTCGCGGTCGACAGTGCCGTGGAGATCGCCTCGGCGGGTGCCTACAACCTGGAACTGTCCGGTTCCGGGCAGGTCGTGCTCATGACCTCGGGCGAGCCTTTGGTGATGGAGGTGACCCCGGAGAAGAACGTCTGCTGCGACGCGGACGCCGTGGTCGCCTGGTCCACGTCCCTGCGGACGCAGCTCCAGGCCCCCACCTCCACGTCCGCCGTGTGGCGCCGCAAGGGCTCCAGCGGCGAGGGCTGGGAAATGCAGTTCACCGGCACGGGGCACGTCCTGGTACAGCCCAGTGAGCTGCTGCCGCCGCAGCACCTGCGCTCGTCGGGGATGCTCGGCCAGTTCGGCATGCGCGGGAACTCCCTCGGGGGAAGCAACGCCTGAGCGGTCCGGGATCACCCGCAAGGCAACGTAACAAGGCAAACGTAAGGGGCGACCACCTGGACGGTCGCCCCTTACACACGTTCAGAGCCTGGCGCGCGTCGCCTCCAGCAGTCGTACGACCGACTCGTCCGCCACGGCCGCCACCTCGTCGTATCCGAACCAGCGCACGTCGAGTGACTCGTCGCTGACCGCGTGCGTCGCGTCGGGCGGGGCCACGACCGCGTACTGGACGTCGAAGTGGCAGTGGCACGGCGGCGGGATCGGATGCCGGTCGAGGGACACCGGGCCGCCCGGGAGCAGCGTCAGCCCCTCGATGCCGGACTCCTCCGTCGCCTCCCGCAGCGCGGCAGCCGCCAGGGAGATGTCCTCCGGCTCGCAGTGGCCGCCCATCTGGAGCCACATCCGCAGCTTCTTGTGCAGGGTCAGCAGCACACGGCCGTGCTCGGGGTCGATCACCAGGGCGCTGGCCGTGAGGTGCCCGGCGTGGCACGACTTCCACATGCCGTCCGGGTGTGTCGCGAGGTGGTCCAGGTAGGCCTGGCGCAGCTCTTTGCGGTCCTCGTAGTTCTTCAGTACGAGGACCGCGTCGTCGTACAGGCTCACTCGGTGTCGTCGTCCTTGGTCTGGTCCTTGGGGCCGTCGTCCTTCTTCTTGAGGTCGGGCTTGTCCGCCGCGTCGCCGAGCATCTTGTCCAGCTCGGAGAAGTCCAGCTGCTCGCGGTGCACGAAGCCGTCCGGGTCGTCCAGGTCGGTGGCCGTCGGCAGCATGTCCGGGTGGGACCACAGGGCGTCCCGGCCGTCGACACCGCGCGCGTCCGTGAGGGACGCCCACAGGCGGGAGGCGTCCCGCAGGCGGCGCGGGCGCAGCTCCAGGCCGATCAGCGTGGCGAACGTCTGCTCGGCCGGGCCGCCCGAGGCGCGGCGCCGGCGCAGGGTCTCGCGCAGCGCGTCCGCCGACGACAGGCGCGGCTTCGCGGCTGCGTGGACCACCGCGTCCACCCAGCCCTCGACGAGTGCCAGAGCCGTCTCCAGACGGGCCAGGGCGGCCTTCTGCTCGGGCGTGTCCTCCGGCTGGAACATGCCCTGCTGAAGGGCGTCCTGCAACTGCTCGGGGTTCTGCGGGTCGAACTGGCCGACCACGTCCTCCAGCTTGGCGGTGTCGACCTTGATCCCGCGCGCGTAGCCGTCGACCGCGCCGAACAGGTGCGAGCGCAGCCACGGCACGTGCGCGAACAGGCGCTGGTGGGCGGCCTCGCGCAGGGCGAGATACAGCCGCACCTCCTCCCTCGACACGCCGAGGTCCTTGCCGAACGACTCGATGTTGACCGGCAGGAGCGCGGCGCGGCCGGCCGGGCCGAGCGGCAGGCCGATGTCGGTGGAACCGACGACCTCGCCGGCGAGCACGCCGACGGCCTGCCCGATCTGTGTGCCGAACATGGCGCCGCCCATGGAACGCATCATGCCGATCAGCGGGCCGGCCATGGCCTGCATCTCCTCCGGCAGGACGTCACCCATGGCCGCGCCGACGCGCTCGGCGACCGGGTCCACGAGCTCCTTCCACGCGGGCAGGGTCGCCTCGACCCACTCCGCGCGGCTCCACGCCACCGCGGAGCCGGCGCCGGACGGCAGGGACGTCGCGTCGTCGAGCCACAGGTCGGCAAGACGGACGGCTTCTTCGACGGCGCTGCGCTCGGCGGGGCCGACGCTCGCGTCCTTGGTGCCGTCCGCCGTGCCCTGGGAGACGGTCTGGCGGGCGATCTGTTTGGCCATGTCCCAGTTCACCGGGCCGCCCTCGTACGAGAGCATCTGGCCCAGTTGCTGGAACGCGGCGCCCAGGTCGGTGGGGTTCAGGGAACCGAACATGGCAGCGAGCGGGTTGTCCGCACCGGGACCGCCAAGGCCTCCGGGCAGCCCGCCGAAGCCGAACGGGTTGTCCGGGCCCTGACCACCACCGCTCTGCTGGTCCTTCTTCTTGCCCTCGTCGCCGTCGTCCGGCTCCTCCGGCGGAAGGCCGAATCCGAATGGGGTGTCACTCACGGGATTCCTCGGCTGGTAAGGCCGCCGGTTGTCTCCGACGGCACGACTGCCCGATAACACCACCCAGCGTAGACACCAATGGGCGGTTCGGGCCTCGGTGCTTCGCCGACTCTCGGCCTGCGGCAGGATGGATGCCACCTGGTACGTACGCGTCACTCGCGTTCGTACTGAAGACAACCGCTGGAGACGCCCGGTGAGTTCCCCAGATCCGCAGGTTCGCGCAGCGCGAAACCACTCAACCACTCCCGCCATGCGCGGGCCCGTCGTCGCGGTCACCGGCGCCGCGTCCGGCATCGGCGCGCAGCTCACCGAGCGGCTCGCCGCCTCGGACGAGATCAAGCAGGTCATCGCCCTCGACGAGCGGCGGGGCGAGTGCGCGGCGGCGCAGTGGCACATCCTCGATGTGCGGGATCCGGCCATCGCGGAGAAGCTGCGGGGCGCGGATGTGGTGGTCCATCTGGCGCTCGATCTCGACCTGGAAACCGATGCCGCCGCCCGGACGGCCTACAACGTACGGGGGACACAGACCGTACTGACCGCGGCCGCCGCGGCCGGCGTCCACCGGGTTGTGCTGTGTACGTCGGCCATGGTCTACGGGGCCCTGCCGGACAACGAGCTGCCGCTGGCCGAGGACGCCGAGCTGCGGGCGACCGCGGAGGCCACCGGGGTCGGCGACCTGCTGGAGATCGAGCGGCTCGCGCGGCGCGCTCCGCGGGCGCATCCGGGGCTCAATGTCACCGTCGTGCGGCCGTCCGTGCTCGTGGGCGGGGGTACGGACACCGCGCTGACCAGGTATTTCGAGTCGCCTCGGCTGTTGGTTGTGGCCGGGTCCCGGCCCGCTTGGCAGTTCTGCCACGTCGACGATCTGTGCAGTGCTCTCGAGTACGCCGTCCTGGAGAAGGTCGACGGGGAGCTTGTCGTCGGGTGCGACGGATGGCTGGAGCAGGAGGAGGTCGAGGAGCTGAGCGGGGTTCGGCGGATGGAGCTGCCGTCGGCCGTCGCGCTGGGGGCGGCGGCCCGGCTGCACCGCATCGGGCTCACGCCGTCTCCGGCCGGGGACCTGGCGTACACGATGTACCCCTGGGTGGTGAGCGGGAGCCGGCTCCATGACGCGGGGTGGCGGCCGCAGTGGACCAATGAGGAGGTGCTCGCCGAGCTGCTGGAGGAGGTTTCCGGGAGGCATACGGTCGCTGGACGGCGGCTCGGCCGCAAGGACGCGACCGCGGCGGGGGCCGCGGGGGCGACGGTGGCGTTGTTGGGCGCGGCGGCTGTGGTGCGGCGGGCTCGGAAGGCCAGGCGGCGGATCTGAGGGAGCGCGGGTCTGAGGGAGCGCGGATCTGAGCGGGCGCGGATCTGAGGGAGCGCGGACCAGAGCGGGCTCGGATCTGAGGGAGTGCGCATCTGAGGGGCCCTCCAGACGCGCACGCGCGCGTGCCGGGTGACAACGCTGTTCCGGGTGGTCCCGGCGTGCGGCACGATGGAGGCATGGCACCCACCAACGACCACCCGGGCGAGCAGGCCGCCGACGATCCCATCAAGCTGCTCGCCATCCGCGAGACGCCCCTCTCCCTGGACGAGGTCTTCCGGGCCGTCGGGGACGCCGCCGCCGGGGGAACCGCCCTGTTCGTGGGGACCGTGCGGAATCACGACGGGGGTGCCGATGTCGACGAGCTCGGGTATTCGTCTCATCCAAGTGCCGAGGCCGAGATGCGGCGGATCGCCGAGAAGGTCGTCGCGGAGTATCCCGTACGGGCGCTGGCGGCCGTGCATCGGATCGGGGACCTCGGGGTCGGGGATCTCGCCGTCGTCGTCGCCGTTTCCTGCCCCCACCGGGGCGAGGCGTTCGAGGCCTGCCGGAAGCTGATCGACGACCTCAAGCACGAAGTGCCCATCTGGAAGCACCAGAAGTTCTCCGACGGGACCGAGGAGTGGGTCGGCGCCTGCTGACCCTGCTGATCCTCCGGCGCCTGCCGAACCCTTCCTTCACCCCTCCGGTTGCGTAACCGCACCCCTGGCACGAGCGTTGTCAGCGGGGCTGGTCAATCTGCTGATCAGTCAGTTGTGGTCGGTCGCTCATCGGTTTGGGAGGACGGCATGGCGGCGCTCGCCTGGTTGTTGATTCCGCTGGTGGCCGCGGTCGGCGCCGGTCTCTGGAGCAGCTGGGCCAACCGGACCCGCAAGGTACGCAGCGACGGCCCAGAGCTGGACGGGTACGCCCGGTTCCGCGCGGCCATGGACAAGTCCCACTCGGGCTCCTGATCCCGTCCCGCAGCTGACGCTGCCGCCCTGACGGCGTGCTGACAGGGGCGTCCCGTAATGTCGTGGCATGCCACGCCGCACCGCGACGATGCTCGCCTCCACCCTGATGCTGATCGCGCTCCTGTGCGCGGGAGTCTTCATCGATGTGCCGTATTCGGAGATGTCACCGGGGCCGACCGTGAACACGCTGGGTGACCACGACGGCGAGCCGGTGCTGCAGATCGACGGCCGGAAGACGTATGCGGCGAGCGGGCATCTGAACATGACCACGGTGCGGGTCACCAGCGCCGACTACAAGATGAACCTCGTCGAGGCCGTCTATGGGTGGCTTGCGCATGACAACAAGGTCGTGCCGCACGACACGCTCTACCCCGACGGCAAGACTGAGGAGCAGTCCACCCAGGAGAACGCCGAGGAGTTCAGCCAGTCCCAGGAGAGCGCCAAGGTCGCCGCCCTGAAGGAGCTGGACGTCCCGGTGCGGTCCTGGGTGATCGTCTCGACCGTCGTCAAGGATTCCCCGGCCGAGGGCAAACTGCACGCCGGTGACGTGATCAAGGCCGTCGACGGTACGACGGTGAAGGAGCCGGCCGACGTCGCCGAGCTGGTGACCAAGCACAAGCCCGGCCAGAACGTCGTCTTCACGATCGTGCCCGCCAAGGAGCAGGCCGCCGCGGAGAAGGAGAACAAGACGGCGACCAAGACCGAGGACATCACCATCACGACGACGACCTCGGACGACGGCGGGGACAAGCGCGCCATCGTCGGGATCTCCGCGGGGACGGACCACACGTTCCCGTTCACCATCGACATCAAGCTCGCCGATGTCGGCGGACCCAGCGCGGGTCTGATGTTCGCGCTCGGCATCTACGACAAGCTCACCCCGGGCAGCCTGACCGGCGGCAACTTCGTCGCCGGCACCGGCACGATCGACGACGACGGCAAGGTCGGCCCGATCGGCGGCATCGAGATGAAGACGGTCGGCGCACGCAGCAAGGGCGCCCAGTACTTCCTCACGCCCGCCGACAACTGCGCCGCCGCCGCGCGCGAGACGCCCAAGGGGCTCACCCTCGTCAAGGTGAAGACCATCGACGACGCCCTCGGCGCCCTCAAGGACATCCGCGCCGGCGACACCGCCGACCTGCCGAAGTGCACCACCAAGTGATCCGGCGGGCTACTCCTCGAACGTCGCCGACAGCGCCTCGGCCAGCCCCGGCACCAGGTCGCCGCCGGTGAGGACCTCCGTCGGGGCGTCCTTCTCGCGCAGTCGCAGGGCCGATTCGCGCGCGCCGTCCCGCAGGACCGCCACGGTCATCCGGACCTCTTGGCGCTTCGGGTGCTCGGCCACCCACTGGGCGAGCTTCTGCTCGCTCAGCCCCTCCGGGACGGACGCCTCGGCGGACGGCGGCAGCATCAGGCGCTCCACGGTGAGCGCGCAGCCGACCACGGCGTCGGGCCAGGCGATGGTGCCGAGGAACTCGTCGAGCGGCTTGCCCGCGGGAATCTCGTCCTGCTCGATCGGGGTGAGGCCGGTGGTCGCCGGCTCGTCCTCCAGGCCGAGCCGGTCCGCGAGCGAGGGCTGTTCGGCGCGCAGCCGGACGGTGTCTACGAGGGCGAAGAGGCGGGCGGGCTGGTCCCAGCCGAGACCGGATGCGTACTCGTCGATCTCGAGAACGGCCCGGGTCAGCGGGCTCGCCGCCATGGGAGTGTTGGACATGGTCACAATCCTCTCTCGTTCAGGGCCGAAATCGGGAACCGAGTAAAGCGTGAGTAAGTTGCATAGGTGGGGGCCTACGATCACGAGGCCCGCGGACGGCCCGTGACGACGCGGGTCTGACAGACCAACAGCGAACTTCGAGGTGCGCACCTTGGCTTTCCAGATGCCGGACCGCGGCGGAGGCCCGACGGGGCCACGGATCAGAGTGGGCCGCCCGTCCCGGCGTGTCCGGACCCTGCTCATGACGTTGGGCGTCCTTGCCGTCCTCGGCATGGCGTTCACCATGTTCGCCGGGTTCTGGACGGACTGGCTCTGGTACCGGTCGGTGAACTACTCGTCCGTGTTCACGACCACTCTGTGGACCAAGATCGGACTGTTCTTCGTCTTCGGCCTGCTGATGGCCGTGGCGGTCGGCTTCAACATCTGGCTGGCTCACCGGCTGCGCCCGCCGCTGAGCGCCATGTCGATGGAGCAGCAGAGCCTCGACCGCTACCGGATGGGCATCGCGCCGTACAAGAAGTGGCTGTTGCTCGGGATCACCTCCCTGGTGGGTCTGATCGCCGGCGCCTCGGCGTCCGGCCAGTGGCGGACCTGGCTGATGTGGGTCAACGGCGTGTCCTTCAACCAGAAGGACCCGCAGTTCCATCTCGACGTCTCCTTCTACGCCTTCGACCTGCCCTGGTACCGGTTCCTGCTCGGCTTCGGCTTCGCCGCCGCGATCCTCTCCGTGATCGCCGCCGCGCTCACCCACTACCTGTACGGCGGGCTCAGGGTCACCTCCCCGGGCGCGCGTGCCACGTCGGCGGCCACCGGACACCTGTCGGTGCTGCTGGGCATCTTCGTCGCCCTGAAGGCGGTCGCCTACTGGCTCGACCGGTACGGACTGGCGGTGAAGTCCAGCGACTTCAAGGCCACCGACGCCTGGACGGGCCTGCGGTACGTCGACGCCAACGCCTATCTGCCGGCCAAGACGATCCTGTTCTGCATCGCCGTCATCTGCGCGCTGCTGTTCTTCGCCACCCTGTGGCGGCGCACCTGGCAGCTGCCGGTCATCGGCTTCGGCCTGATGGTGCTCTCGGCGATCCTCATCGGCGGCCTGTACCCGGCGATCGTCCAGAAGTTCCAGGTCCAGCCGAACGAGCAGGCCAAGGAAGCGCCGTACGTCGCCAAGAACCTCAAGGCGACGCGTGACGCGTACGGCATCAACGACGCCAAGGTCTCCGAGTACGCGGGCAAGGCCGCCACCACGGACAAGACCAAGCTGCGCGAGGACGTCGACAACACGGCGAGCATTCGCGTCATGGACCCGAACATCGTCTCGCCGACATTCCAGCAGCTCCAGCAGATGCGGAACTACTACGCGTTCCCGACCAACCTGGACGTCGACCGCTACAGCAAGGACGGCAAGGACCAGGACACGGTCATCGGTCTGCGTGAGCTGAACCTCAACGGCATTCCGAAGAACAACTGGATCAACGACCACTTCCGCTACACCCACGGGTACGGCGTGGTCGCCGCCAAGGGCACCACGGCCGACGCCGAGGGCCGCCCGGTCTTCACCGAGTCCGACCTGCCGTCCAAGGGCGACCTCGGGTCGTATCAGCAGCGGATCTACTACGGCGAGAAGACCACCACGTACTCGATCGTCGGCGGTCCCCAGAAGGAGATCGACTACTCCGACGACTCCGGCGAGAAGACCTACAGCTACGGCGACAAGAGCGGGGTCAACCTCTCCAACCCGGTCAACCGGGCCGCGTACGCGGTGGCGTTCAACGAGCCGCAGATCCTGTACTCCGGGGCGATCGGTGACGGCTCGCGGATTCTGTACAACCGCACGCCCAAGCAGCGCGTCGAGGCGGTGGCGCCCTGGCTGACCATCGACGGCGACGCCTATCCGGCGGTGGTGGACGGCAAGATCCAGTGGATCGTCGACGCCTACACCACGACCAACGGCTATCCGTACGCCTCCCGTACGACCCTCGGTGACACGACGGCCGACTCGCTGACCGCCACCAACAACTCGCGCGCGGTGGTGGCCCAGCAGAACCAGGTCAACTACATCCGCAATTCGGTGAAGGCGACCGTCGACGCGTACACCGGCAAGGTCGAGCTCTACCAGTGGGACACCCAGGATCCGGTCCTGAAGACCTGGATGAAGGCCTTCCCGGGCACGGTGGAACCCAAGGGCGACATCTCCAAGTCGCTGATGTCCCATCTGCGGTACCCGCAGGACCTGTTCAAGGTCCAGCGCGAACTGCTCACCCGCTACCACGTCGAGGACGCCAACACCTTCCTCAGCGGCAGCGAGGTGTGGCAGGTGCCGGACGACCCGACCAACAAGACGGGTGACGCGGTACCGCCGTACTACCTGAGCATGAAGATGCCCGACCAGTCGTCGCAGGCCTTCTCGCTGACGACGACGTTCACGCCCAACGGCCGGGACAACCTCAGTGCGTTCATGACGGTCGACGCCGAGGCGGGCACGAGCGACTACGGCAAGATCAGAATCCTGAAACTGCCGACCAGTACGACCGTCAACGGGCCTAAACAGGTCCAGAGCCAGTTCAACTCGGAACAGGACATCGCCGAGTCGATCAGACTTTTGCAGGGCGGCGACTCGGAAGTCGAGTACGGCAACCTGCTGACGGTGCCGCTCGACGGAGGACTGCTCTACGTGGAGCCGGTCTACGTACGCGGTGGTGGACTCAAGTACCCGCTGCTGAGAAAGGTGTTGGTGACCTACGGAGGCAACACCGCCTTCGAGGACACCCTCGACCAGGCCCTCAACAAGGTCTTCGGAGCCGAGGGTTCGACCACCGAGCCACCGGACGAGGGCGAGGACACGACCACCCCACCGCCGACATCCAGTAATCCAACGGTCCAAGCGGCGTTGAACGACGCCCAGAAGGCCTTCGACGCCGGCCAGGAAGCCCTGAAGAAGGGTGACTGGCAGGCGTACGGCACGGCGCAGGAGGACCTGGAGGACGCGCTGCGACGGGCCGAGGAGGCGCAGGCCGCAGCCGACAAGACCGGCAGCCGCCCCAGTCCGAGCGGTAGTCCCAGCGGCAGTCCGAGTCCGAGCCGCAGTCCGGACAGCGGCTGATCGAAAAGCCCACCCCGCGCCGTGATACGGTTGCAGAACAACGGCGCGGGGTGGAGCAGCTCGGTAGCTCGCTGGGCTCATAACCCAGAGGTCGCAGGTTCAAATCCTGTCCCCGCTACTGAAGTCGGCGATGAGAGTCGTACGACACCGAAGGCCCGGATCCTGAAAAGGATTCGGGCCTTCGCCATGTGCGAACGCATGTGCCGACATGGGGTACGGCCGTGCCGCCGTGGGGAGTTGGGGGCGGTGTGTTTGACTTGTCTCTCTGTGGGCATGTCGACAAAACGCTGAAGTGACCTCAATGGCTGCGGTATACCAGGTGTACCCAGTTTGCAGGTGGTGCGACGATGGACGTTATGGGGGACAAGGCAACTCTGTTCGAGACAGGGCGTTTTGTGCAGCCTTCCCGGCCCGACCAGGCCGGGGAGGCGACCGAGGATGCCGCCGAGGAGCTCCGTCACCGGCTCGCCGCCGAAGCCGGCGATGTCGAGGCGATGAGCGTGCTCGGGGCCATGCTGCTGCGCCGCGGAGATCTGGACGGAGCCGAACCCCAGCTGCGTGCCGCCACCGCGGCCGGTGACCGGGCCGCCGCCAACAACCTGGGAGTCCTTCTCCACCAGCGCGGTTACGCCGACGACGCCGCCGGATGGTGGCGGATCGCCGCCGTCGCCGGGTCCGCCGCGGCGGCCCACGCGCTGGGCCGCCACCACCGTGAGCGAGGCGACGAGCCCGCCGCCGAGTACTGGCTGCGGCAGTCCGCCGAGCAGGGGCACGCCCTGGGCGCCTACGCCCTCGCCGATCTGCTGGAGCACCGCGGTGACGACGTCGCCGCCGAGCGGTGGATGCGGGCGGCGGCCGAACGGGGGCACCGGGAGGCCGCGTACCGGCTGGCGCGGGCACTCGACCGCAAGGCGGCGGGTGAGACGGGGGCCGGGACCGACGACGCTCTGGCGGGAGAGGCCGAGCAGTGGTATCGCCAGGCCGCCGCGCGCGGGCACCGGCGGGCCGCGCTGCACCTCGGGGCGATCCTGGAGAAGCGCGGCGAGCTCAAGGAGGCCGGGCGCTGGTATCTGACGTCCGCCAAGGACGGCGAGGCGCGGGCCGCCTGCGCGCTCGGGTTCCTGCTGCGGGACGCGGGCGACACCGAGAGCGCCGCCGTGTGGTGGCTGCGGGCCGCGCAGGACGGCGACGGCAACGCGGCCAACGCGCTGGGCGCACTGCACGCCGAGCGCGGTGAGCCGCAGACCGCCGAGCGCTGGTACCGGGCCGCGATGGACGCCGGGGACGACAACGGCGCGTACAACCTGGCCCTGCTCTGCGCCGAGCAGGGCCGGACCGCGCAGGCCGAGCAGTGGTACCGGCGCGCCGCTTACGCCGGCCACCGCGAGGCGGCGAACGCGCTGGCCATCCTGCTGCTGCGGGGCGGGGACCAGGCGGGCGCGGAACCGTGGTTCTCGAAGGCGGCCGAGGCGGGGAGTGTCGACGCCGCGTTCAACCTGGGGATTCTGTTCGCGGGGCGGCGCGAGGAGTCCGTCGCGCTGCGGTGGTACGAGCGGGCGGCGGGCGCCGGGCACACCGAGGCGGCACTCCAGGTCGGGATCGCGCGGCTGCGGGACGGGGACGAGCGGGAGGCGGAGCGGCACCTGCGGTGCGCGGCGGGGGGCGGCAGCGCCGAGGCCGCGTACCGGCTGGCCACCGTGCTCGACGCGCGGCGCCCGCCGCAGCCCGCGCACGAGCTGGGCGAGGTGGTGCACGAGAAGAGCGAGTGCGAGGAGTGGTACGAGCGGGCCGCCGGTCAGGGGCACCGGAGGGCGCAGGTGCGGGTCGGGATGCTGGCCGCCGCGCGGGGCGATGTCGTGGAGGCGGCTCGGTGGTACCGGCAGGCGGCCGAGGCCGGCTCCCGGAACGGGGCGTTCAATCTGGGGCTGCTGCTGGCTCGGGAGGGGAGTGAGCCCGAGGCGGCGGTGTGGTGGACGCGGGCGGCTGACGCGGGGCACGGGCGGGCGGCGTTGCGGCTGGCCCTCGTCTACGCGCGTCGGGGCGAGCTGGCGGAGGGGCAGCGGTGGGCTGATCGGGCGGTGTCCCTCGGGCCGCGGGAGGTGTCCGAGCGGGCGGCTCGGCTGCGGGACGCGTTGCGGCAGGAGCTGTCGGCGTAGCGCGTGGCGCTGGGCTGGGGGCGGGTTGGTGGCCTCAGCGAAAAGCTTCCCGACGCCCACCACAGCACGGTGCTGACCTGCGCCAATACATGTCGGCCAAGCGATTTGCTTCTCTCCGCGTCCTTGACGTAATGTTGCATTCATCGCCGCGGGGTGGAGCAGCTCGGTAGCTCGCTGGGCTCATAACCCAGAGGTCGCAGGTTCAAATCCTGTCCCCGCTACTGAAGGCCCAGGGCCGGAAGCCGAAAGGTTTCCGGCCCTGGTTCTGTTTATGAGCGGTGGCCCACCGCCTCCTCGTACAGGGATCTGTCCACCGTCTTCGACTCCGCCAGCGCGTCGCCCTCGGCCACGCCCTGGGCGCGGTACGCGGACTGGAGGCGGTCCGTCGTGCCGGCGCGGATTTCCCAGTCCATGCGCAGAGACGGGGTCGACTCGAGGACCGCCTTGTCCGACTTCAGGAGCTTCGCCAGGTAGGCGACGAAGGCCGGGTCCTTCTTGTAGTCGGACGCGAAGTGCGTGTTGATCGTGCGGATGTAGGCCCGGAGCAGGGCGACCCCGGCGTCCACGTCGTCGCCCAGCAGGTTCGGGCCGTACAGCATGCCGCCCAGGGGCTCGCCGGCCGGCTGGCCGCCCAGGAAGGCGTACCCCGTCTTGCCGTCGACCTTGCGCCAGACCGGGTCGAGGAGCCAGGCCGAGTCGACGCCTCCGTTCTGCAGCGCCGTGAGGACGTCGGCCGAGCCCAGCTGCTGGTACTGGATCTCGTCCAGGCCGCCGCCGTGCTTCTGAAGGGCCTTCTCCATGGGGTACGCGATCACGGAGCCCTTGCCGATCATCGTGCCCAGCTTCCGGTCGGCCATCGCCACCCGGTCCGCGCTCTCGCCCTGCTTCAGCCGCACCCACAGGCCGCTCTTCGAATTCGGGCCGGGCGAGAAGTTCCCCGCCACCCACCTGATGTCGAAGCCGCCCCTCAGGCCGTTCATGACGGCCGCCTCCGGGGCCGCCCACAGCGCGTCGACATCGCCCTTGGCCAGCAGTGGGAGGGCGTCCGGCGTCGGCAGGACCTTCAGGGTGACGTCCAGGCCCTCCTTCTTGAACTCGCCCTTGTCGAGCGCCACTCGCAGCGGTGCCACGTACTCGGCGCTCAGCGTCCCGGTCGCGATCGTCAGCTTCCGGGGCTTGGCGAGGGGCTGGGGGGCGGGGGCTCCGGGGAGGCAGCGGGCGGCCACTCGGTTCGGGGTGCGGTCCGCCGGGTTCGTCCAGGACGTGTCGCCGCAGCCCTCCACCGGCCGGATCGTGCGCGTTCCCCCGCCCGCCTTCGGCTCCGAGTCGCCGGCGTACGGCGACGAGCAGGCCGCCGACGCCAGCAGTACTCCGACGGCGGCTACGGCACCGTATGCACGTCGCCCGCTCACGATTGCCCCCGTCCTCGGTCCCTCGGTGCCCACGGGGTGAGCAAGCGGCCCACGATCCGCACCAGTTCGGAGAAGACCACCCCCAGGACGGCGACGCAGACGATGCCGACGAACATCACGTCGTTCTGGAACAGCGCGCGAGAGTCGAAGATCAGGTGGCCGAGGCCGTTCGCGGCGGCGATCTGTTCCGAGGCGACGATCACCAGTACGGCGACGCCCGCCGCTATCCGCGCGCCGACCAGGACCTGCGGCAACGACGCCGGCAGCAGGACGTGGCGGAACATCTGCCAGGGCGAGGCGCCGAAGACCTGGCCCGCGTCCCGGTGGCCCAAGGGGACGGCCATCACCGCCGACATCGTCGAGATCCATACGAAGAAGAAGACCGTCGCCGCCACCAGGGCCACCTGCGGGCCCTCGCCCAGGCCGAACATGTTCAGGAAGATCGGGAGCAGGGCCAGCTTCGGGACGACGTACAGGGCGTCCAGCAGGGGTTCCAGGGCGGCCCGTACCAGGGACAGGGAGCCCATCAGGAGGCCCAGGGCGTAGCCCGCGGCCGTGCCGATCGCGTAGCCGGCCAGGACGCGCTTCAAGGTTGCCCAGACGTCCGGCCACAGATCGCCGGCCGCGGCCCGGTCCCAGCCGTCGGCGAAGATCGTGGACGGCGCCGGGTAGACGCGGTCGTCGATCCAGGCCTGGGCGGCGGCCAGCTGCCAGAGCAGGATCAGGAGGAGGGGAACGGCCGCCGCGAGGGACAGCTCCAGGGCGCGCCGCCGGCGGTGGGCGCGTACGGGACGCAGCTCCTGGGGTCCCGGGCGGCGGGTCAGGACCGATTCGGCGGGGGGTTTGGCGACCGTGGTCATGCCAGTACCGCCTCCTTGCGCAGCAGGTCCCACAACTCGCTCTTGAGGGAGGTGAATTCGGGCGTATCGCGGATGTCGCCGGAGCGCGGGCGCGGGAACGGCGGGCGGTGTTCGGCGATGATCCGGCCCGGGCGGGCGGACATCACCAGGACCCGGTCGCCGAGGACGATCGCCTCTTCCAGGCTGTGGGTGATGAACAGGGTGGTGCCGCGGGTGGTCTGCGTGAGCTCCAGCAGCTCCTCCTGGAGGATCCAGCGGAGCTGGGCGTCGAGGGCGGCGAACGGCTCATCCATGAGGAGGAGTTCGGGCTCCACCGCGAGCGCGCGGGCGATCGCCACGCGCTGGCGCATGCCGCCGGAGAGGGCCGCCGGATAGGCGTCGGCGAAGTCGGCGAGGCCCATACGGGTCAGCCACTCGTCGGCCCGCGCGTTCGCCTCACGGCGCGGGACGCGCTGGATGTCCAGGCCGAAGCGGACGTTGGCGCGGACCGTCTTCCAGTCGTAGATGCCGTAGTCCTGGAAGATCATGGCGGCCGGGCGCAGGGTCGAAGTGCGGATCTCCAGCGTGCCGGCGCTGGGGCGGAGCAGGCCCGCGGCGATGCGCAGGAGCGTGGACTTGCCGCAGCCGGACGGGCCCACGAGGCAGACGAACTCGCCGGGGGCGACGGACAGGTCCAAGGGGCCGAGGGCGTCCACCGCCCCGGCGCCCCGGCCGAACGTTCGGGTCAGAGCATGTGCGCTGAGTTTCGGATACGGCTCTCCCACGGGGTCTCCTCGCGGAGTGCGGAACGGACTGGTGGGTGCCGCAGACGATATGACGACCCGTCAGATACGGGAAGTGTGTACGCAGCAGAAAGCCCCGGCTCCCTTGAGGGGGCCGGGGCTTCTGGGGAAAGTCGTTATGCCGCCGCGCAGTTCGGGCAGACGCCGCGGTACGTCACCTCGACGCCCGAGACGGTGAAGCCGAAGCGCTCCGAGTCGGGGAGGTCGGCCAGCGGGTTGCCGCTGGGGTGGACGTCCCGGATCGCGCCGCACTGGGCGCACACCAGGTGGTGGTGCGGCCGGTGGGCGTTCGGGTCGTACCGCTTGGCGCGCTTGTCGGTGGCTACTTCCAGTACTTCGCCGAGGGAAACCAGCTCGCCCAGCGTGTTGTAGACGGTGGCCCGGGAGATCTCTGGCAGCTTGGCGACGGCTCGTGCGTGGACCTCGTCGGCTGTCAGGTGGACGTGGTCGCCGTTGAGGACCTCGGCCACGACGCGCCGCTGCGCGGTCATCCGCCATCCGCGTCCGCGCAGCCGTTCCAACAGGTCACTCATGCGGGCCAGCCTAACAGTAGGGGGAACAGATCCCGACGGGGTGTGACTTTGGAGCGTCACTTGACTTAGACATTGTCCATTGTAGGATCAAGGCAGGCCTTTGGCCAAGCGACAGGAACAGGCAGAAGTGACTTTTGGTGCCATGACCGCATCCCGGACTCCGCACACCGCCGAAGGATCGCGCGGTAGGAGCCTGCGGGGTGCGCGGACGCACAGGCCATGCTTCCGGCAGCCCCGCCGGGTCGGTGACGGCCCGCCCGTGCCCCGGCTGTTCCACCACCCCCCGCAGTTCCTGAGCACTGTGCTCCGCCCCATCCGGAAGGATTCCCATGACTGAGAACCATGACGCGATCGTCACAGACGAGAAGCCGGAGGAGGCAGGCGGCTGCCCGGTCGCGCACGGGCGTGCCCTGCACCCGACCCAGGGCGGCGGAAATCGCCAGTGGTGGCCGGAGCGGCTCAATGTGAAGATCCTTGCCAACAACCCGGTCGTGGCCAACCCCCTCGGCGAGGAGTTCGACTACGCCGAGGCGTTCAAGGCCCTCGACCTCGCTGCCGTGAAACAGGACATCGCCGAGGTACTGACGACCTCGCAGGACTGGTGGCCGGCCGACTTCGGCAACTACGGCCCGCTCATGATCCGGATGGCATGGCACAGCGCGGGCACGTACCGCATCAGCGACGGCCGCGGCGGTGCCGGCGCCGGTCAGCAGCGGTTCGCCCCGCTCAACAGCTGGCCGGACAACGGCAACCTGGACAAGGCCCGCCGTCTGCTGTGGCCGGTCAAGAAGAAGTACGGCCAGAGCATCTCGTGGGCCGACCTCATGATCCTCACCGGCAATGTCGCCCTGGAGCAGATGGGCTTCGACACCTTCGGCTTCGGCGGCGGCCGTGAGGACGTCTGGGAGCCCGAGGAGGACGTCTACTGGGGTCCCGAGACCACCTGGCTCGACGACCAGCGCTACACCGGCGACCGCGAGCTGGAGAACCCCCTCGGCGCCGTCCAGATGGGCCTCATCTACGTCAACCCGGAGGGCCCGAACGGCAACCCGGACCCGATCGCCGCGGCCCGCGACATCCGTGAGACGTTCCGCCGGATGGCGATGAACGACGAGGAGACGGTCGCCCTGATCGCCGGCGGCCACACCTTCGGCAAGACCCACGGCGCGGGCCCGGCGGAGAGCGTCGGCAACGACCCCGAGGCCGCCTCGATGGAGGAGCAGGGCCTGGGCTGGAAGAACAGCTTCGGCACCGGCAAGGGCGGGGACGCCATCACGTCCGGCCTTGAGGTGACGTGGACGGAGACGCCCACGCAGTGGAGCAACAACTTCTTCAAGAACCTGTTCGAGTACGAGTACGAGCTCACCCAGAGCCCGGCCGGCGCGAACCAGTGGGTGGCGAAGAACGCCGAGGCGATCGTCCCCGACGCACACGACGCGTCGAAGACGAAGCTCCCGATGATGCTCACCACCGACCTGTCGCTGCGCTTCGACCCGATCTACGAGCCGATCTCGCGCCGCTTCTACGAGAACCCCGACCAGTTCGCGGACGCCTTCGCGCGGGCCTGGTACAAGCTGACCCACCGCGACATGGGCCCGAAGTCGCTGTACCTCGGCCCCGAGGTCCCGGCAGAGACCCTGCTGTGGCAGGACCCGCTGCCTACGGCGGAGGGCGAGGTCATCGGCGCCGCGGACATCGCGGCCCTCAAGGCCAAGCTCCTCGACTCGGGCCTGACCGTCTCGCAGCTGGTCACCACCGCGTGGGCGTCGGCCTCGACCTTCCGCGGCAG
The DNA here is from genome assembly GCF_040654815.1 of Streptomyces sp. NPDC050619. NCBI lineage: Bacteria > Bacillati > Actinomycetota > Actinomycetes > Kitasatosporales > Streptomycetaceae > Streptomyces > Streptomyces sp. NPDC050619. Next base: position 157,959 of record NZ_JBFAIR010000004.1, on the reverse strand, counting down.
CGACAAGCGCGGCGGTGCCAACGGCGCGCGCATCCGCCTCGAGCCGCAGCGCGGCTGGGAGGTCAACGAGCCCGATCAGCTCGCGACGGTCCTGAGCACCCTCGAGAGCGTCCAGCGGGAGTTCAACGCCGGCGCCACGAAGAAGGTGTCTCTGGCCGACCTGATCGTGCTCGGCGGTTGCGCGGGCGTGGAGAAGGCCGCCAAGGACGCCGGCTACGACATCGAGGTGCCCTTCACCCCGGGCCGTGTCGACGCGACCGAGGAGCACACCGACGCGGAGTCCTTCGCCGCGCTCGAGCCGAGCTCCGACGGGTTCCGCAACTACGTCGGCAAGGGCAACCGCCTGCCGGCCGAGCACCTGCTGCTCGACAAGGCGAACCTGCTGACCCTGAGCGCTCCCGAGATGACGGTCCTCGTCGGCGGCCTGCGCGTGCTGGGCGCGAACCACCAGCAGTCGCAGCTCGGCGCCCTCACCGCGACCCCCGGGGCCCTGACCAACGACTTCTTCGTCAACCTGCTCGACATGGGTACGACGTGGAAGTCGACGTCCGCGGACCAGGCCACGTTCGAGGGCCGCGACGCCGCCACGGGCGAGCTGAAGTGGGCCGGCAGCCGTGCCGACCTCGTCTTCGGCTCGAACTCCGAGCTGCGCGCGCTCGCGGAGGTCTACGCGAGCGACGACGCGAAGGAGAAGTTCGTCAAGGACTTCGTCTCGGCGTGGGACAAGGTCATGAACCTGGACCGGTTCGACCTCGTCTGATCAGCCGGAACTGGAGCCGCTGAGATAGCGGCTGTAGCGACCAGCGGCGGGCCGGATTCCCTCCACGAGATCATCGAGATCGTGGAGGGGATCCGGCCCGCTCTCGTGCTCAGGCCGGTACGCGATGCCGCGTCGGCGCCCAGCAGCGGATGATGTCGCGGACCGAGACGATGCCGACGGGCTCGTCCCGGTCGAGGACGATGAGGTGACGGAAGCCGCCGTGGGTCATGGCCTCGGCCGCCTCCTCCAGGGTCCAGGTCGGGGCGGCGAAGACGACGTCGGTGGTGGTGTGGGCGTGGACGTGCTCCGTGTCGGGGCTCTGGCCGAGGCCCACACAGTTGAGGACGTCGCGTTCGGTGAGGATGCCGATGCCGCCTGCGTCGGGGTCGAGGACCACGGCCGCGCCGACCCGGCGGGCGGACATCAGGGCGGCGGCCTGGCGGAGGGTGTGGGTGGGGCCGATGGTGAGAACCACCGTGCTCATGGCGTCGCGGACCAGCATGGGTTGCGAGTCACCTCCTAAGAATCCACGGATAGTTCATGGATTCACAAGTTCACAAATGAGGGTACTCTCAGAGTGGCAGGTAAAGCGGAGGTCAACAAGAGGGCGTGCGCGCTTATCTGTATCCCTCAGTAGCGCTCGTTGAGGTACCCCAGGAACTCGTCGTGCAGCAGGCCGTTCGACGCGGCCGCGTTGCCGCTGTGCGGGCCCGGGCGGCCGTCGAGGCCCGTGAAGGTGCCGCCGGCCTCCGTCACGATGATCGCGTTCGCGGCCATGTCCCAGAGGGAGAGTTCAGGCTCGGCGCAGAGGTCGACCGCGCCCTCGGCGACCATCATGTACGGCCAGAAGTCGCCGTACGCGCGCGTGCGCCACACCTCGCGGGTCAGGTCCAGGAAGCCGCCCAGGCGGCCCTGGTCCTCCCAGCCGGTGAGTGAGGAGTACGCGAAGGAGGCGTCGGAGAGCTTCGAGACGCCGGAGACGCGCAGCCGGGAGGCCGAGGAGAGGCTGCGGCCGGAGAAGGCGCCGTGGCCCTTCGCGGCCCACCAGCGGCGGCCGAGGGCGGGCGCGGAGACGACGCCGACGACGGGCTGGTAGCCGCCCTCGCCCGCTTCCATCAGGGAGATCAGCGTGGCCCAGACCGGGACGCCGCGGACGTAGTTCTTGGTGCCGTCGATCGGGTCGATCACCCAGCGGCGAGGGCCGGTGCCCGAGATGCCGTACTCCTCGCCGAGGATCGCGTCCCGGGGGCGGGCACGCTGGATCTGGCCGCGGATGAGTTCTTCCGCGGCCTTGTCCGCTTCGCTCACCGGGGTCATGTCCGGCTTCGTCTCCACCTTGAGGTCGAGGGCCTTGAAGCGGTCCATGGTCCCCGCGTCGGCGGCGTCCGCGAGGACGTGGGCGAAGCGGAGGTCGTCCAGGTAGTCGGGCATGTGATGAACGGTATCTGTCGTGCCTGGTACGGGGCTACAGGGGGCCCGTGGGGACGGGGGCGGAGGGCAACGCATGTCGGCGGCCGGGCGTGTCGCGGCCGAAGAGCGCCCCCGCGTGCCTTCGCGAACCCTTGACAGTGCCCGTGTGCGCGTCAAATCTGGGGCGCAGAGCCGATCGCCCTCGGGAGGCGATGATGCCTGCAGCGCGGGAATCCCTGCTGGATGCCGCTTACACGGCGCTGGCGCGCCGGCCGTGGTCCGCCGTGCGGATGGTGGACGTGGCCGCGGCGGCCGGAGTGTCCCGGCAGACGCTGTACAACGAGTTCGGGAGCAAGGAAGGGCTGGCCCGCGCCCTGGTGAGGCGAGAAGCGGACGGATTTCTCACGGGGGTCGAACGCGCTCTGGCCGCGCACGGCGACGCGCGTGACCGGCTGACCGCGACCGCCGAGTGGACCGCCTCCACGGCCCGGGAGAACGCGCTGGTGCGGGCCATGCTCACCGGCTGCTGGAGCGAGCGGCTGCCCTCGCCGACGCTGACAGCCGTGCCCTCCTCCTCGGCCGTGCCGGCGCAGCGCCGGGCCGACGGTCCGCTGCCGTCCCCCGGGGACTTCCTGGCCCTCGTGCGCGACCGGGCCGTGACGGTTCTCTCCGGCCCCGGCACCCCCAAGCCGGACACCGCCGACCTGGCCCGCTCCTGCGAACTCGTCGTCCGCCTCGCCCTGTCCTGCGTGGCGGCCCCGCCGGGCGAGGGTGGCGTCGCGGATCTCGTCCGGAGCGCGCTGCATCGCCAGTTGACGTACGACAGGGCCTAGTTGGGCCTCCCGGGACAACACGCCTAGTGCGCGGACCCCGACAGCTGGAGCCCGATCACGCCGATGATCACCAGGCTGATCGAGACGATCTTCAGGGTGGACACGAGGTCGCCCAGGAAGATCATGCCGTAGATGGCCGTTCCGGCCGCGCCGATGCCCGTCCACACGGCGTACGCCGGGCCCACGTCGAGCTTCTTCAGCGACAGGGTCAGCAGGCCGAAGCTGCCGAGGGCGAAGATGCAGAACGCGACCGTCGGCCAGAGCCTGGTGAAGCCGTGCGACAGCTTCAGACAGACGGCAAAACCGGTCTCCAGAAACCCGGCCACGACGACCAGCAGCCACGCCATGAGCTGTCCTCCCGTAGGTCCACGTGTGTCAGCGTCTTGTGACCGCTTCTTCAGGCTGGTCAGGCTTGGATCCGGCTCGGTGCGATTATGCCCTTACCGGCCCTGCACGTTGACAAACAACGCGGAGGTCAGTCGCCTTCCTCGGTTCAGGTCCTAGTCGCCTTCCGTCCGTTCCCTCGTCGACAGCATCCGGCGCAGCGAGTACAGGCGGGCCGGGTCGGCGTGCCCCTCGGCCACCCACGCGTCCAGCGCGCAGTCCGGCTCGTCGTGACTGCACGCGCGGGGGCAGTTCTCCGTGCCGGGCTCGAGATCGGGGAAGGCGTGGATCACGCGGGACGGATCCACGTGGTGCAGGCCGAAGGACCGTACGCCCGGAGTGTCGACCAGCCATCCTTCGCCGTCCCCCAGCGGCAGGGCCAGCGCCGAGGTCGTGGTGTGCCGGCCGCGGCCCGTCACCGCGTTGACGTGCCCCGTCGAACGCCGCTGCTCCTCCGGTACCAGCGCGTTGACCAGCGTCGTCTTGCCGACGCCGGAGTGTCCGACGAACGCGGTGATCTTCCGGTAGAGCTGCTCGCGCACCCGGGCCACCGCCGCCCCGCTCTCCAGCTCCTCGCGGCTGGTGACGACGTAGGGGATGTCCAGGTGGCCGTACAGCTCCAGCAGCTTGTCGGGCTGGGCGAGGTCCGACTTCGTCATGACCAGCAGGGGTTCCAGACCTGCGTCGAACGCCGCCACCAGGCAGCGGTCGATCAGGCGGGGGCGGGGCTCCGGGTCGGCCAGGGCCGTGACGATGGCGAGCTGGTCGGCGTTGGCGACGACCACGCGCTCGTACGGGTCGTCGTCGTCCGCCGTGCGGCGCAGGACCGACGTGCGTTCCCCGATGCGGACGATGCGGGCCAGGGTGTCCTTGTTGCCGGTCAGGTCGCCGACGATCGCCACCCGGTCGCCGACCACCGCGGCCTTGCGGCCCAGCTCGCGGGCCTTCATCGCCAGCACGATCCGGTCGTCGACGAGGCAGGTCAGCCGGCCCCGGTCGACGGTGAGGACCATGCCCTCGACCGCGTCCTCGTGCTTGGGACGGGTGTGGGTCCGGGGCCGGTTGCCCTTGCGGTTCGGACGGGAGCGGATGTCGTCCTCGTCGGTGTGCTTGCCGTAGCGGCGCATGGAAGAGTCCCTACGCCCCGAGCATCCCGGTCCACATGTCGGGGAAGTCCGGCAGGGTCTTCGCCGTCGTCGCCACGTTCTCGATCTGCACGCCCTCGACCGCGAGGCCGATGATCGCGCCGGCCGTCGCCATGCGGTGGTCCTCGTAGGTGTGGAAGATCCCGCCGTGCAGGGGACGTGGGCGGATGTACAGGCCGTCGGCGCTCTCGGTGACGTCACCGCCGAGTTCGTTGATCTCCTTGGTGAGCGCGGCCAGCCGGTCCGTCTCGTGCAGGCGCAGGTGGGCCACGCCCCGGAGTGTGGACGGGGAGTCCGCGAGGGCCGCCACCGCCGCGATGCCCGGGGTCAGCTCGCCGACCTCGCTCAGGTCGACGTCGATGCCGTGGACCGAGCCCGAACCGGTGAACACCAGGCCGTACTCGGTGAGTTCGCAGGTACCGCCCATTTCGGTGAAGATCTGGCGCAGCCGGTCACCGGGCTGGGTGGTGCGGGCCGGCCAGTCGGGGATGAGGACCCGGCCGCCGGTCACCAGGGCCGCCGCCAGGAACGGCTGGGCGTTCGACAGATCCGGCTCGACGGTCAGGTCCCGGCCGAGCAGGGCGCCCGGGGTGACCCGCCAGACGTTCGGCTCGCCGCCCGACTCCGGGGTGTCGACCTGGGCGCCGACCGCGCGCAGCATGTCGACGGTCATGCGGATGTGCGGCATGGAGGGGAGCGAGGAGCCGATGTGACGGACCTCGACGCCCTGGTTGAAGCGTGGGCCGGACAGCAGCAGCGCCGACACGAACTGCGACGACGAGGACGCGTCGATCTCCACCTGGCCGCCGTCCAGGGCGCCGCCGCCGTGCACGGTGAGCGGCAGCGCACCGCGGCCGTCGTCGTCGATACGGGCGCCGAGGACGCGCAGGGCGTCGATCACGCCGTTCAGGGGGCGCTCGTACGACCTCGGGTCGCCGTCGAAGCGGATGGGACCGTCGGCGAGCGCGGCGACCGGTGGCAGGAAGCGCATCACCGTGCCGGCGTTGCCGACGTCGACCGTGGCCGGTCCGCGCAGGCCGGCCGGCAGCACACGCCAGGTCTCGCCCGTGCCGTCGGGGCCCACGCCCTCCTCGATGCCGACGCCCATGGTGCGCAGCGCGCCGGCCATCAGCAGGGTGTCGCGGGAGCGCAGGGGGCGGCGCAGCCAGCCCGGTTCGGAGGCGAGGGCGGCCAGTACCAGGGCGCGGTTGGTGACCGACTTGGACCCGGGCACGTGGACCGTGGCGTCGACGGCTCCGCTCGCGTGCGGGGCGGGCCAGAGGGTGGTGTGTGCGGGGTTGTGGGCCATGGGCCCCACTTTAGTGGTCGGCCGTCGTTCGGGTGCGGCGCCGTTGTGGCTGGTCGCGCAGTTCCTCGCGCCCCTGACGCTGCCCCTTCGGGGCGCGTCATCCCTCCAGTAGCCAGCGCCCCCCTCCTATCAGCGAGCACAGCGACACCGCATGGAACAGGAACAGCCACATCCCCGCCGGCACGTGCGTGAGCCGTGACAGCTGGTCCGCGTCCGAGTCGCCCGCTCCGCCCCGGGACCGCTTCGCCTGCAACTCGAACGCCGGGCGTACCCCGCCGATCAGCAGGAACCACACCACCGCGTACGCGAAGGCCGCCTGCACCTGGGGTCCGGTGAGCCAGGACACCACCAGGAAGATGCCGCCGGTGAGGATCACCGTGAGGGCGCCGTAGGCGTTGCGGATCATCACCAGCATCGCCACCAGCAGGATCGTCGCCAGCCACAGCAGCGCGGTGATGTGACCGGCGCCGAGCAGTGCGGCGCCGCCGAGGCCGAGCAGCGGGGGCGCGGTGTAGCCGGAGGCCGCGGTGAGGATCATGCCGAGGCCGTGCGGCTTGCCGCGGCTCACGGTCAGGCCGCTGGTGTCGGAGTGGAGCCGTATGCCGGTGAGGGTGCGGCCGGTGAGCAGCGCGACCAGGCCGTGGCCGCCCTCGTGCGCGATGGTGATGGCGTTGCGCGCGATGCGCCACAGGCCGTGCGGGACGACTACGGCGAGCGCGGCGACCAGGGTCGCGAGCACCACCCACAGGTCGGGGTCGGGCTGGCTGCCGAAGATCTCGTCCCAGAGGGAGGCGAGCGAGTCGGATGCGGTGGTGTGCATGTTCGGCAGTGGCTCCCGTAGGTCTCGGTGAATCTGGCAGTCTGGCACGCATGTGCGGACGGTATGCATCGAGTCGTGGGCCCGAGGATCTCGCAGGAGTCTTTGAGATCGAGAAGTGGGAGCCCGAGGAGACCTTGGCGCCCGACTACAACGTCGCCCCGACCAAAGAGGTCTACGCCGTCCTGGACCGTCCTCTCAAGGACGTCGACGACCCCCGGCCGGTTCGGCAGCTGCGGAAGCTGAAGTGGGGTCTGGTGCCGAGCTGGTCGAAGACCCCCGAGGGCGCGGCCCGCATGATCAACGCCCGTGCGGAGACCGTGCACGAGAAGCCGTCGTACCGCCGCGCCTTCGCCACCCGGCGCTGCGTCATCCCCGCCGACGGCTACTACGAGTGGGTCACCGGCAAGCAGGAGCGGGACCTGGAGGCCGAGGGGAGGAAGAAGCGGCCGCGCAAGCAGCCGTACTTCGTGCTCCCCGCCGACGGCTCGGTGTTCGCGATGGCCGGGCTCTACGAGTTCTGGCGGGACAAGACCCTGCCCGACGACCACCCGAGGGCCTGGTGGGCGACGTGCTCGGTGATCACCACGGAGGCGGAGACGAGTCCGCTCGCGGTGGCGCCCGGGGAGGGGCCGTACACGCTGGCCGACATCCACCCGCGGATGCCGCTGATGCTGACGCCGGACCGTTGGGACGCCTGGCTCGACCCGTCCCGCACGGACGCCGAGGAGCTGCGCACGCTGCTCGCGCCGCCGCCCGAGGGGCTGATGCGGGCGTACCCCGTGACGACAGCGGTCAGCAACGTCCGCAACAACGGGCCGGAGCTGCTCAAGGAGCTGGAAGGGCCGGAAGAGGGCACACTCTTCTGACGTGACGAACGCGATGAATGTGACGAACATTACGAACATGGCCAAAGAGACCGTCGAGATGGCCGAAACCGATGCCGGTCCCGCCCGCATCACCTGGCACCGGGCGAAGAAGCCGCGGCTCGTTCTGGCGGTGAGCCACGGCGCCGGCGGCGGGATCGAGGCGCGGGACCTCCAGGCACTCGCGAGCGTCCTCCCGGGGCACGGCGTCACCGTCGCCCTCGTCGAGCAGCCCTGGCGCGTGGCCGGAAAGAAGGTGGCGCCCGCGCCCAAGACCCTCGACATCGGCTGGCGCGGCAGCTGGCCCGCACTGGCCGAGCCGGGACTCCCGGTGATCGCGGGCGGCCGCAGCGCCGGGGCCCGCGTCGCCTGCCGTACGGCCGTCGAGCTCGGTGCCCACGCCGTCCTCGCCCTCAGCTTCCCCCTCCATCCACCGGGCAGGCCCGAGAAGTCGCGCGCCGGGGAACTGCTCGGGGCGGGGGTGCCGACCCTCGTCGTACAAGGAGGCAACGACCCCTTCGGGAAGCCCGAGGAGTTCCCCGAGGGGTCGTACGAACTCATCGAGGTGCCTTACGGTGATCATGGCTTCGCCGTGCCGAAGCGGGCGCCCGTCGACCAGGATCAGGCGCTGGCGGTGATCACGGACGGAGTCGTCGCGTGGACCGCGTCACTCGGATAACGGCTCGGGAATGTTGCGGCTCGGACCTCTGTTGTGGCCGACAGAAGTGCTGAAACACCAGCACCGTCGTCGTAGGAGAGGAAGTCCGCCACATGGGTTCGACCTACTGCCCTGACCGCAGCAGCCGTGCCGATCTGGACTGGACGGTGCTGCACGTGGCCAAGACCGCTCCTATTCGAGCGGCGGGCGGACCGGATCGTCGTCTATCCTCCGATTCTGGTGGGGCCGGTCTCGGTCCTGCCCGGAATCTTGAGGAGGTGGGTCCGGTCACCGGTACTGACGCAGGGACCGAACACGGCCAGGCGGAGCAGCCCGAGGGCCTGGGCAGCACGGGCACGGAGTCGACTGCGGAGCGCAGCGCGCGCTTCGAGCGGGACGCGCTCGAGTTCCTCGACCAGATGTACTCGGCCGCGCTGCGCATGACGCGCAACCCGGCCGACGCCGAGGATCTGGTGCAGGAGACGTACGCCAAGGCGTACGCGTCCTTCCACCAGTTCCGCGAGGGCACCAACCTCAAGGCGTGGCTGTACCGGATCCTCACGAACACCTTCATCAACTCCTACCGCAAGAAGCAGCGCGAGCCCCAGCGCAGTGCGGCCGAGGAGATCGAGGACTGGCAGCTGGCGCGTGCCGAGTCGCACATGTCGACGGGTCTGCGCTCGGCCGAGTCGCAGGCGCTGGACCATCTGCCGGACTCGGACGTGAAGTCGGCACTTCAGGCGATCCCCGAGGAATTCCGCATCGCCGTCTATCTCGCCGATGTAGAGGGCTTTGCCTACAAGGAGATCGCGGACATCATGGGGACACCCATCGGTACGGTGATGTCCCGCCTGCACCGAGGCCGCCGTCAACTGCGCGGCATGCTGGAGGACTACGCCCGCGAGCGCGGACTGGTCCCGGCCGGCGCCGGAGAGTCGAACGAAGCGAAAGGCTCGGGCTCATGAGCTGCGGAGAGCCGCACGAGACGGACTGCAGTGAAGTCCTGGACCATCTGTACGAGTTTCTCGACAGTGAGATTCCGGACGTCGATCGCGACAAGTTCAAGCAGCACTTCCAGGAGTGCTCGCCGTGCCTGGAGAAGTACGGCCTCGAAGAGGCCGTGAAGAAGCTGGTCAAGCGGTGCTGCGGACATGACGACGTGCCGACGGACCTGCGCTCCAAGGTCTTGGGGCGGCTCGACCTGATCCGCTCCGGGCAGGCCGTCCCCGAGCACGACGTGACAGCGGCCCCGCAGGAGTCCTGAACTCCCACCGGGGAACGGCCCGTCGTCACCCGAATGTGCTAATCCGCGGGTCATAAGCCCGCGGGTCCCCCTCTCGCCGTCCTAGGCTCCGGACCCTGAGCTGGCACGGCCGGGGGAGGGCGTGATGGAGGCGGTTCCGGCACGGGTACGTGCGTACGTCTCCTGTGTCGTCGTCGGCGCGCTGATCTGTCTGTCACCGCTGCCGACCGTACGGACGCCCTGGTGGGCGGTCGCCCTGCTCGCCGCGCTGTACGGCGGCTGCGAGCAGGCCGCCGCCCGGTGGCGCTTCGCCGGAACCTTCTACCCCGTGTTGCTCGCCGGGGCCTTTCTCCTGCCACCGTCCGCCGCCGCGCTGGTCGCGCTGCCGGGAGCGTTGCTGTCCCCGGTCGAGCATCGGCCGCGAGGGCTGCGGCGGATCTGGCGGGCGGCGCAGCTCGCCGTCGCTGTCTGGGCGGCGGCGCGGGTGCACGGGGCGCTGGGCGGCCGGGACGCCGTCGGCGCCTCCGACTTCCCGTACGCGCTTCTCCCGGCCGGGGCGGCGGTGCTGGCGTTCTGTGTGGTGCTGAGCGTGCTCGACGGGGGCATCCTCGCGCTCGCGGAGCACGTTCCGCCGCGGCGGGCCTGGCGGGGGCTGTTCCTGCGGTCGCCGGCGCCGGTCGCCGTGCACGGGCTCGCCGGGCTGATGATGGCCGTGCTGTGGCGGAGCCCGTACGGGCCTGTCGCCGCGTTGCTCGTGCTGCTCCCGATGTGTGTGTCCTGGTGGGCGTTCGCGCAGTACCACCGGGAGCGGGCCGCCCATCAGGCGACGATCCGGGCGCTCGTGCAGGCCGTCGACATCAAGGACGGGTACACCCGCGGGCACAGCGAGCGGGTCGGGCAGGCCTCGATGATGATCGCGCGCGAGCTCGGGATGGACGAGGGCCGGGTCGAGGTGCTGCGGTTCGCCGGGATCCTGCACGACGTGGGCAAGCTCGGCGTCCCCACGCGACTGCTGCGCAAGGACGGGCCGCTCACGCCCGAGGAACGGCGCGTGATCGAGCTGCATCCCGAGTACGGCCACGAGATGGTGCGCGGGATCTCCTTCCTCGGGGAGGCCCGGGAGGCCGTACTGCATCACCATGAACGGCTGGACGGGAGCGGGTATCCGTACGGGCTGCGGGGGAACCAGATTCCGGAGTCGGCGCGGGTGGTGGCGGTCGCGGACGCGTTCGACGCGATGACCTCCACCCGCTGCTATCGGCGGGCGCGGCCCGTGGCCGCGGCGCTGGAGGAGCTGGAGCGGTGTGCGGGGACCCACTTCGACCCGCGGATGGTGACGGCCCTCGAACGGGCGCTGAGCCGGCACGGCTGGCACCCCGCCGTGACCGCCGAGGAAGCGGCTCGCCCGCCCCTGACTCGCCCGTCGTCGGTCCCCAGCCCGGGGGCGCACCGATGAACGCTCGCCGCGCCCCCCTCCGCACGCTCATCCACGCCTTGGCCGGTCTCCTCGCCGCCCTCTCCCTCGCCGTCACCCTCTGGACCGGCCTGGACGAGCGCGGGGTCGCCCTCGCCTTCGGCGTGCTGGTCGCCGTCGGCGAGCTGACCCGGTGGAACGGGGCGCAGATCAGGGAGGCCGCGCCGCTCGGGGCCGCGGCGGCACTGTCGTACGCCCTGTTGGGGGAGAACGCGGGGCAGCCGACCCAGCACGGCGCCCTCCAGGTGGTCACCGTCGTCCTCGCCGCCTTGCTGCTCGGCAACGTGCCGCACATCGCGCGCGGGCAGGGGCCGACCTCCGACCAACTGGCCCGGCGGGTGCTCACCGTCGGGTTCGCCGCCGTGTGCTTCCAACCCCTGTACAACCGGGGGGCGTTCGGCCAGTGGTGCGGCCCGGAGTACGCCGTGCTGCTGCTCGCCCTGCTCACCCTCACCGCGCTGTGCGACGCCGTCCTCGCCGCAGCCCTGGCCCACTCCCGCACCCGGTGGCCCTTCGGCCCGCTGCTGCGGGACGAGTTGCGGGGGCTGCTCGGCATCGGGTCCGCCGTCTGTGCCACGGGCGCCGTGATGGCGCTCGCGGTGGCCGTCGCGGGGCTGTGGGCGCTGCCCGTGTTCTCGCTGCCGCTGCTGCTCACCCAGCTGTCCTTCCGGCGGTACGCCGCCGTGCGGGCCACCTACCGGCAGACCATCGCCTCGCTCGCCCGGGCCACCGAGATCGCCGGGTACACCCCGGCCGGGCACGCCCGCCGCGTCGCCGGCCTCAGCCGGGCCGTCGGGCGGGACCTGGGGCTGTCCGACCGGGAGCTCACCGTGCTGGAGTACGCGGCCCTCATGCACGACATCGGACAGCTCAGCCTCGTCGATCCCGTACCGGCCGGGGCCACCGCCGGGCTGCCCACGAGGGAGCAGCGGCGCATCGCCCTGCTCGGCGGGGCCGTCGTACGGCAGACCGGGGTCGACTCGGCCGTCGCCGTGGTCGTCGAGCGGCAGGCCGACCCCTGCGGTGAGCAACCGGTCGCCGCGCGGATCGTGCGGGCCGTGAACGCGTACGAGGAGAAGGCGCGGGACGCCGGGCCCGGCGGGCCCCTGACGGCGCTGGAGGAGCTGCGTCTGGCCACCGCGGGGGAGTACGCGCCCGAGGTGGTGGAATCGCTGGCCCGGGTACTGGCGAGGGACTGTCTGACCCTGCCTGTGGTTGGGTAACCCATGGGTAATGAGCGCCCCTCCAGGCGTACGTGGTTGGATGCGAAGGAGAGGGTGTCCGGGGGCACAGCCAGCCCACTCCACGGAACTGGCAGGCGGGAATCGTGAGGATCTTCGGCAAGGGACGGAACAGGCCCTCCGCCTCCTGGCGGCAGGCCACAGACCGCGCGTTCACGCTGATCGGCGACGGTCGGTACGAGGACGCGGGCGCGCTGCTGACGCGGGCCGCCGATCTGGAACCCTGGCTGTCCGAGTCCTGGTTCAACCTCGCGCTTCTGCACAAGTTCCGGCACGACTGGGAGCAGGCCAGGGCGGCGGGGCTGCGCGCCGTGGCGCTGCTCGACCGGGAGACTGGGGCGCCCGACTGGTGGAACGTCGGCATCGCGGCCACCGCCCTCCAGGACTGGCCGCTGGCCCGGCGGGCCTGGCAGGCGTACGGCCTTCGGGTGACGGGCAGCGCCACGGCCTCCGACGAGCCGCTCGGCATGGACCTCGGCAGCGCGGCCGTACGGCTGTCACCGGAGGGCGAGGCCGAGGTCGTGTGGGGGCGGCGGCTGGACCCCGCCCGGATCGAGGTGCTGTCCATCCCGCTGCCGTCCTCCGGGCGGCGCTGGGGCGAGGTCGTACTGCACGACGGGGTGCCGCACGGGGAGCGGACCACGGCGGCCGGGCACGCCTATCCGGTCTTCGACGAGATCGAACTGTGGGCGCCCTCACCCGTACCCACCTGGGTCGTCCTCCTGGAGGCCGCCACCGAGGCCGACCGGGACGCCCTGGAGCAGCTCGCCGCCGACGCCGGCTTCGCCGCGGAGGACTGGTCGTCGTCCGTACGGCTGCTGTGCCGGATGTGTTCGGAGTCGCGGATGCCGTCCGACGAAGGGGACGGCGACCACCTCGATCCGCATGATCACAGCGAGCCGGGGCATCCTGGGCCGCTGGGGCATCGGACCGACGGGCAGTTGTGGGTGCCTGAGCGGGAGTGCGGGGTGGCTGCGCCGGCTTCGCTGGTTCGGGGGTTGTTGGACGGGTGGGTTGCTGACAGTCCTGATTCTCGGGATTGGCGGGATCTCGAAGAGGTTTGCTAGGACCGTTGCCGACTGCGGGTCCGTTGTGGCTGGTCGCGCCCGCGCGGCGGAGCCGCATATTGACACAGCCCCGCGCCCCTTCGGGGGCGCTACCCGTACCCTGTATCAGCAACTTCACCCCCTGTTTTGGTTCAGGAAGGCGTACGTCGGTCATGGCGCAGCAGGACACCGATCAGCAGCACGTGGGCGTGCTCCCCGTGGACGACGAGGGCTTCGTCATCGACACCGAGGAGTGCGAGGAGCGCGAGAACGCCTGGCGCGAGCGCGGTACCTCGCGGCCGATCACGGTGGTCGGGAATCCGGTGCTGCACAAGGAGTGCAGGGACGTCACGGAGTTCGGCGCGGAGCTGGAGCAGCTGATCGCGGACATGTTCGCCTCGCAGCGCACCGCCGAGGGCGTGGGTCTGGCCGCCAACCAGATCGGCGTCGACCTGAAGGTGTTCGTCTACGACTGCCAGGACGACGAGGGCAAGCGGCACGTGGGTGTCGTCTGCAACCCGAAGGTGGTCGACCTGCCCGCCGACAAGCGCCGACTGGACGACAGCAACGAGGGCTGCCTGTCGGTGCCCACCGCGTACGCGCCGCTGGCCCGGCCGGACTACGCCGAGGTGGTCGGGCAGGACGAGAAGGGGCACCCGGTCAAGGTGCGCGGCACCGGCTACTTCGCTCGGTGTTTGCAGCACGAGACCGATCATCTGTACGGCTACCTGTACATCGACCGGCTCTCCAAGCGCGAACGCAAGGACGCGCTGCGGCAGATGGCCGAGAACGAGCCCCGCTACCCCGTGGTCGCCAACGACTGAGGCCCCGTCACTTCCCTTACGTACGGCGTCTGTTCAGGAGCACCTTCCTGACCAGGCGCCGTACGTCTGTCCTTCGCACGTCCGATCGCTTCCGCTCTTCTGGTGACCCGTAAGCAGTCACATAAGGGGAGAATCCCCGGCACCGTGGGGTAGTGAATGAAGCAAATCCGTTCCCAGAACGGTCAGTTGTGGTGCTGAATGGGAAGTGACTGGCGGCTGGAAGGGGTTTGTTCGTGACTGCTTTCCCACACGGCACCACCTCGGCATCGACGTTGATCGCGGTCCCACCATCGCTCTGTCTCCCGGTGATCGAGGCGGCGTTTCCCAGGCAACTGCACCCGTATTGGCCAAGGCTCCAGGAGAAGACCCGTACCTGGCTGCTGGAAAAACGACTCATGCCGGCGGACAAGGTGGAGGAATATGCCGACGGCCTTTGCTACACCGACCTCATGGCGGGGTACTACGTGGACGCCCCCGACGAGGTCCTCCAGGCGATAGCGGACTACAGCGCGTGGTTCTTCGTCTGGGACGACCGCCACGACCGTGACATCGTGCACGGCCGCCGGACGGCCTGGCGGCGGCTCAGGTTCCGGTTGCACACGGCCCTCGACTCCCCGCGCGGCCATCTGCGCCACCAGGATCCCCTGGTCGCCGGGTTCGCCGACAGCATGGTGCGGTTGTACTCGTTCCTGCCGCAGTCGTGGAACACACGGTTCGCCCGCCACTTCCACCAGGTGATCGAGGCATACGACCGGGAATTCCATAATCGCACCCAGGGGGTCGTTCCGACGGTCGAGGAATATCTGGCACTGCGTCGCCTCACGTTCGCCCACTGGATCTGGACCGACCTGCTGGAGCCGAGCGCGGGCTGCGAACTCCCGGACCGAATACGGAAACACCCGGCATACCGGCGGGCGGCGCTGCTGAGCCAGGAATTCGCGGCCTGGTACAACGACCTCTGTTCGCTCCCCAAGGAAATCGCGGGTGACGAGGTGCACAACCTCGGCATCAGTCTCGTCAAACACGAGGGACTGACCCTGGAAGAAGCGATCGCGGAAGTCCGGCGGCGCGTCGAGAAATGCATAGTGGAATTTCTCGCCGCCGAACGGGACGCCCTGCGTCTCTGCGACGACCTCGCCGACGGAACAGTGCGTGGCAAAGAACTGAGCGTCGCCGTGCGGGCCTGCGTCCGCAATATGCGGAACTGGTTCAGCGCCGTCTACTGGTTCCACCACGAGTCCGGCCGGTACATGGTCGACAGCTGGGAGGACCGGTCCACGCCCCCGTACGTCAACAACGAAGCGGCAGGTGAGAAATGACCGTCGAGTCTGTGAAGTCCGAGGCCTCTCCGGCTCCGGAGCGGCGTGAGGTGCCCCTCGCGGGCGGAGGTGTGCCGGGACTCGGCCACGGCCTGAAGCTCGTCCGCGACCCGCTGGGCTTCCTGGCCCGGCTGCGGGACGACGGCGACCTGGTCCGGCTGCGGCTGGGCCCCAAGACGCTGTACGCCGTCACCGCGCCGCACCTCGCCGGCGACATGCTGACGAGCCCCGACTACGAGATCGGCGGTCCGCTCTGGGACACCCTGGACGTACTGCTGGGCAAGGGCGTGGCGACCAGCAACGGTGCGCGGCACCGGCGCCAGCGGCAGACGATCCAGCCCTCGTTCCGCAAGGAGGTGATCCACGAGTACGAGCGGGTCATGGTCGAGGAGTCGCTCACCTTCGCCGCGCGCTGGCAGCCGGGGGACACTGTCGACGTCACGGCGGAGGCCTTCCGGTTGGCCGTGCGCATGACGGCCCGGTGCTTCCTCCAGATCGAGCACATCGACGATCTCGCCGAGCGGCTGAGCACCGCCCTCGCCACGGTGTTCGGCGGTATGTACCGGCGCATGATCCTCTCTTTCGGCCCGTTCTACCGGCTGCCACTGCCGTCCCACCGGGAATTCGACCGGGCGCTGGCCGAATTGCACCGGCTGTCCGACGAGGTCATCGCCCAACGCCGGGCCGCCGCCGAGAAGCCCGACGATTTGCTGACCGCCTTGCTGGAGGCAAAGGACGGAAAGGGTGAACCGGTCAACTACCAGGAGGTGCATGATCAGGTCATAGCGATACTCACCCCGGGCAGCGAAACCGTGGGGTCCCAGTTGATGTGGATCTTGCAGTTGCTCGCCGAACATCCGGAACAGGCGGACCGGGTGAGTGAAGAGGTCACATCGGTCGTGGGTGACGGCCCGGTCACATTCGGCGACCTCAGGAAGCTCACGCACACGAACAATGTCATCACCGAGGCGCTGCGCATACGGCCCGCGGTATGGATATTGACGCGGCGGGCCATGGCCGAGACCGAACTCGGCGGGTATCGCATTCCGGCCGGGGCGGACATCGTGTACAGCCCGCTCGCCCTCCAGCGCGACCCGCGATCCTACGAGCAGCACCTCGACTTCGACCCGGACCGCTGGCTTCCGGGACACTCCAAGGAGGTGCCGAAGTACGCGATGAGTCCCTTCAGCGCGGGCAATCGCAAATGCCCGGCCGACCACTTCTCGGTGGCCCAACTCGGCGTCATCCTGGCGACCGTGATCCCGAAGTGGCGCTTCGAACGACTGCCGGAGGCCGACGAGTCGCCCCGAGTGGGGATCACGCTGCGGCCCAAGCGGCTGCTGCTGAAGGCGGTGCCGAGGGGTTAGGCGGCCTCCGGTCCCGCCTCGGGTCCTCTGAACGTGCGCCGGTAGGCGTTCGGGGTGGTTCCCACCGCCCGGATGAACTGGTGGCGCAGCGCGGCCGCGTTGCCGAACCCCGCTCGACCGGCGATCGCGTCCACCGTCTCGTCCGTCGCCTCCAGCAACCGCTGGGCCAGCAGCACACGCTGGCGCAGGATCCAGCGGTAGGGAGTCGTAACCGTCTCCTGCTGGAAGCGGCGGGCGAAGGTGCGCGGGGACATGTGCGCGAGGTCGGCGGGCTGCTCCATCCACACCAGCACCTCGCCGACGGTGTCGCACTGCGACCGGGGCAGCGGCCGCTCGATGTACTGGGCCTGGCCGCCGTCCCGGTGCGGCGGTACGACCATCCGCCGGGCGATCTTGTTGGCGACCTCGGGCCCCTGCTCCTTGCGCACGATGTGCGGGCAGGCGTCGATGCCGGCGGCGGTGCCGGCCGAGGTGATCACCGGGTCCTCGTCGACGTACAGCACGTCCGGCTCGACGATCGCCCGCGGAAACCGCCGGGTGAGCTCGTCCTCGTGCCGCCAGTGCACGGTGCACCGCCGCCCGTCGAGCAGCCCGGCCGCGCCCAGCACGAAGACACCGGAGCAGACGCTGAGCACCCGGGCGCCCCGCACCAGGGCGTCGAGCAGCTCGGGCGGGTACGCGCGCGTGACGTACTCGTCCCGGCGGGCACGGCGATCAGGTCGGCTTCGTCCAGCCGACGACACAGACAGAAGCCCTGATCGGAATGCTCGCCGCGTATCGACCGCCAGATCAGGGAGGTCCAGGAGGTCCAGGAGGCCCGGCGGGCCAGTCCAGCACGGTCAACTCCGGCCATCGCTCTCGCCAACGTGCTGCCTTGGCCTCGTAGACCGACCGCGGGGCGAGTACCGGGTTCGGCCGGAGGACAAGGTTGAACACGTCGGCCAGGCCGTGCGGCGCATACACCCGCCACCGGCCGTCGGCCTCCAGCCGCACGCCCAGGCAGCACGTCGTCGCGGCGAAACTGTCGATCGCCGCCTCGGTGGAGGCATACGGCGGACACGCCACGCCGAACTTGTCCTCGTACCAGAGGTGGACCCGCGCCTCGTTGCGGATCTCGACCTCTGCGGGCAGGCCGGCGAAGGCCTCCCGCCCGGCCTTGATCACCGCGTCTTCGGCCTCCCAGGACAGATCGCCGGCGTCGAAGTAGAAGACGTCGTAATCCTTGATGCCGCCGGCCGGTGGCCTGTCGGTGACCACGTTCCACACGGTCTGGAACAGGCAGCCCGCCGTCACGTACCACCCGGGCAGATTCAGTGCCGCGGTGCGCGCCAGCACCTCCGTCAGCACATCGTTTCGTGAGAGCACCGCACGCAGGGACTCAAGTTGCTCGTCGAGAGGGAGACGGCTGATCATCGGCTCTGCTCACCTCGGGGGAAATGATGGTGATCCGGGCCGCGCCGCACACGCGGCCCGGATCACCATTGACGTCTGTCAGAAGTCCTCGTCCAGGTCCACGGTGCCCTCCACCGCCACCTGGTACGCCGAAGGGCGCCGCTCGAAGAAGTTGGTCAGTTCCTGGACGCCCTGGAGCTCCATGAAGGAGAAGGGGTTCTCGGAGCCGTAGACCGGGGCGAAGCCGAGGCGGGTCAGGCGCTGGTCGGCGACGCACTCCAGGTACTGCCGCATCGAGTCGGTGTTCATGCCCGGGAGCCCCTCACCGCAGAGGTCGCGCGCGAACTGGAGCTCGGCCTCGACGGCCTCCCTCAGCATGTCGGTGACCTGCTGCCGGAGCCGGTCGTCGAACAGCTCCGGCTCCTCCTTGCGGACGGTGTCGACCACCTCGAAGGCGAAGCTCATGTGCATCGTCTCGTCGCGGAACACCCAGTTGGTGCCGGTCGCCAGCCCGTGCAGCAGACCCCGGCTGCGGAACCAGTAGACGTACGCGAAGGCGCCGTAGAAGAACAGGCCCTCGATGCACGCGGCGAAGCAGATGAGGTTGAGGAGGAAGCGGCGGCGGTCGGCCTGGGTCTCCAGGCGGTCCAGCTTCTCGACCTCGTTGATCCACCTGAAGCAGAACTCGGCCTTCTCGCGGATGGAGGGGATGTTCTCCACGGCGTCGAAGGCCGCGGCCCTGTCCTGCGGGTCGGGGAGGTAGGTGTCCAGGAGGGTCAGATAGAACTGGACGTGGACCGCTTCCTCGAACAGCTGCCTGCTCAGGTACAGGCGCGCTTCGGGGGAGTTGATGTGCTTGTAGAGGGTCAGCACGAGGTTGTTCGACACGATCGAGTCGCCCGTCGCGAAGAACGCGACCAGCCGGCCGATCATGTGCTGCTCACCCGGGGTCAGCTTCGCGAGGTCGGTGACGTCCGAGTGGAGGTCGACCTCCTCCACGGTCCAGGTGTTCTTGATGGCGTCCCGGTAGCGCTCGTAGAAGTCCGGGTAGCGCATGGGGCGCAGAGTCAGCTCGAAGCCGGGGTCGAGCAGGTTCTGGGTGGGCATTACTGGCAGGCCTCGCAGGACTCGGGGTTTTCCAGGGAGCAGGCGACGGCGTCGGGGTCGGCCGTCTGCTGTACGGGGACGGTCTTCTCGGCCTGGGCCTGTGCCGCGCGGGCGATGCGGGTCGCCGGGCGCGAGCGCAGGTAGTACGTCGTCTTCAGGCCCGACTTCCAGGCGTACGCGTACATCGAGGAGAGCTTGCCGATGGTCGGCGTCTCCAGGAAGAGGTTCAGCGACTGGGACTGGTCCAGGAACGGGGTCCGGGCCGCCGCCATGTCGATCAGTCCGCGCTGCGGGATCTCCCACGCCGTGCGGTACAGGGCCCGTACGTCCTCGGGGATCCAGGCGAAGCCCTGCACCGAGCCGCTTGCCTCGCGCAGCGCCTCCCGGGTGCGGGCGTCCCAGACGCCCAGCGCCTTCAGTTCCTTCACCAGATACGAGTTGACCTGGAGGAACTCGCCGGACAGCGTCTCGCGCTTGAACAGGTTGGAGACCTGCGGCTCGATGCACTCGTACACGCCCGCGATGGACGCGATGGTGGCGGTCGGCGCGATGGCGAGGAGGAGGGAGTTGCGCAGGCCGGTGGTGGCCAGACGTTCCCGCAGGGCCGCCCAGCGCTCCGGCCAGGTCAGCTCCACGTCGTAGTGGTCGGGGTGCAGGACACCCCGGGCCGTACGGGTCTTCTCCCAGGCCGGCAGCGGGCCGCTCCGCTCGGCGAGGTCGGCGGAGGCCTCGTACGCGGTGAGCATGACGCGCTCGGCGATGCGCGTGGAGAGCTGACGAGCTTCCGGCGAGTCGAAGGGCAGGCGCAGCTGGAAGAAGACGTCCTGGAGGCCCATCACACCGAGGCCGACCGGACGCCAGCGCGCGTTCGAGCGGCCCGCCTGCTCCGTGGGGTAGAAGTTGATGTCGACCACGCGGTCCAGAAAGGTGACTGCCGTGCGGACGGTCTCGTCCAGCCGCTCCCAGTCGATGTCGCTGCCTGAGACGAATGCGCCCAGGTTCACCGACCCCAGGTTGCAGACCGCCGTCTCCCCGTCGTCCGTGACCTCCAGGATCTCCGTGCAGAGGTTGGAGGAGTGGACGACGTGCCCCGGCTCGGCCGTCTGGTTGGCGGTGCGGTTGGCGGCGTCCTTGAAGGTCATCCAGCCGTTGCCGGTCTGCGCGAGGGTGCGCATCATACGGCCGTACAGGTCACGGGCGGGGATGGTCCTGCGCGCGAGGCCGGCTGCCTCCGCCTCGCGGTACGCCGCGTCGAACTCCTCGCCCCACAGGTCGGCCAGCTCGGGCGCGTCGGCGGGGGAGAAGAGGGACCACTGCTCGTCCGCGTTCACCCGGCGCATGAACTCGTCCGGGACCCAGTGCGCGAGGTTGAGGTTGTGCGTACGGCGGGCGTCCTCGCCCGTGTTGTCGCGCAGCTCCAGGAACTCCTCGATGTCGGAGTGCCAGGTCTCCAGGTAGACCGCCGCCGCGCCCTTGCGCCGGCCGCCCTGGTTCACGGCGGCGACCGAGGCGTCGAGGGTCTTCAGGAACGGGACGATGCCGTTGGAGTGCCCGTTCGTGCCCCGGATCAGCGAACCGCGGGAGCGGATGCGGGAGTAGGCGATGCCGATGCCTCCGGCGTGCTTCGAGAGGCGGGCGACCTGGTGGTAGCGGTCGTAGATGGAGTCCAGCTCGTCCTTGGGGGAGTCGAGGAGGTAGCAGGACGACATCTGGGGGTGGCGGGTGCCGGAGTTGAAGAGCGTGGGGGAGGAGGGGAGGTAGTCGAGGCGGCTCATGAGCCGGTAGAGCGCGGCGACTTCGTCGAGGGCCCTCGACGTGTCGTCCTCGGCGAGACCGGACGCCACCCGGAGCATGAAGTGCTGGGGCGTCTCGATGACGTTGCGCGTGAGGGGGTGCCGGAGCAGATAGCGGCCGTGCAGGGTGCGCAGGCCGAAGTAGCCGAAGCGGTCGTCGGCGTCCGGGTCGACGAGCGCGTCGAGGCGGTCGGCGTGGATGCGCACGAACTCGGCCGTACGGTCGGCGATGAGCCCTTCCCGATGTCCCACGGCGACGGACTCGGTGAAGGACGTGACGCCCTCGGAGGCGGCCTCGGCGGCGATGTTGATCGTCAGCAGCCGGGCGGCGAGCCGGGAGTAGGCGGGGTCCTCGGAGATGAGACCGGCCGCCGCCTCGGTGGCCAGCTCGCGCAACTCCGTGCCGTCCGCGTGCGCGGACCGGCCGCGCAGCGCGGCGGCGGCGACTCTGCCGGGGTCGGCGTCGGGGAGGTCGGCGGTCAGCTCGGTCAGGGTCCGCAGCAACGCGGCTTTGGGACCGTCGTTCTCCAGGGCTGCTGAAGCCGGTTCGGCTGGCGCGATGGTCACGTGGGGCTCTCCCTCGCTCGGCACGGGGGCCTTGCGGAGGGACAGGGGGGCGGCACGAGCGCACACGGCGTCGCGTCCACCGGCCCATTCCACGAGGCCCGGACGTCAGGGCACCCGACCGCACGGCCGGGCACGCTGTCGGCAGGTCCTCGGACTGAACAGGCGTGCGGATGCACGCGAGTACACCGTTGCGGGACAGTTCCGGATTCGCACCGGATTCCCCTGCGGCGACAGCGAGCACGAGCATACATCTTGTGCCGTGCTCGGGAAGCACCCCCCACATGTTGTGTCGCGTCGGTGTCAGAGCGTCAACTCGTAGGTGAGCAGAGTGATGTCGTCGAGGTGCGGGATCGGGTTCCAGTCGCGCTCGGGAGGCCAGGTCGTGAGGGACTCCGCCCTTCCGGATCGGACCACGGACAGGATCCGTGTCGCTGCCCGGTTGCGGCAGCGCCCATCAGCGGCCTCCGGCCGCGGGGGACGACCAGTGCGCCCAAGACCGTTCGGAGCGTGCCAGTAGGCGGACTCACTCCCGCTCACTGTGAAGGAACGGTGCGGACGAAGCCCAGACGTTCGTAGATGCGGTGGGCGGAGCGCATCGTCCGCTGGGTCGAAGACGGGCCGCCGGATATTTCACCGGCGGCCCGTGAGCACGTACGACTCAGTGTGCGGCGCCCGCCGTGGCCGGCGGCAGCTCCACCGCTACGCCGGGGTCGCCCGCGTCCGCCGTGTAGTCCGAGGGCTTCGTCTCGTCGATGCCCTCCGGAGCCTTCAGCGCCTTGAGGACGAAGGTCAGCACCACGGTGACCACCACGTTCAGCACGAACGCCGTCAGGCCGATGTAGCCGATCTCCCCGATGCCGGGGATCTCCTTCGCCGAGCCGCCGAAGTGCTTCTGCGTCGGCGAGGCCACGCCGTACGCGGCGACCGTGCCGTACACCATGCCGACCGCCCAGCCCGCGAGCAGTGCCCAGCGGTGGAACCAGCGGGTGAACAGGCCGCCGACCAGGGCCGGGAAGGTCTGAAGGATCCAGATGCCGCCGAGCAGCTGGAAGTTGATCGCGACCGTCTTGTCCATCGTCAGGACGAAGACCAGCGCCCCCACCTTCACCAGGAGCGAGACCAGCTTGGAGACCTTGGTCTCCTGCTCCGGCGTCGCGTCCGGCTTGATGAAGTCCTTGTAGATGTTGCGGGTGAAAAGGTTCGCGGCCGCGATCGACATGATCGCCGCCGGCACCAGCGCGCCGATGCCGATCGCCGCGAAGGCCACGCCGGCGAACCAGGCCGGGAACATGTTCTCGAACAGCTGCGGGATCGCCAGCTGCCCGTTGCTGACCTTGACCCCGGCCGCGATCGCCATGAAGCCCAGCAGACCCAGCAGGCCCAGCATCAGCGAGTACAGCGGCAGGATGGTCGTGTTGCGGCGGATCACGTTACGGCTGCGCGAGGACAGCGTCGCCGTAATGGAGTGCGGGTACATGAAGAGCGCGAGCGCGGAGCCCAACGCCAGCGTGGCGTACGTCCATTGGCCCGCCTCTCCCGGCACCAGCGCACCACGTGGCGCGCCCGTCGCCGGGTTGGTCTGGCTGAACGCGTCGCCCGCCTTGGCGAAGATCTCGTCGAAGCCGCCGAGCTTGATCGGGATGTAGATGATCGCCACCGCGATGACGATGTAGATCAGCGTGTCCTTCACGAACGCGATCAGCGCGGGGGCGCGCAGACCCGACGAGTACGTGTACGCCGCCAGCACACCGAAGGCGATCAGCAACGGCAGGTCCTTGACGAACCAGTTGGTGTCCTCGCCGCCGCCGACGCCCATCACGTCCAGCACCGCCTGGATGCCGACCAGCTGGAGCGCGATGTACGGCATCGTCGCGAGGATGCCGGTCACCGCCACGGCGAGCGACAGGCCCTTCGAGCCGAAGCGCCCGCGCACGAAGTCCGACGTCGTCACATACCCGTGCTTGTGCGAGACCGACCACAGGCGGGGGAGGAACGTGAAGATCAGCGGGTAGATCAGGATCGTGTACGGCACCGCGAAGAAGCCGGCCGCGCCCGCCGCGTAGATCGCCGCCGGGACCGCCACGAAGGTGTACGCCGTATACAGGTCGCCGCCGAGCAGGAACCAGGTGACCCAGGTACCGAACGACCGGCCGCCCAGGCCCCATTCGTCGAGGCTGTTCTCGTCCGCGGCCCTGCGCCAGCGCGCGGCCAGGAAGCCCAGGACCGTGACGGCCAGGAAGAAGAAGATGAAGACGGCGAGTGCGACGCCGTTCACGCCGTCGTTCATGCCGACTCACCCTTGCTCTGGGCCGTGCTCTGGGCCTTGCTTTGGGCCGTGCTCTGGGCCGTGCGACCGCGCTGGTCGCGCTGCCACAGCTTGTACGCGGTCATCGTCAGCGCGGTGGAGATCAGCACCCACAGCATCTGGTACCAGTAGAAGAACGGGATGCCGATGAACGCCGGGTCCGTCTTGGCGTACGACCCCACCCACAGCATCGCCACGAAGGGCGCGACGAGGCAGAGCGCTATGACCACGCGGGCCGGTGTCACCACCGGGGGTCTCACTTCAGGCGCTTGTGACATACCGCGGCTCCATCCCCTCACTGATCACCTGTGCAACGCGCAGGCAATCTAGGCGACGGTGTCACGAAAGCGAAAGCCCCCGTCCGCATATCGGCCGTTTATCGGCCCAAGCCGCACCTCATCAGCACATCAACAGCACCCCCAACAGCTCCCTCAGCAGCAGCGGAACCCCTGCCGGGGGTCCGCCTCCTGCCGGTCCGTGCGCATCCGCTCGAAGTCGCGCCGGGAGGGCACCCACGTGTCCGGGTGCTCCTCGCGAACATGCGCGACATAGCGGTCGTATGCCGACTCATCGGTCAACTCCCGCACATACCAGCGCACACTCCTAAGCGCCCGAAGTGTCTGCCGGAATGCCGACCGCACGGCGCTCCTCCTCCTTCTCCTCCCGCGTCGGGATCAGCCCGGCCGGAGCGACGATCTTCGACTCGACGTACGGCGCCTCGCTCAGCGTGGACAGCGCCGGGCGGCGCAGATGCCGGACGCAGACGCGGGCCGCGTCGACGATGACGACGACGATCAGGATCGCGAGGACGGCCGACAGGACGCCGTCCACCGTGGAGTTGGTGACCACGGTGCGCATGTCGTCCATGGACTTGGCGGGCGGCAGCACCTCGCCCCGGTCGATCGCGTCCTGGAACACGGACCGTTGCTTGAAGAAGCCGACCTTCGGGTCGCTGGAGAACACCTTCTGCCAGCTCGCGGTCAGCGTGACCGTGGCGTCCCAGGCGAGCGGAATCCCGGTGATCCAGGCCCACTTGAGGCGTCCCGACTTCACCAGCAGGGTGGTGCAGACGGCCAGCGCGACCGCCGCGAGCAGCTGGTTGGAGATACCGAAGATCGGGAACAGCTGGTTGATCCCGCCCAGGGGTTCATGGACGCCCACCCACAGGAAGTACCCCCACAGCCCGCACACCAGCGCGCTGGTGATGACCAGACCGGGTTTCCAGCTCACGTTCCGGAAGGGCCGGTAGAGGTTGCCCAGCGTGTCCTGGAGCATGAACCGGCCCACGCGCGTGCCCGCGTCCAGCGCGGTCAGGATGAACAGCGCCTCGAACATGATCGCGAAGTGATACCAGAAGGCCCGCAGGCTCCCGCCCGTGACCTCGGAGAAGATCTCCGAGACCCCGACGGCGAGGGTGGGTGCGCCGCCGGTACGGGACAGCAGGGTCGACTCCTTGACGTTCTTGGCCGCCTGGGCGAGCTCGCCGGGGGAGATGGAGTAGCCCCAACCGCTCACCACCTGCGAGGCGTTCTCGACCGTCGTGCCGATCGCCCCCGAGGGCGCGTTCATCGCGAAGTACAGCCCCGGGTCGATGATGCTCGCCGCGACCAGCGCCATGACCGCGACCGACGACTCCATCAGCATGGAGCCGTAGCCGATCATCCGGACCTGCGTCTCCTTCTGGATCATCTTCGGCGTCGTACCGCTCGAAATGAGCGAGTGGAAGCCGGACAGCGCGCCGCAGGCGATGGTGATGAAGACGAAGGGGAACAGCGATCCCGCGAAGACCGGCCCGTCACCGCGTGCGGCGAAGTCGGTGACCGCGTCCATCTTCAGCGTCGGCAGCGTGATGACGACACCGAGGGCCAGCAGGAAGATCGTGCCGATCTTCATGAAGGTGGAGAGGTAGTCGCGGGGCGCCAGCAGCATCCACACCGGCAGGATCGAGGCGACGAAGCCGTACGCCACCAGCCAGATGACCAGGGTGGAGGGCGCGAGCGTGAAGGCGTCCGCCCACGACGACTCGGCCACCCAGCGCCCCGACACCAGCGCGAGCAACAGCAGCGCCACGCCGATCAGCGAGACCTCGGTGACCCGGCCGGGCCGCAGAACCCGCAGGTAGAAGCCCATCAGCAGGGCGATCGGGATCGTCATCGCGATGGAGAAGGTGCCCCACGGCGAGGCGGCCAGGGCGTTCACGATGACCAGGGCCAGCACCCCGAGCAGGATGATCATGATGGCGAAGGCGGCGAGCAGGGCCGCCGCCCCGCCGAACGGGCCGATCTCCTCGCGCGCCATCTGCCCCAGGGACCTGCCGTCCCGGCGGGTGGAGAAGAACAGCACCACCATGTCCTGGACCGCGCCCGCGAAGATCACGCCGGCGATGATCCAGATCGTGCCCGGCAGATAGCCCATCTGCGCGGCCAGCACGGGCCCGACCAGCGGTCCGGCGCCGGCGATCGCCGCGAAGTGGTGGCCAAGCAGCACCCGCCGGTCGGTGGGGTGGAAGTCGATGCCGTTGTTCAGGCGCTCGGCCGGGGTCGCCCGGTTCCGGTCGACCTTGAGCACCTTGTACGCGATGAACTTGGCGTAGAAGCGATAGGCGATGGCGTACGAGCCGAGGGCTGCCGCCACCATCCAGGCGGCCGACACCTCCTCGCCCCGGGAGAGCGCGAGCACGGACCAGCCCGCGGCGGCCACCAGCGCCACGAGCGTCCAGGTCAGGATGGTTCGCG
This sequence comes from Streptomyces sp. NPDC050619, assembly GCF_040654815.1. Classification (NCBI taxonomy): domain Bacteria; kingdom Bacillati; phylum Actinomycetota; class Actinomycetes; order Kitasatosporales; family Streptomycetaceae; genus Streptomyces; species Streptomyces sp. NPDC050619. The sequence continues at coordinate 131,364 of NZ_JBFAIR010000004.1, read as the reverse complement.
TGCTGGTGGTACGCATCCGAGTCGTCCTCCCAACTCGTACGGCGACGGGAGGAACTTGGAGTCCTCTCCCGCATGGCTGCGGGAGACTCTCCCCTGGATCGCTCCGGGGAGTTTGACAGGTCATGCCTGTCCTGCGACCACTCTCCCAGCGGCCGGGGCGGGTCAAGACCCGCTCAGTGGCGCCGACTTGGTTGTCGTCGACGCATCGAGCGTAGCAACTACGCACTTGGTGCGCGCCCGCCTTGCGGCGATTGGGGCGCCTTACTCCGCCGGCCGCTTGAGCCGGGCCACGAACTTGTAGCGGTCCCCCCGGTACACCGACCGCACCCACTCCACCGGCTGGTCCTCCCGGTCCAGCGAGTGCCGGGACAGCATCAGCATCGGCAGGCCCACGTCGGTGCCGAGCAGGCTTGCCTCGCGCGGAGTGGCCAGCGAGGTCTCGATGGTCTCCTCGGCCTCGGCGAGATGGACGTCGTAGACCTCGGCGAGCGCGGTGTAGAGCGAGGTGTACTTGACCAGGGACCTGCGCAGGGCCGGGAAGCGCTTCGCGCTCAGGTGTGTCGTCTCGATGGCCATCGGCTCGCCGTTCGCCATGCGCAGGCGCTCGATGCGCAGGACGCGTCCGCCGGCCGTGATGTCGAGCAGTCCGGCGAGCCGGTCGTCGGCGGTGATGTAGCCGATGTCCAGCAGCTGCGAGGTGGGTTCGAGGCCCTGAGCGCGCATGTCCTCGGTGTACGAGGTGAGTTGGAGCGCCTGCGAGACCTTCGGCTTGGCGACGAAGGTGCCCTTGCCCTGGATGCGCTCCAGGCGCCCCTCGACGACCAGTTCCTGGAGGGCCTGGCGCACGGTGGTGCGCGAGGTGTCGAACTCCGCGGCCAGGGTGCGCTCGGGCGGTACGGGCGTGCCGGGGGACTGCGTCTCCGTCATCTCGAGCAGGTGCTTTTTCAGGCGGTAGTACTTGGGCACGCGCGCGGTACGGACACCCGCACCGTTCTCCGCACGGCTGACGTCGGTGCTCATGCTCTGCCTTCCCGGCTCCGGATGCGGCTCACATCGTGGCACGGCAGCGTACCGGGATGTCTTTCGCACGCTCCGTGATCCCCTCTGTATACCGTCGCCAACTCATTTGGTCTAGTCCACCGCGTGGTCTACCGGGAGTGCGCCCTCCGTCGTTGCTGTTTCCGATGGGTTCTTACTTAAAGGTTCCTGCATATGTAGGTCGCATAACGGCTGGTCAGAGCTGTTCGGCAGCCCTTGACAGGTCTCTTGGTCTGGGCCAAGCTCCGCCTACTGGTCTACACCATTGGTCCAGGTCCCGGCCCCACGTGCACCGCGGGGAGCAGGGGGGTTTGTGGCATCCCTGAGGAGGGTGGCGTGAAGCGCAAGCTGATAGTCGCGATCGGTATCGCGGGCATGATGGTCTCCGTCGCGGCGTGCGGGGGCGACAGTGGCAGCGGGGACTCGGACAAGAGCGGCGCGGACGCCAAGGAGCTGACCGTCTGGCTCACCGTCGACGCCCAGAACAACTGGCCGCAGCTGGTGAAGGCCGCCGACGCCGCCGTCAAGAAGGCGCACCCCGGCATCACGATCAACCACGAGTACTACGGCTGGCCGGACAAGAACACCAAGCTGGACGCCGTCCTCGCCACCGACAAGGTCCCCGACGTGGTCGAGATGGGCAACACCGAGATGCTGGGCTACATGGTCAAGGGTGCCTTCGCCCCCGTGGACCCGGCCCAGTTCGACAAGTCCTCCGCCTGGCTGGACGGCCTCAAGGCCTCCGTGACCTACGAGGGCAAGACCTACGGCGTTCCCTACTACGCCGGCGGCCGCGTCGCCAACTGGCGCAAGGACGTGTTCGCTTCGGCGGGCGTCAAGTCCGTCCCGAAGACGTACGACGAGCTCACCTCCGCCCTGGACAAGGTCCAGAAGAAGAAGGGCAGCAAGTTCAGCGCCTGGTTCCAGCCCACCCGCGACTGGTACGCGGCCATGTCCTTCGTCTACGACGCCGGCGGCTCGATCGCCGTCGAGTCGGGCGGCCAGTGGAAGGGCAACCTCTCCTCGCCCGAGTCCCTCAAGGGCCTTGAGGCGTTCAAGGACGTCGTCGACAAGTACATGCACGGCGACAAGACCAAGGACGAGTCCGACCGCTACATCGTCTACGGCCAGGGCAAGTCCGGCATGATCTTCGCTCCCGCCTGGGAGGGCGCGACCGCCGCGGCCAAGGAGAACGACAAGACCGGCAAGCTCGCGGGCAACGTCGAGAACTTCGTGATGCCCGGCCCGTCCGGCAAGAACCTCCCCGTCTTCCTCGGCGGCTCCGACCTCGCCGTCCCGGTGAAGTCGGACGCGCAGGCCGTCGCCGCGGAGTGGATCAACGCGTTCACCGGTCCCTCCGGTCAGAAGGGCCTGATGGCCAAGGGCAACCTGCCCAACAACAAGACCGACCTCGCCACCCTGAAGGACGACCCGGCGACGGCGGTCCCGGCCACCGCGGCCGAGTCCAACTGGTTCGTCCCGATGGCACCGGGCTGGGGCCAGGTCGAGAAGGCCCAGATCCTGCAGACCATGCTGCAGAGCATCGGCACCGGCAAGAAGTCGGTCGAGGACGCCGCGAAGGACGCGGACGCCGCGATCGACAAGGTCATCAACACCAAGTGACCGCCGGCGGGGCCCTGTTGCCACGGGCGGGGCCCCGCTTCTCGTCCGACCCGAGGGACCGCTGAGGAGCGCGCGGATGAGTGCCGCAGACACGACCACTGCCCAAGTGCCGCCCACGCGGCAGTCACCGCCACCGGGCGCGGGAACGAAGTCACCTGACAAGCCACCGAGAACGAAGGCCTCGACGGGCGCAGGCATCCCCTGGCTGCTCCTCGCCCCCTGCCTGCTGATCCTGGCGCTCGTCCTCGCCTATCCGCTGATCCGTCTGGTCACCCTGTCCTTCCAGAAGTTCGGGCAGTCCCAGCTGTGGGGCTTCCAGCCGGCCGAGTCGGTCGGGTTCGACAACTTCACCAAGGTGCTGGGCGACGGCGAGTTCTGGGCGGTCGTCGTCCGCACCATCGTCTTCGCGGCCGGCTGCGTGATCTTCACGATGGTCGCGGGCATGCTGATCGCACTGCTGCTCCAGCGGGTCTCCGGCTGGGTGAAGACCCTCGTCAACATCGCGCTGGTGGCCAGCTGGGGCATGCCGATCATCGTCGCCACCACGGTCTTCAAATGGCTGTTCGACGCGGATTACGGCATCCTCAACGCCCTGCTCAGCAAGCTGCCGGGCGTCGAGCTGATCGGCCACAACTGGTTCGCGAGCGGGCCGCAGGGCCTGGCCGTGATCATGCTCCTGGTGGTCTGGGGAGCCGTGCCCTTCGTGGTGATCACCCTGAGCGCCGGTCTCACCCAGGTCCCCAAGGAGATGGAGGAGGCGGCCCGGCTCGACGGCGCGGGCGCCTGGGGCGTCTTCCGTTACGTCACCCTCCCCATCCTCAAGCCGATCATCGTGATGCTCACGACCCTCTCCGTCATCTGGGACATGGGCGTCTTCCCGCAGGTCTTCGTGATGCGGGGCGGCCACCCGGAGGCCGAGTTCCAGCTCCTGACCACCTACTCCTACGACCGCGCCTTCGTGGTCAACGACTATGCGCAGGGCTCGGCGATCGCCCTGCTCACCGTGCTGTTGCTGCTCGGTGTCGTCGCCGTCTACATGCGCCAGATGCTGAAGATCGGAGAGGTCGAATGAGCGTCACCGCCACGGCGCGAAACCGTGCCGCCACGCCCGGCCGGCGTCGCGTGAAGTCCCGGCTCGGCTGGAACCTCCTCGGCCTCCTCGTCTTCGTCACCGCCGGCTTCCCCGTCTACTGGATGCTCAACACGGCCTTCAAGCCGGCCAAGGACGCCATCGACCCGGACCCGAGCGTGCTGCCGACGAGCCTCACCCTGTCCAACTTCAGCCGGGCGCTGGACATCGCCGACTTCTGGGGCCCGGTCGGCCGCAGCCTGATCGTGTCCCTCGCAGTGGTCCTGGTCGGCATGGCCGTCGGCATGCTGGCCGCGCTCGCCATCTCGCGCTTCGCCTTCCGCGGCCGCAAGATCGTGATCGTGGGCATCCTGGCGGTCCAGATGGTCCCGCTGGTCGCGATGATCATTCCGGTCTTCCTGCTGCTCAACGACCTGGGTCAGTACGACCGTCTGACGGGTCTGATCATCACGTACCTGACCTTCATCCTCCCCTTCACGGTGTGGACGCTGCGAGGCTTCATCGTCAACATCCCGAAGGAACTGGAGGAGGCGGCGATGGTCGACGGCTGCTCCCGCACCAGCGCCTTCATCCGGGTCGTGTTCCCTCTGCTGGCCCCGGGCATGGTCGCCACCTCGGTGTACGCCTTCATCCAGGCCTGGAACGAATACCTGTACGCCCTCATGCTGCTCAGCCAGAAGAACCAGACCGCGACCGTCTGGCTCGGTAATTTCACTACCAAGCACGGCACCGAATACGCCCCGATGATGGCCGGATCCACCATGATGGCCGTGCCGATCGTCGTCCTGTTCCTCCTCGTCCAACGCAAGATGGCCGCGGGCCTGACCGCGGGCGCCGTGAAGGGATAACACCACCGATGACGACCCTCGCCAGCGGTACAGACACCCTGACGCGCGACGCCCTCACCGTCCTCCAGCCCGGTTTCCCGGGCACCACCGCCCCCGACTGGCTGCTGCGCCGACTGGGCGAAGGCCTCGCCTCCGTCGGCCTGTTCGGCCGCAACATCGCCACGCCGGAACAACTGGCGGCCCTGACGGCGCAGTTGCGCGCCGAACGCGACGACGTCCTCGTCGCGATCGACGAAGAGGGCGGAGACGTCACGCGCCTGGAGGTGCGGACGGGCTCCAGCTTCCCCGGCAACAACGCGCTCGGGGCGGTGGACGACGTAGCGCTCACGCAGGAGGTGGCCGCCGAACTCGGCCGCCGCCTCGCGGCCTGCGGGGTGAACCTCAACTGGGCCCCGTCGGCCGACGTGAACTCGAACCCGTCGAACCCGGTCATCGGCGTACGCTCCTTCGGCGCCGCCCCCGAACTGGTCGCCCGGCACACGGCGGCCTACGTCACCGGACTCCAGTCCGCCGGAGTCGCCGCCTGCACCAAGCACTTCCCGGGCCACGGCGACACGGCGATCGACTCCCACCACGCCCTCCCGCGCATCGACGCGGACGCCTCCGTGCTCGACGGCCGTGAACTGGCCCCGTTCCGCGCCGCGATCACCGCCGGCAGCCGGGCGTTGATGACCGCGCACATCCTGGTCCCGGCCCTGGACCCGGACCGCCCGGCAACCCTCTCCCGCCGCATCCTGACCGACCTGCTGCGCGGCGAACTCGGCTACGACGGCCTGATCGTCACCGACGGCATGGAAATGCAGGCCATCGCCGGCACCTACGGCATCGAACGCGGCAGCGTCCGCGCCCTCGCGGCCGGCGCCGACGCCATTTGCGTGGGCGGCGGCCTGGCCGACGACGAGACGGTACGACGCCTGCGCGACGCCCTGGTCACCGCCGTACGCTCGGGCGAACTCCCCGAGGAACGCCTGGCGGACGCGGCGGAACGCGTACGGGCCCTGGCCCGGTGGACGGCGTCGACGGCCCGGACCGTCCCGCACGAAGCCGCCACCAGTGACATCGGCCTGCGCGCGGCCCGGCGAGCCCTGCGCCGTACCCAAGCAGAGCACTTCACCCCCCTCACCGAACCGCCGTACGTCGCCGCCCTCACCCCCGTCGCCAACTTCGCGGTCGGCGACGAGACCCCCTGGGGCGTGGCCGCGGAGCTGTCCCGACTGCTCCCCGGCACGGAAACCGGCACCTTCACCGACGAGGAGGCCGGCCGCACGGCCCTGGAGACGGCCGGCCCCCGCCGCATCGTGGCCGTCGTCCGCGACGAACACCGCCACCCCTGGATGGCCACGGCCCTCGACACCCTGCTGGCGGTCCGCCCCGACACGATCGTCGTCGAAATGGGCCTTCCCCAGGCCACCCCCCGAGGCGCCCTGCACATCGCCACCCACGGCGCGGCCCGCGTCTGCGGCCGGGCGGCGGCGGAGGTCATCGCGGGGATCTAGGGAGACCGGGCCCCTTCGCCGGAACCCGGTACCGCTGACCGGAGTTGGTTGCATCTCTCCTCCAGTATGTAGTAGTTCTTATACATGAGCGAGCAGGTACACAACAGGCTGGCGATGGTGCGCGCCGAACGGAAGGTGTCGCGTCAGAAACTGGCCGAGGCCGTGGGGGCGCACTACCAGACCATCGGCTACATCGAGCGGGGCCAGTACAACCCGAGCCTCGACCTGGCGCTGAAGATCGCGAAGTTCTTCGGACTGCCCGTCGAGGCGCTGTTCTCCCTCGAACCGTTCCGCCCGCTCACGGATGAGATCTACGGGAGGAACCGGCCATGACGACGCCTCGGATGACTCGCTACGACCGGAACATGCTGCGGCTGATGAACGACCCCAGGGGCCGGCCGCTGTACACCACGGCGCCGCGCCGACGCCTGGCCGTCGCCGCGCACATCACGCTCACGGTGGCCATCGGGGGACTGATGACCCACTTCTACCTCGCGAAGGCCGAGCCGATGTGGGCCGTCGCCGTGATCGCGGTGCTGCTGCTGCCCTGGATGCTCGCGACGGGCGTGGTCAACGGCGCCACCCGCGGCCTGCTGGAACTGCGCGAACGCGCCCTGGACGAACGGCAGTCGGCTGAACGCAACCGGGTCCTGGGCCGGACCCACCGGGCGATGACACTGCTGCTGACCGCAGCCGTGGCAGGCCTCTTGGTGACCGGTGCCCTCGACGGGGACGCGCCCAGGGTCTACGCGGCGCCCCTGCTCATCGCCGTCCTCATGGCCCACTGGCTGATGCCCTTGTGGGTGGCCGGCCTGACGGCTCAGGACGAGCCGGCCGAAGAAGACGCCAAAGGAGACGCCGAAGAAGACGAAGTGCCTGCGCTCTGAAGCATCCGCGCCTTGACCGGCCTGGAGTCAGAAGGACGTGCGCCCCAGGGCGGCGTGGCACCCCGGAGCGCCACCCCTCCTAAATCCCCTGCCACGCCGGCTTGTTGGCGTACGTGTACCGGAAGTAGTCCGCGAACTTCAGCTTGGACGCGGCGGCCTCGTCGACCACGACCGTCGCGTGCGGGTGGAGCTGCAGCGCCGAGGCGGGGCACACCGCCGCGACCGGCCCCTCGACGGTCGCGGCGACCGCGTCCGCCTTGCCCTCGCCGGTCGCGAGGAGCACCAGGTGCCGCGCCTCCAGGATCGTGCCTATGCCCTGTGTGATCACGTGGTGCGGCACCTGCTCGATGTCCCCGCCGAAGAAGCGCGCGTTGTCCACACGGGTCTGCTCGGTCAGCGTCTTGATCCGGGTCCGCGAGGCCAGCGAGGAGCACGGCTCGTTGAACCCGATGTGCCCGTCGGTCCCTATCCCCAGCAGCTGAAGGTCCACCCCGCCGGCCTCGGCCAGCGCCCTGTCGTACGCCACGCATGCCCCCTGTACGTCCTCGGCCGTACCGTCCGGCCCCATGAACGCGTCCATCCCGATCCCGAGCGGCTCCAATACCTCGCGCCGCAGCACCGACCGGTACGACTCCGGATGCTCGGCGGGCAGCCCCACGTACTCGTCGAGCTGCGCGATCCGCGCCCGCGAGGCGTCCACGGCACCGGAACGCACCTTCGCCGCCAGTGCCTGGTAGATGGGCAGCGGCGTCGAGCCGGTGGCCACGCCGAGCAGGGCGCCGGGCTTGCGCCGGAGCAGATGGGCCATGGCCTCGGCGATCAGCTCGCCGCCCGACCTGGCGTCCGGAACTATGACAACTTCCACGCTGGGCCCGCCGATCTGAAAGACATGTGGTGTAGACCAATCTAACAGAATCGGCCCACCCGGCCGAGATGCTGCCATCAACGTCTGTCCAGGTCCCCCTAGCTCTGTGAACCTCCCGTAACGTCCACCCAGCTCCCCGTCACCCACCGTCCCCCGTCCGACGCCAGGAACGCCACCACATCCGCCACGTCGGCCGTTTCCCCCACCCGGCCCAGCGCCGACAGCGCCGCTGCCTTCTCCCGCGCGTCCTCGCTCGCGTGCAGCAGTTCATATGTGCCGTCGGTGGCTATGACCCCCGGCGCCACCGAGTTCACGGTGATGTTCCGAGGGCCCAGCACCTTGGACAGGTACAGGGAGAAGACGTCCAGAGAGCCCTTCGTCATGGCGTACGCAATGTTGTTCGGCATCTTCGCGCTCCGGGCCAGCCCCGAGGAGACGTTGATGACCCGGCCGCCGTCGCGCAGGCGGGTCATGCCGTGCTTGACGAGGAGGAAGGGCGCCTTCACGTTCACCGCGAAGACCCTGTCGTACTCCGCCTCGTCGATCTCCTCGATCGGCCGGGTGTTGCCGATTCCGGCGTTGTTCACCAGGATGTCCAGCCCGTCCGCGTGCCGGTCGAACTCCTCCCACAGGGCCTCGGCGTCCCCGGGCGCCCCCAGCTCCACCCCGATCGCGAAGGCCGAGCCACCCGCCGCCTCGATCGCGGCGACCGTCTCCTTCGCCGCCGCCTCGTTCCTGCCGTAGTGCACCGCGACCCGTGCGCCGTCGCGTCCCAGCCGCTCCGCGATCCCGCGGCCGATGCCCCTGCTCGCCCCGGTGACCAGAGCCGTCCTGCCTGCAAGCACGCCCATGTCGGCGCCTCCTTCGCTATTCCCTAGCGGTCGCTACAGAAAAGACCGTACAACACCTCGGCGACATTTCTCTAGTACCCGCTATACAATTCACTCCATGGTGAGCAGCGAGGACACGAAGGCACAGGTCAAGCCCGTATCCAAGCCCCGGGGCCGCCCTCGCTCCTTCGACCGCGAGACAGCCCTCGAGAAGGCGCTCCTGGCCTTCTGGCAGCACGGCTACGAGGCCACATCGGTCTCCGATCTCACACGCGTGATGGACATCGGCGCCCCGAGCCTCTACGCGGCCTTCGGCGACAAGCGGTCGCTGTTCGAGGAGGTCGTCCGGGAGTACGACGCGAAGTACGGCTCCTTCGGCGACCGCGCCCTCGCCGAGGAACCCACCGCCCGCGCCGCCGTCGAGCGCACGCTGCGCGAGGCCGCCGTCGAGTACACCGACCCCGCCCACCCGTACGGATGCCTCGTCGTCCACGCGGCCATCAACTGCACGAGCGCCGAGGTCGAGGAGTCCCTGCGCGAGCGGCGCAACGCCACCGTCGCCGCGTTCGAGCGCCGTATCCGGGCGGACGTCGCCGCGGGCCTGCTCCCGCCCGGCACCGATGCCGCCGCGCTCGCCCGGCACACGGGGGCGATGATCCAGGGCATGTCCCAACAGGCGCGCGACGGCGCGAGCCAGGGGGAGTTGGAGGCGCTCGCGGAAATTGCCATGGCCATCTGGCCCCGCACAGGAACCCACACGGGTAGGCTGATCGGTGGATGCTAGGGCGTCCGACTAGTTCCGACTAGTGGGGTCCGGCGGGGAATCGGCCGGGAAAAGTCCCAACAACAAACAGCCTCCAACGCATGGACACACGTAGTGGTCTAGTCCACAATGCGTAGTGATGCGTCAGGAGACGTAGAGAGAACTGAAGACGCACGGACTTCCGCCCTCCCCGCACAGGAGGACGGACGGAGGAACCGGAGCTCTCTGCCCTGACTGCCCCGGCTCCTCATCCTTCGGCCGATCGGGACCGCACACCCCGCGGCCGATGTTGCTCCGGGCTGCGGTGCCGGGAGGGTTGAGGGTCCCTCCCAGGCGCCGCGGCCCGCGGGTGTTTTGCGGGCCGGTCCAAACGCCCAGGTACGCTCACACATGTGCCCTCCATGAACGAACTCGTACACCAGCACACAGCCCTCGACGAATCCGACCTCGAGTGGCTGCACCTGCTGGTCTCGGAGTGGCAACTGCTCTCCGACCTCTCCTTCGCCGACCTCGTCCTGTGGGTCCCCACCCGCGACGGCACCCGCTATGTCTCCGTCGCCCAGATGCGGCCCAACACCGGCCCCACCTCGTACCAGGACGACATGGTCGGCCACCTCGTCCCGCGCGGCCGCCGCCCCATGCTGGACATCGCGCACGACGAGGGCCGGATCGTCCGCGAGGGCGACCCGGAGTGGCGCGAGGAGGTCCCGGTCCGGATCGAGTCCATCCCGGTACGACGGGAGGGCCGCGTCCTCGGCGTCATCGCGCGCAACACCAACCTCCTCACCGTGCGCACCCCGAGCCGTCTGGAACTGACGTACCTGCAAAGCGCCTCGGACCTGGCACAGATGATCGCGGCCGGTTCCTTCCCCTTCCCGAACCAGCAGGTCGACATGGACGCCTCGCCCCGCGTGGGCGACGGCCTGATCCGCCTCGACGCGGAAGGCATCGTCCAGTACGCCTCGCCGAACGCGCTGTCCGCCTACCACCGCATGGGCCTCGCCGCCGACCTCGTCGGTCACCACCTGGGCAAGACCACCGCCGAACTCGCCCCGACCCACGGGCCGGTGGACGAGGCGCTCGCCAAGGTCGCCAGCGGCTGGGCGCCGCGCGAGTTCGAGATCGAGGCCCGTGACGGGGTGATCCAGTTCCGTGCGATCCCGCTCAAGCCCAAGGGCACCCGCATCGGTTCGCTGGTCCTGCTCCGCGACGTCACCGAACTACGCCGCCGTGAGCGAGAGTTGATCACCAAGGACGCGACCATCCGGGAGATCCACCACCGCGTCAAGAACAACCTCCAGACGGTGGCGGCGCTGCTGCGGCTCCAGGCCCGGCGCATCGAGTCCGATCGCGGCCGCGAAGCCCTCGAAGAGGCGGTACGGCGGGTCGGGTCGATCGCGATCGTGCACGAGACGCTCTCCCAGAACCTGGACGAGCGCGTGGAGTTCGACGAGATCGCCGACCGCGTCCTCGCGATGGTCGCCGAGATCTCGCCGGGCAAGGTCGCCGGCCGGCGCACCGGCCGCTTCGGCATCCTCGACGCCGAGGTCGCCACCCCGCTGTCGATGGTGCTGACCGAGATCCTCCAGAACGCCCTGGAACACGGCTTCCGCGAGGGCGAGACCGGCACCGTCGAGGTCTCGGCGGTCCGCGGAAGCGCCACCAAGGAGGCCCGCCTCCTGGTCACCGTCCAGGACGACGGCGTCGGCCTGCCCGAGGGCTTCGACCCGCGCACCTCCGGCAACCTCGGCCTGCAGATCGTACGCACGCTGGTGGAGGGCGAGTTGGGCGGCACGTTCGACATGGTCCCGGCGCCGGACCGGGGAACACGGGTGATCCTGGACCTCCCTGTGCGGGCGCACAAGTAGCGCCGTACGAAGGGGTGTGCGAGAGGCCGTATCAGAGGGCCGTACGAAGAGGGCTGTACCAGAAGGCCGTACGAGAAGGCCATACGAAAAGTCCGTACGAAAGGGCCTGAGGGAAGTCGGCACAGCAAAGAGCCCCGGACCGTTCAGGGGTCCGGGGCTCAACATGCTCGTTGCCAGCATTCGCTGCGCATCGGGGGGTACTGCGCGCTGCGGCTCGGGGGCGGGAGATGCGTACTCGCTGTACGCGCCGCCAAGCTCAGGCTTGTGGGGCGGGTTGTCAGGCGGTTGCCTGACGGGCCCGGTTGCGGGCGGCGCGGCGCTTCATGGCGCGGCGCTCGTCCTCGCTGAGACCACCCCAGACGCCGGAGTCCTGGCCGGACTCGAGCGCCCACTGCAGGCACTGCTCCATGACGGGGCAGCGGCGGCAGACGGCCTTGGCTTCCTCGATCTGCAGCAGCGCAGGACCGGTGTTGCCGATGGGGAAGAAGAGCTCGGGGTCTTCCTCGCGGCAAACGGCGTTGTGACGCCAGTCCATGGCTGCTACCTCTCCTTGGTATTACTTGCGGGTTGCTTGTGAATGTGAACGCTTTCACGAATCCCTCAACAAGTGAAGGGCCGACTGCCAGTTCCCTGGCGTGGTCCTGTGATCTGGAGAGGGGTTCCGGTGATCTGTGGAGGCCGGTGTTGCGGGCCGTCCCGATCGCCAGGTAGAGACTCGCAAACCTCGGCGGCGGATACAACCCCTTCTGGAAAGTTTTTTTTGATTCCTCGGTGTCGACTAGGTCACAGCCGTACTTCCATGGGGTGGACCCTGGTCTAAACGTTCGAGTGAAAGGACTTTAGCCCCTTCTGCTCACACAATCACACGCAGTGCACGGCGTACGCCTGTGAACGTCACGCTCGTACGCAGCCCTAGGTGGTCGCCGTCCATCTGAAGGGGTAGCGGCACCTTCGAATGCAAGGTGAACTCGCTCAGGTCGTGCAGGGACACGGCGTGCTTGCCGTGGGGTCCCCGCTCGGGGGACGAAGTGAGCAACTGGGTGCCATACCGGGCAACCGCGGTCGTCGTCATACGGCTGAGACCGAGTACATCGAGGCCTTTATCGAACGAGGCCTTAGGCGACGCGTACATCGGGTGATTGCCCAGGAACGTCCACGGAGAGGTGTTCGAGACTATGGACAGCACCAGATCGGTCACCGGCTCCGCGTCCGGCCGCTCAAGCGTGATCGTCCCGTGACGCCGGTGCGCCTCGCCGAAGAACTGGCGCATTGCCTGGCGCACATAGAGAGCGTGGGTGGACTTCCTGCCGAGTTCACGCTGCTGCTCTACCCGCCCGACCACGCCGGCGTCGAAACCCAGGCCCGCGTTGAAGGTGAACCAGCGCGCCGGTACGGCCTCGTCCTCCGAGCCGCGCGCGCCCGAGGCCAGCCCCAGGCCGACCGTCCGTTCGCTGCCCTCGCGCAGGGCGTCCAGCAGGGCGCCGGTGGCTTCCACGGCGTCGTTGGGCAGGCCCAGTGCGCGGGCGAAGACGTTCGTGGAGCCGCCGGGGACCACCGCGAGGCGGGGGAGGCGCGCCGGGTCGGGGCCGGCGTGCAGGAGACCGTTCACGACCTCGTTGACCGTGCCGTCGCCGCCGAGGGCCACGATCAGCTCCACGTCCTCGCTCTCCGCCGCCTGCCGGCCCAGGTCGCGGGCGTGGCCGCGGTACTCGGTGGTGACCGCTTCCAGCTTCATCTCGCTGGCGAGTGCGTGGATCAGGACGTCGCGCGTACGTGCGCTTGTGGTGGTTGCCGCCGGATTGACCACGAGAAGTGCACGCATGAGTTGCAGCGTACCTACTGGGTGGTACCGGGCACAGGGCGAGGTAGGGATCAAGTAAGACTTCGGGCGTGAACCTCGCCACGGCGGCCGGTGGCGCGAGGGCTACGCTTTTGGCGTGAGCGCTGAGCAGAACCCCACTCCCGAAGCCGCGGCAGCCGCCCGAGCGGCGGAGCCCCGTCCTGGTCGGCTGACGGCCGCGGCGGCGCTGGCCGCGCTGGAGGGGCTCGCGCTGGCCGTCGGCGGCGCCTGGATGCTCGTGGAGGGCTTCACGGGCGACCCGGACGACCGGCGGTCGGCCGTCACCGGGGGCATCACCCTGATCGTGCTCGCGCTGTTGCCTTTGCTCGCCGCCCGCGGGCTGCTCGGCCGGCGGAGCTGGAGCCGGGGGCCGGCCGTCATCACGCAGATCATGGCGCTGCCGGTGGCCTACAACCTGCTCCAGGCCGACAGCATGGCGATTCCGGCCGGGATCGCCCTTGGGGTGGTCGCGGTCGCGGCCCTGGTGCTGCTGGTCAATCCGGCGACGACCCAGGCCCTCGGGATCAAGGGACCGGGCCGCGCGCAGGACGGCAAGCAGTAGCAGCCGTACGCCGGACGTCAGCCGCCGTACGGCTACGTATGCCAGACGCCAGCAGCCGTACGGCTACGTACGCCAGACGGCAGTAGCCCTGCGGCTACTCCTCCACCAGCAGTTTCTCCCGCAGCTGTGCCAGTGTCCGGGCCAGCAGCCGGGACACGTGCATCTGTGAGATCCCGACCTCCTGCGCGATCTGCGACTGGGTCATGTTGCCGAAGAAGCGCAGCAGCAGGATCCGCTTCTCGCGCGGCGGGAGGTCTTCCAGCAGCGGCTTGAGCGATTCCCGGTACTCGACGCCCTCCAGCGCCTCGTCCTCGGCGCCCAGGGTGTCCGCGACCGCCGGGGACTCGTCGTCGGTGTCGGGGACGTCCAGGGACAGCGTGGAGTACGCGTTGGCCGACTCCAGGCCCTCCAGGACCTCCTCCTCCGAGATGGCCAGCTTCTCGGCCAGCTCATGCACGGTGGGGGAGCGGCCGTGCTGCTGCGAGAGCTCGGCCGTCGCCGTGGTGAGCGCGAGGCGCAGCTCCTGGAGCCTGCGGGGGACGCGCACCGCCCAGCCCTTGTCGCGGAAGTGCCGCTTGATCTCGCCGACGACCGTCGGAGTCGCGTACGTCGAGAACTCGACGCCGCGCTCCGGGTCGAAGCGGTCGACCGACTTGATCAGGCCGATGGTGGCGACCTGGGTGAGGTCGTCCAGCGGCTCGCCGCGGTTGCGGAAGCGGCGCGCGAGGTGCTCGACGAGCGGCAGGTGCATTCGGACCAGCTGGTTGCGCAGCTCCGCGTACTCCGGGCTGCCCTCCTTCAGGGAGCGCAGTTCGACGAACCTGGCGCGCGCCCCGCTGCGGTCCTGAGGGTCGTGGCGCGTGGTCTGCACGCGCTGTGCGCCCGTCTCGTTATCTCGCTCGTGCTCGCTCATCGTCCCGCCCGTCGCCCTTCCCCGAGCCCTCGCCTCGGCTCGGACAGGGGTGACCTCGATCCGTCCGTCCAGAGGCGTGCTCTGCACGGCACCTTCCCGAGCACGCTGCCCGTCGTCCAGGAAGCCGGTCTCCGAGGAGTCGTCCTCCGGGTGCTGCCGGGCCTGCTCGGGGATGCCGTCGATGCCGTCCGCCATGCGTCGGGATGCGCCCGGACCGCCCGTGTCCGTGGCGGCCGGCAGCTCCCGTGTGCCGCGCTCTTCGTCCCGCACCGGCCCGTCCCCGTTCCTCACGCCGGCCCGGGTCCCGCGCCGCGCTGTTTGTAGAGGCTGATCGAAACGGTCTTGTCCTCGTCGACGGCCGACGAGACCTTGCCCGCGAGGGCCGACAGCACGGTCCAGGCGAAGGTGTCCCGCGCGGGGGCGTGACCGTCCGTGGTCGGCGCCGAGACGGTGACCTCCAGCGAGTCGTCCACGAGCCGGAACACACAGCTGAGGACCGAGCCGGGCACGGCCTGCTGGAGCAGGATCGCGCAGGCCTCGTCCACCGCGATGCGAAGGTCCTCGATCTCGTCGAGGGTGAAGTCCAAACGGGCCGCGAGACCGGCCGTGGCCGTACGCAGAACCGACAGGTAGGCACCCGCGGCCGGCAGCCGGACTTCCACGAAGTCCTGGGTCGCGGGCTCGCCTGCGATCTGGGACACCCTCACCTCCAAGGTGGTACAAGCTTTTCGGGGCCGAGGGTCGCCCCCCGGGGTAACGCGATACGTCCTTCAGCGGTGACGCTATCGCGCTCTGAACTTTCCTGTCCCCGGGACCCCAACCCCCCGCTGTCACTCATAGTAAACACACGGATACGCTCCGTGGCTAGGGGGTCTGCGGGCTCAATTGGGAAGAGCGCGCGCCGGGTTGACGTACCCAGGCGTCCGAGGGTCGAACCGTCCGGATGCCGAGTCGTCCCGAGGCTTCCAGGATCACACACGCCAGGTCATACGAGGACGTCCATGCGAGGACGTTCGTACGAGGCGCTCATACGAGGACGTGGTCGACGAAGCACCACCGCCAGTTCTCTCCGGGCTCGAACGTGCGCATGATCGGATGGCCGGAGTCTTTGTAGTGCTCCGTCGCGTGCCGTCCCGGTGAGGTGTCGCAACAGCCGACGTGGCCGCAGTCGAGGCACAGCCGCAGTTGTACGGGATGTGTGCCGTTCGCCTGGCACTCCAGGCAGGTGTCGCTCAGCGGCCGGGGTTCGGGGTGCGGCAGCGCCTCGGCATGCGTGCACTGTTTCATGATTGCCAGATTACGACGGGTGTGCGGATGGCGGCGCGCAATAGGGGCGGCGGGCGCACGACGATGAATGAGGGCGGGCGAAAAAATGGACGTGATGCCACTGCTGTTGCTGGTGGCGGGCAGTGCCGCGATCGCGGCGGCTGCCCGGCGGACCCCGGTGCCGGCACCGCTGATGCTGGTCGCGGCGGCCTTGGTGATCAGTTACGTCCCCGGGGTGCCCGACTACACCCTCGACCCGCATGTCGTCCTGCCGCTCCTGCTGCCTCCGCTGCTGTACACGGCCGCCACCGACAGCTCGTATCTCGATCTGCGCGCGCAAGTGCGGCCCGTGGCGCTGCTGTCGGTCGGGTACGTTCTCTTCGCGACCTTCGCCGTCGGCTGGGCCGCCTACCTGATCGTGCCGGATCTTCCACTGACCGCCGCGCTGGTGCTGGGCGCGGTGGTCGCGCCGCCGGACGCGGTCGCGGCCACGGCGGTCGCGCGCCGGGTCGGGCTGCCCTCCCGGATCACGACGATCCTTCAGGGCGAGTCCCTGGTGAACGACGCCACCGCGATCACCGCCTACCGGGTGGCCCTCGCGGCGGCGATCGGCGAGGGCGCCACCTGGGCCGGCGGGATCGGCGAGTTCCTGCTCGCGGCGGTCGGCGGCGTCGGCTTCGGGCTGGTGCTGATGGTGCCGATCCACTGGCTGCGCACCCACCTGAAGGAGGCGCTGCTGCAGAACACGCTCTCCCTGCTGATCCCGTTCGTGGCGTACGCGGCCGCCGAGCAGGTGCACGCCTCCGGGGTCCTCGCGGTCGTGACCGTCGCGCTCTATCTCGGGCACCGCGCGTGGCAGGTCGATTTCGCGACCCGGCTCCAGGAGGAGGCCGTGTGGAAGATGGTCGCGTTCGTCCTGGAATCGGCGGTGTTCGCCCTGATCGGACTGCAACTGCCGGTGATCCTCAAGGGCCTCGGGGAGTACGAGGGCGGCCGCGCAGCCTGGTACGCGATTGCCCTCTTCCTCGTCGTGGTCGCCACCCGGTTCGTGTGGGTCTACCCGGCGACCTTCCTGCCCCGCCTGCTGTCGTCGAGGATCCGGGAGCGCGAGGACGAACCGACCTGGAAGGCGCCGTTCGTCATCGCCTGGGCGGGGATGAGAGGCGTGGTCTCGCTGGCCATCGCCTTCTCGATCCCGCTGACCGTGCACGGCGGCGACCCCTTCCCCGAGCGCAACCTGATCCTCTTCCTGACCTTCACCACCGTCATCGGAACGCTGGTCGTCCAAGGGCTGACCCTGCCCCCGCTGATCCGTCTCCTGAAGCTCCCCGGCCGGGACCCGCAGGCCGAGACGCTCGCGGAGGCGAACGCCCAGGCGCAGGCCTCCCGGGCCGCCGAGCGGCGCCTGGACGAACTCCTCTCCGACGAGCGCAACGCCCTCCCAGGGCCGCTGGCCGACCGTCTGCGCAGCGTCCTGGAACGCCGCCGCAACGCCGTCTGGGAACGCCTCGGCCAGGTCAACCCCCTCACCGGCGAAACCTTCGACGACACCTACCGGCGACTGTCCCGGGAGATGATCAGCGCCGAGCGCGCGGTGTTCGTCAAGCTGCGCGACGGCCGCTATATCGACGACGAGATGCTGCGGATCCTGCTGCGTCGGCTGGACCTGGAGGAGGCGGCGGCCTACCGGGAGGCGGCGTAGAGGATGCGGCGTACTACGACCGGAGGGTGAGGCAGAGGAGGCGGCCTACCACGACCGGAGGGTGAGTCAGGGGAAGGGCCGGCCGGTGACGACGGCCGCCACCGTCGTTCCGCGCGCGAAGGCGCCCTCTTTCGCCAGGGCGACAAGTCCGTACAGCAACTTGGCGACATAGAGACGCTCGACGGGGAGCCGGTGGCGGTCTTCGAAGTCCTCGGCGAAGGCGTCGAGCTCGGGGGTGGTGCGCGCGTAGCCGCCGAAGTGGAAGCGGTCGTCGAGGTGCCAGGCGCCGCTTCGGCCGCCGAAGGCCCGTTCCTGAAGGTCCTGTATGCCGGCCGTCAGGAAGCCGCCCTTGAGGACGGGGATGCCTATGGTGCGTTGGCCCGGGGCCAGCCCCGCGGCCAGGCCCGCGAGGGTGCCGCCGGTGCCGCAGGCGATCGCGACGACATCGGCCTGTCCGGCCAGCTCCTCGCCGAGCGCACGGCATCCCCGTACGGCATGGACGTTGCTGCCGCCCTCCGGGACGACGTACGCCCCCTCGGCGTCCACCGCGCGCAGCACGGCCGCCAGCGTGCCCGGCTCGGTCTTGCGGCGATACGTCGATCTGTCGACGAAGTGCAGCCGCATGCCGTCGGCCGCGCACCGGGCCAGCGACGGGTTCAGCGGGCGGTGGGCCAGTTCCTGGCCGCGGACCACGCCCACGGTGGGCAGTTGGAGGAGACGGCCCGCGGCGGCCGTGGCGCGCAGGTGGTTGGAGTACGCGCCGCCGAAGGTGACGACGGTACGGCCGGCCGCGACCGCGAGGTTCGGCGCGAGCTTGCGCCACTTATTGCCGATCAGCTCCGGGTGGATGAGGTCGTCGCGCTTCAGCAGCAGCCGGACGCCGTGGCGGCTGAAACGGGGGTCCTCGACCTCCCGCAGGGGTGACGGGAGCCGGGGGCGTAGGGTGGCGAGGCTGGTCACGGCACCATTGTCACGCCGCAACTCCGGCTGCCGTCACTTCAGCCGGTCCCGGATCCGCTCCCGCATCGACGCCATTGTGAAGCCGCGCGGATCCACCTTCCCCGGCTGCCACTCCCGGTGCCCGATGACCGACCGTTCCGACCAGCCGTGGTGGCGGCAGATCGCGGCGGCGGCTTTCTCGATCGCCTCCAGCTGGGCGGCCGGCCAGGGGTCCTCCCCGTCGCCTAGGTTCTCGCACTCGAAGCCGTAGAAGTGGCGGTTGCCGTCGGTGTTGGCCTCGTTGTCGTGCGGCAGCGCCTTCTCGGCGATCACCGCGCGCAGTACGTCGTCGTCGCCGGGGCCCGCGTGGTTGGCCCGGCCGTAGCCGACGAGGTGGACTCTGCCGTCCTTGGTGATGACGCCGTGGCACAGCGGCCCCGGCAGGGCCTTGTGGCCGTCCCGGCAGAGCTTCACCGTCCGCTCGCTGCCCTTGGTCACCGTGTGGTGGATCATCACGCCGTGGACGGGTCCCCAGGGTCCCTTGTGGTTGCGGTTGTGGTCTTCCCAGTCGCCCACCTCGACGACGGTGAGCCCCTCCGCCTTCAGTGCGGCCAGGAACCTGCTCGCGGACATGGGTGAGGCCATGGCCCCCTCCTTCGCGCTGCGCGCCGACCGCCGTGCGCGGCCGTCTCCTACCGGTGCTTGTACCGGATTCGGACGATCCGGACTCCTCGTTCGCACAGTGTGCGAGCCGATTCGGACAAGATCATTCCGCTCGCCCGGACGGGAGCCGACGCGGGCGAAATCGCGCATGTGCCCAGTCACCGGTGATCCATTCCCGCTCTTTCGGGTAATAGCATCAGCACGCTCTGTCCTGGAAGGCTTGCTCCCGCACATCGATGCGCGGCGCAGATCAGTGCCGTGTACGACCGGGAGGGCAATTCCTTATGTCGGTAGGCGAAGAGATCCGCACCGAGCAGGACCGGCCGCAGCAGAGTCTCGGCACGGCGGCCGCGCGGAACCTGGCCACCACCACCAAGTCCGTACCCCAGATGCAGGAGATCAGCTCCCGCTGGCTGCTGCGCATGCTTCCCTGGGTGAACGTGCAGGGCGGCACGTACCGGGTGAACCGGCGGCTGACCTACGCCGTGGGTGACGGCCGGGTGACGTTCGTGAAGACCGGCGACCGCGTCGAGGTGATCCCGGGGGAGCTGCGCGAGCTGCCCGCGCTGCGGTCGTACGAGGACGAGGAGGTGCTCACCGAACTCGCCCGGCGCTGCGAGCAGCGGGAGTTCGCCTCGGGGGACGTGATCGCCTCCTTCGGCAGTCCGACCGACGAGGTGTACCTGCTGGCACACGGCAGGGTGGAGAAGTTCGGCACGGGCCCGTACGGCGATGACGAATCCCTCGGAGTCCTCGCCGACGGGGCGTACCTCGGCGACCAGGCGCTGCTCGACTCCGACGCCATCTGGGAATACACGGCCCGTGCGAGCACCGCGTGCACGGTCCTCGTGCTGCCCCGCCAGGATGTCGAGCAGGTCGCGGAGCGCTCCGACTCCCTGAGCGAGCACCTTCAGGAGCTGCGGGCGGCGATCCCCTCGCAGCGCACCAACAAGTACGGCGAGAAGGAGATCGACCTCGCGGCGGGACATGACGGCGAGCCGGACATTCCGCACACCTTCGTCGACTACGAGGCCCGGCCCCGCGAGTACGAGCTGAGCATCGCCCAGACCGTGCTGCGCATCCACTCGCGCGTGGCCGACCTGTACAACCAGCCGATGAACCAGACCGAGCAGCAGATCCGGCTGACGGTCGAGGCGCTGAAGGAGCGCCAGGAGCACGAGCTCATCAACAACCGCGCGTTCGGGCTGCTCAACAACTGCGAGTACGACCAGCGGCTCCAGCCGCACGACGGCGTGCCCAGCCCCGACGACCTGGACGAGCTGCTCAGCAGGCGGCGCGGCACCAAGCTGCTGCTCGCCCACCCGCGCGCGATCTCCGCGATCGGCCGCGAGCTCAACAAGCGCGGACTCGTCCCCGAGACCATCGACATGGGCGGCAACCGCATCCCCACCTGGCGCGGTGTGCCGATCTTCCCGTGCAACAAGATCCCGGTCACCGAGGAGCGCACGACCTCGATCATCGCCATGCGTACCGGCGAGGCCGACCAAGGTGTCATCGGCCTCCAGCAGGCCGGCATCCCGGACGAGATCGAGCCGAGCCTGTCCGTGCGCTTCATGGGCATCAATGAGCAGGCGATCATCAAGTACCTGGTGACGGCCTACTACTCGGCAGCGGTCCTCGTGCCGGACGCGCTCGGTGTGCTGGAGAACGTCGAGATCGGGCGCTGGAGGTGACGTTTCCGCACCTGAAGGCCGTGTCCCCGCCCCTCGGGGCGGGTACACCCCGGTCGTATGCGGTCGGTCACGGCACAGGTGCCACCGTCCGCGGACTCTCCGAGGGGGACACCATGGCCGAGTTCATGGCGGAGACGAAGCAGCACTCCACCGGGCATCCGCAGTCCACCGGCCATCCGCAGCCCACCGGGCATCCGCTCGACGGGCAAGAGGCGGCGCTCATCCTGGAGCAGTCCCGGGCAACGGTCGACCCCGAACTGCGCTCCGCGATCGAGTCGTTACCCGGCTCCATGCGCCGTGTCGCGCTCTACCACTTCGGCTGGGAGCACGCGGACGGCACACCGGCGGCGGGCAACGCGGGCAAGGCGATCCGCCCCGCGCTCGTCCTCACCGCGGCCGCCGCGCTCGGCGGACAGCGGGCTCGGGCCGCGGCGGTGCGGGCGGCCACGGCGGTGGAACTGGTCCACAACTTCACGTTGCTGCACGACGACGTGATGGACCGGGACACCACCCGGCGACATCGGGCCACCGCCTGGACGGTGTTCGGCGACGCCGACGCGATCCTCGCGGGGGACGCCCTCCAGGCACTGGCCCTGCGGCTGCTCGCGGAGGATCCGCATCCGGCGTCGGCGCAGGCCGCCGCCCGGCTCGCGGACTGTGTCGTCGAACTGTGCGCCGGCCAGCACGCGGACACGGCCATGGAACGGCTCGGCCCCCGCGAGGTCACCCTCGACGAGGTGCTGGTCATGGCCGAGGCCAAGACGGGGGCGCTGCTCGGTTGCGCCTGCGCCATCGGCGCGTTGTACGCGGGCGCCGTGGACGAGGACGTCGAGGCCCTGGACGCGTTCGGCCGTGAGGCCGGGCTCGCCTTCCAGCTCATCGACGACGTGATCGGCATATGGGGCGATCCGCGCAGTACCGGCAAGCCGGCCGGGGCGGATCTCGCGGCCCGCAAGAAGTCGCTGCCGGTGGTCGCGGCGCTCGCCTCCGGCACGCCGGCGGCCGTCGAACTCGCCGAACTGTACGAGATGCCGTACGAGAAGGGGGACGAGGAGGGGCTCGACCGCACGGCACTGGCCGTCGAGCGGGCGGGCGGCCGTGACTGGGCGCAGGGTCAGGCGGCCGACCGGATGGCCCGCGCGATGCAGGAACTGGCCCGTGCGGTGTCCGACCCGGAGGCGGCGGGCGGACTGCTCTCGCTGGCCGAGTTCGTGACCCGGCGCAGCAGTTGACGGGCGTCCCATAGGCGGGGAGGACGTCCGGCGCCGAGACCCCGGAGTCACCGCGGCCGTGCGGCTCCTGACACGGCACGGCCACACTCTGCGACGACTCCGGCCCGGTGGGTCCCGCACATCCCCACGGTGTGCGGGCCCCGCCTTGGCGTCGCTACCGGATGGGGCTACTGGGTGCGGCTATCGGATGGGGCTAGCGGATAGGCTCAACGGCCGTACTGGCAAACCGGTTGGCTGCGAGGGCGGGGACATGGGAGTGGCGATCCGGACGGCGGGCGAGGGCGACCGGGAGCTGGTCGTCCGGCTCCTGGACGAGGCCTTCCGGGACGATCCGGTCAGCGTGTGGGTCCTTCCCGGCGAGGAGTACCGCCGTGCGAGGCATGCGGGGCTGATGGCCGCGTTCACCGACATCGTGCTGGCCGACGGACGCGTCGACCTCACCGAGGACGGCACGGCTTGCGCACTGTGGCTGTCCGTGCCGGCGGACGACCACGCGGCCGACCCCGCCGAGGACGAGAGCCCGGCCCGGATACGCGAGGCCGTCGACCCCGGCAACGAACGCATCGAGCTGATCGGCAGGCTCACGGCCGGTGTCCACCCCGCGGACCGGGCCCACGCCTACCTGTGGATGATCGGCGTCGCACCCCAGCGCCAGGGCGAGGGCCTCGGCACCGCGCTCATCGCGCCGGTCCTCGACCGCTGCGACCGCGAGGGGCTGCCCGCCTACCTCGAGGCGAGCAACGCCCGCAGCCGGAACCTGTACGAGCGGCTCGGCTTCGAGCTCACCGGCCGCCCCCTCGACCTGCCGGACGGCCCGCGCATGTGGCCGATGTGGCGCGAGCCGCAGGCCCGTTAGCGTTCGGGCTCTCCGGCACCACCGACTCCACGATCCGCTCCACCAGCTCCACCAGCCCCATGAGCCCCACCAGCCCTTCCGGGACGCACACCTTGGGCAGGACGCCGTCCAGGACGCCCGGCAGGGGCAGGTGCTCCAGGATCAGCCCGAGCATCGCGAGACAGAGCACGGTGACGGTCTCGTCGCCGCCGGGCAGGGTGGCCTCGGGGTGGAACTCCATGCCGTACTCCAGGTCCCCGCGCACCGACTTGGCGGAGGGCCCACAGTTCGGGGCTCGGGGCGGCGGGTGGTGTGCAGGGGCATCTTCCAGGAGGGCGAGGTAACCGGCGCCGTCGGGCGTCGTTCTGCGGCTGTGGGTGGGCGAGCGGCTGGTGCGGCTGAGCGTTGGTCTGTCGCAGCGGGTCGCAGCGGGTCGCAGCGGGTCGTCGCGGTCGGTGAGGTAGTCCGAGGCCGTGCCCGCCGGCACCCCCGCCTGGGTGTTCACCGCGCGGAATGCCAGCCCACGCACCCCCTCGCGCGCGAGCACCTCGCCCCCGGCGTCGACGAGCGCGGCCCGGCGCTCAGGGCTGCCGGGGCCGGCCCCTGCGCCCACCTGCGCGAGTACGTCCGACGAACCGGGTCGTCAAGTCGTACCTGATCGTGTTCGAGTTCGACGACGTGCGTGCCTGTCACTAACGGGACGCTGGTGCGGACGTACAGCAGAGAGCGCTGACGCCCCCTTCGCCCTACCCTGAAGACATGGACAGCGACGAACATGTCTGTCCCGTCTGCGGACAGCCCGTCGATACGATCATCCGGCGGCACAAGACGCTGGGCGCGTGGGTGCCGGAGTGGGTTCCCGGCCCGTGCCGCAACCCCGAGTGCGAGGCGTACGGCGAGGAGGGGGCGGAAGGCGCCGAGCCCAAGAGTGAGGCTCGAAAGGTGGGCCCACAGACAGCTGGGACCCGGTCGGCGGCCCCTCCCACGGTCGAGTCCCCGAGATCCGCCGAGAAAGAATCCTGAAACGTGTCGAGAACCCCGGACCGGCTCCGACGTCCCCTGTGAGAGCCCCCGCAAGAGGGCGCAACCGAAGGCAGCCGAAGGAGCGGACTCATGGCGAAGTACCTGGTCATGGTGCAGGGCACACAGGCGGACTACGAGGCGATGGCCGGCAAGGCGTCCCCCGGCTCCCCGGCCTGGAGCGAGCAGGACGTGCAGGCGATGTACGCCTACATGGGCGCGATCAACGACGACCTCGCCGAGACCGGTGAGATGGTCGACGGGCAAGGGCTGACCGAGCCCGCGAAGACGCGCCTGGTCACGCTGGGCGAGGACGGCAAGGCCGTGATCACCGACGGCCCGTACAGCGAGACGAAGGAGCTGATGGCCGGCTACTGGGTGCTGGAGTGCGAGAGCCTGGAGCGGGTCACCGAGATCGCCGAGCGCGTCACCCGCTGCCCGCAGCCCGCCGGCGCGCCCAACTACCCCGTGGTGATCCGGCCCATCCAGGAAGGCGGCGGGGACATCGGCTGAGGAGACCGTGAGGGGCACGACCGAGATCGAGGACCTGCTGCGCCGGCACTCGCCGCAGGTCCTCGGCGCGCTGCTGCGGCGGTACGGCCACTTCGACGCCGCCGAGGACGCCGTACAGGAGGCGCTGCTCGCGGCGGCCGGGCAGTGGCCGTCGGCAGGGGTGCCGGACAACCCACGCGGGTGGCTCATCAGGGTGGCCTCGCGGCGGCTGACCGACGCCCTGCGGGCCGAGGAGGCGCGGCGGGCGCGGGAGGAGCGGGTGGCGGCGCTGACCCCGCGCGACGCGTTCGTCACCCGGGACCGGGCGCCCCGGGAGGACGACACCCTCTCCCTGCTCTTCCTGTGCTGCCATCCGGACCTGACCCCGCCCGCGCAGATCGCGCTCACGCTGCGCGCGGTCGGCGGTCTGACGACGACGGAGATCGCCCGGGCGTATCTCGTCCCCGAGGCGACCATGGCCCAGCGGATCAGCCGGGCCAAGCAGAAGGTGCGCGGGGTGCGCTTCGGACGGCCGGACAACTGGGTGGAGCGCCTGCCCGCCGTCCTGCACACCCTCTATCTGATCTTCAACGAGGGCCATACGGCGACCTCCGGCCCCTCCCTCCAGCGGCGCGACCTCGCCGGCGAGGCGATCCGCCTGACCCGCGCGGTCCACCGTCTGCTGCCCGACACCGGCGAAGTGACCGGCCTGCTGGCCCTGATGCTGCTCACCGACGCCCGCCGCGACGCGCGCAGCGGCCCGCACGGCGAACTGATCCCGCTCGACGAACAGGACCGCGACCGCTGGGACAAGGCGGCCATCGAGGAGGGCGTCGCGCTGGTCACCCGGGCGCTGAGCCGGGGACCCGCGGGCCCCTACCAGGTGCGGGCGGCCATCGCCGCGGTGCACGGCGAGGCGCCGTCCGCGCAGGCCACCGACTGGCGGGAGATCCTCGGCCTGTACGACGTCCTGGTGCGCCTGGTCCCCGGTCCGGTCGAACGGCTGGGCCGCGCGGTCGCCGTCGCCATGGTCCACGGTCCGCGCGCGGGCCTGGCCGAACTGGGCTCGCTGGAGGACGAGTTGAGCGGGGGCCATCGTCTGGACGCGGTCCGGGGCCACCTCCTGGAGCGCGCGGGCGCGTACGAAGAGGCCCGCGCCGCCTACGAGTCGGCGGCTGCCAAGACCCTGAGCCTGCCGGAGCAGCGCTACTTGCGGGCGCGGGCGGCGCGGGCGGCGCGGGCGGCGCGACTGCGCGGCTGAGGGGCTAGTTTGACGCCATGCGGGGTGCGGGTGCGGGAGACATGGGCATGACGGGTGCGGGAGAGAGACGCCGCCGGATGTGGCGATGGGCCGTGGTGGTGTGGGTGGTCGCCGTGGCTGTCGGGGGTGGCCTGACCCTGTGGCTCCAGGACGCGGCGGAGCCGACGGCGCCGTACTCGGGGGAGCGGGAGGAACCGAGCCCCAGGCCTTCACTGCCCGAAGAGTGGGGGACCCTGTGCCCGAGTCCCACGCCCGACGAGAACGGCAGGTCGGTCGTCCTCTGCGCGATCTCCACGGCTGGGTAGCCCGCCCGTCTCCGGATCGCGCCCCGTCAGGCAGTACGTGCCGCCAACCGGATCGCGCAGCACCGTCCAGTGTCGGCCGCGGGCGACCGCCGTCGCCCCGAGCCCCTCGTGAGCGGTGCGGGTCGCCTCGATGTCGGCGCAGGCGAGGTCGAGATGGGCGCGGACGGGGCGTTCCTCGCCGAGCCGTTGCAGCAGGATGCGGATCGGCAGCCCGGTCGGCGGCTTCACCACGTGGAATTCGGGGAGGGAGCCGGGCAGGGACACCCAGTCGGGCAGCAGGCCGCTCCAGAAGGCGACTTCGGCGTCGTAGGACGAAGGCGCGATGTCGAGGCACACCTGGTCGAGCCGGCTGCCGTGCGCGACGGGCGGCCGTACCGACTCGCCGTGCCACGGCACCGCGCAGAACAACTGCCCTGCCGGGGAGCGCAGGACGACCAACGAGCCGTGATCGGCCACCGTCCGCGCGCCGAGCCGCAGCGCCGAGGCGACGAACTCCGGTACGTCGGCCACGGCGAAGTCGAGATGCGCGCCGCCGTCGCCCTCGACGACTCCCTGGACCTTCACACAGGCGTCGGCCCCGTCCGCCAGGAGAGTCACGAACTCCTGTCGTTCACCCCGGAGTCCGGACAGCCGCGTGTCCGTCACCGCGGTCCAGAACTCGCAGGCCTGGGCGAACACTTCGACGGGCCGGTCGATGAAGGCGTAGGTCCACAGCACGGGTCGGCTCATGGCGGCGATCGTAGATCGGCGAAGCCCGGATTCCGCCCGAATTTCGGTTTCCGCCCGGCTTTCAGTCGCCGGACCGCTCCAGGAACCGCAGCATGTTCCCCGCCGGATCGCGGAACGCGCAGTCCCGCACCCCGTACGGCTGGTCCATCGGCTCCTGGACCACGTCCGCGCCGGACTCCTCGACCCGGGTGAACAGGGCGTCGCAGTCGGCGGTGGTGAAGATGACCCCGCGCAGCACCCCCTTGGCCAGCAGCCGGGCCATCGCCTCCCGGTCGGCGGGCGAGAAGTCCGGGTTCGCGCCGGGCGGCTCCAGCACGATCTCCACGTCGGGCTGGAGCGGCGAGCCGACGGTCACCCACCGCATCCCCTCGAACCCGACGTCGTTGCGGATCTCCAGGCCCAGTACGTCCCGGTAGAAGGCGATCGCCTTGTCGTGGTCGTCGACGGCGAGGAAACACTGTTTGAGTTTCAGGTCCATGCCCCGCAGATTAGGACCGTCTGGGCCGGGTGTACGTCCGCGCCACGCACGCCGGGATCGCCGCGCCCGCCTCGTGGGAGCGGGCCCGGTACGCGCTCGGCGTCTCGCCGACCAGCTCGGTGAAGCGGGAGCTGAAGGAACCGAGCGAGGTACAGCCCACGGCGAGGCACACCTCGGTGACGGTCAGATCGCCGCGCCGCAGGAGGGCCTTGGCGCGTTCTATACGGCGGGTCATGAGATAGCCGTACGGCGTCTCGCCGAACTCGGCGCGAAAGCTGCGCTGGAAGTGGCCCGGCGACATCAGGGCGGTGCGCGCGAGCGCCGGGATGTCGAGGGGCTCGGCGTACTCGCGGTCCATCCGGTCGCGTGCCCGGCGCAGTCGGACCAGGTCCTCGAGGGTCACCGCGCCAGCATGCCACGCCCTCCACCACACGCGCGCGTGGACCTGGAACAGCCTTTGCCTCCAGTTCGCCGGGGGTTGGCCTGCACTTGTTTGCATTGCGGAATGGACCACATCACGTTCCTGGTGGCCGTCGTCATCGTCACGGCGCTCGCCTTCGACTTCACCAACGGGTTCCACGACACGGCCAACGCGATGGCCACGTCCATCGCCACGGGGGCACTGGGGCCGAGAACCGCCGTACTGATCAGTGGGATTCTCAATGTGGTCGGCGCCTTCCTGTCCACCGAGGTCGCCAAGACGATCTCCGGCGGCATCGTGGACGACACCCTCGTCACCCCAGGGATGATCTTCGCCGGGTTGGTCGGGGCCATCCTGTGGAATTTGCTGACGTGGCTGGTCGGCCTGCCGTCGAGTTCGTCGCACGCGCTGTTCGGCGGGCTGATCGGGGCGGTCTGGGTCGGGGCCGGTTCCCACGGCGTGCACTTCGACAAGGTGATCGAGAAAGTACTGATCCCGGCGGTGGCTTCGCCGCTCGTGGCCGGCGTCGCGGCGCTGCTGGCGACCTACCTGGCCTACAAGCTCACGGCCCGCGCCCGCAAGCAGACGGTCACCAAGGGCTTCCGGCTCGGCCAGATCGCGTCGGCCTCGCTGGTCTCCCTGGCCCATGGCACGAACGACGCGCAGAAGACCATGGGCGTCATCACGCTGACCCTGATCTCGGCGGGCGCGCTCGGCCACGACGCCGGTCCGCCGGTGTGGGTGATCGCGTCCGCGGGACTGGCCATCGGCCTCGGCACGTATCTCGGCGGCTGGCGGATCATCCGCACCATGGGCAAGGGCCTGACCGAGATCCAGTCGCCGCAGGGCTTCGCCGCGGAGACGGCGTCCACCACCGTCATCCTGACCTCCGCCCACCTCGGCTTCGCCCTGTCCACCACACAGGTCGCCTCGGGCAGCATCCTCGGCGCGGGGCTGGGGCGGCGGCTGGCGGAGGTGCGCTGGGGCGTCGCGGGCCGCATGGTGATCGCCTGGCTGGTGACGCTGCCCGCGGCCGCGCTGGTCGGCGGCATCTCCGCGAGCGCGGTCAAGCACGGCGGGAACGCCGGCACGGTGGTCGTAGCCCTGGTCGGTGCGGCCGTCGCCGCGGGCATCGTGGCCGTCTCCCGCCGCAACCCGGTGCACGCGAACAACGTCAACGACACCCACGAGGTCACCCTCCGCGACGCCGAGCCGACACACGTCGGTACGGCCGCCTGAGCCACTGGAGTTCACGCATGAGTCTCGACTGGACCGCACTGGGCCAGGTCGCCGCGGTGAGCATCGGCGTCACCGTCGCGGTGGTCGTCGTCTTCGCCCTCGGCATCCTGGGCCTTGCCCGCTTCGAGGGGGCCCGGGCGGGGGGTGGCGGTGGTGGCGGTGGTGGGGGTGGCACATCGGCCGTCGGTCTCGCCCAGGCCGGGTTGTGCTTTGTCGCGTGTGCGGCGGTGGTGGTGTACGGGATCTATCTGATCGTGCCGCAGTTCCACTGACGCGCCCCTTCGGGGGTGTGGATCAATCCAACCGGCCGGTGACCCGTGCGCAGGTCACCTTCGGTCCGACTGTCTCGCTGTCCAGCACCGGCCCGTCACGTGAGACCGGCAGAGCCTCGGGACCGGTGCCAGTTCAGTTCCTCGATGTCGTGGACGTGGACGAGAAGGAGGGCCGGCGCGGAGGTGTTGTCGGGGATGACGCTGTTTCGGAGGGAAACCCATACGTATGTGCCGTCCCGGTGGGCGAGCCGCAGCTCTGCTCTCCCTCCTCTGGCGGGTGTTGCCAGCAAGGTGTTCCCGTCCTCGGGATGGACGAGATCGGAGAAGGTACAGCGGCGCATTTCCGTGGCCGATCTGCCCAGCATGTGGCACAGAGCGTCGTTCGTACGTATGACTCTGCCCGGCTGTTCGTCGAACAGCTCGGTCAACGCCATGCCCGAGGGTGCGTACTCGAAGGCTTCCCGGAAGGAGGTCTCGCTGGCGCGGAGTGCGTGCTGCTCGCGCTCCAGACGAGCCAGCGCACGTTTCATGTTCGCCTTCAGCTGGGCGTTGGCGATGGCAACCGAGGCATGGGCGGCGTACATCTGGAGCGCTTCCCTCCCCCAGGCACCGGGGCGACGTCCGTTGCGCGGCCGGTCGACGGAGATGACACCGATGAGGTCCTGCCGACCCTGGCTGCCGACGGAGTACAGGGGCGCGAAGAGCCGGTCACTGGGGTGCCACTCGTCGTCGAACTTCGGCACTAGTCCCTCGGTGTGCCACTGCGGCACGTCGTCGTCATCGAGCACCCGGCCCTCTGCATGAGGGATGAACCGCAGATCGCCCCACGCCTCGCCCATCGAGAGACGGCGCTCCCACGACGCGCGCGAGCCGACGCGGCCCGTGATCAGGGCCTCGGCGCGTTCGTTACCCGCGAAGGCCGCGACAACGAGGTCTCCGTCCGGCCGTACGAGGTTGAGGGTGGCCAATTCGTAGCCGAGGCCGACGACGACCCCGACGGTGACGGTCTGAAGGGTGTCGGCGAGGCTCTGGGCAGGGGAGAGCTGCTGGATCAGCTGGTCCAGCAGGCTCCGCAGGGTGGCGAGACGGATGTAGGGCTCGGACTCCGTGGCGTCCGTCGAGGCATTGGTGCTGGTCGTATGACTGGCCGTCCATGTACTCCAGCTGGGCCGTGACGCCGTCGGTAACGGCTCGTACGCCACGTTCCGAATGAAGGGCGCTCTGCCCAGGCTGTTGCGGCACAGACGGTGGGGCTCGGGTCTTCCCCTCATGCTGAGTTCGAGGCGTAGCTTCGTGTAGACGGTGTCCAGGTCGAGGAACTCGCCGCCCTCCAGCACCCCGTTGCTGATCAACCTGATCAGTTCGCCGGTGAACGCCGTGTACTGCTCGCCCGGGGGCGCGATCGCTACGGCGTTCTCGGCGGAGGCGGCGAGTAGATAGGTGCCTTCCACTTCGAGAACAGTGCCGGCGTCGGCCGATTGCACACCGAAGGCCCGTGCGCTGTAGCAGCAGTCGACCACGACGATCTTCCGGGCGGCGGGGCTCTGCTCGATCGAACGCCGGATCCACTCATACGGCGCCGCAGTGTCGTGCACCGACATCCAGTCGCTGTCCCCGACGGCCAAGTGAAGCTCGCCTGTTCGGGGCTCGATGAGACCGTGTCCCGCGTAGTAGACGACCAGCGTGTCCGTTGCCCCCTGGGCCGCCTCGGCCACCGGTTTGGACAGTTGCCGCGGGGTCTGAGGGTTCAGCACCACGCGGCAATGGTCGGGTGGAAGCCCCCAGATGTCCTGTTGGGTGAAGAGGCTCCCGAGCGTCTCCGCGCTGTGCGCCACGGCGGGCACGCCGTCGAGCGTCTCGTAGGAGCCGGCGCCTATGAGCACCGCTCGTGAGGCGGAGGGATCAGGCGGAGAGGCCATCCGGGCCCCCGGAACCGCCGAAGTCGTCGGGCTCGCCGGTGCCGCCGGAGTCGTCGACCAACAACTCGATGAGACGCCGGGCCTCTTCGGGGGAGGAGTCCGAGATCGTGATCGTCGGACCGCCGGGGCGATCCACGGTCACGGTCGGACGCTGCGGACGTGTCGCGCGCCAGGCGACCAGCGACATGGCGAGCGACGCGGCATTGAAACCAGAGGTCACCACGAGCGACACCAGGTCAACTGTGTTGCCCTGAGCACCTGGTGGCAAGGATCGTGAAGTACCGAGCGTCGGCTTCGCATGGCGGCGGGCGACTGGGTCCGCCATCAGCCACATGTGCAGCGACCGCAACTCGGCCTCCGGCACCCGCATGTCTCGGAACTCAAGCTTCAACTGCACCCGCAGCCCCTTGTCCCCCGCGCCCCTCACTGCCAAAGAGGCTACCGTTTGGCGAGCCGTCTCTCACCTTCGCCACCGTACGGTCAGTCCAGGGCAGTGTGGAGACGATCGAACTCCCCGGCACCATCACGGTCCGCGATCCAGAGCCGGTCATCGCGCACATGGCCTCGTACCCGGGCGTGGGCGGATCTGAGGTGCTGTGCGTGACCCTGCTGGGAAACCTCGAAGGGGCCCGGCCGGAGTGATCCGACCGAGCCCCTTCGGGATGCCCGTCGACCCGCGATGGTGCACCGATCGCCGGTCGGGGAGGCTGACTTGTGGTCAGGCCTTCTTGGTCTCCCAGAAGATCTTGTCGATCTGGGCGATGTAGTCCAGGGCCTTCTGGCCGGTGGCCGGGTCAGTGGAACCCTTGGCGGCCGAGAGGGCCTTCAGGGCGTCGTTGACCAGCTGGTGCAGCTCCGGGTACTTCTCGAAGTGCGGGGGCTTGAAGTAGTCGCTCCACAGTACGGAGACGTGGTGCTTGGCCAGCTCGGCACGCTGCTCCTTGATGACGGTGGCGCGTGCCTGGAAGTGCGGGTCGTCGTTGCCGGCCATCTTTTCCTGGACGGCCTTGACCGACTCCGCCTCGATGCGGGCCTGGGCCGGGTCGTACACGCCGCACGGCAGGTCGCAGTGGGCGCTGACCTTGACCTTGGGGGCGAACAGGCGGGAAAGCATGTAGCAATCCTTCCTCGTGATCGTCTTCTCAGGTGGGACATTACTCCCTGAGGGAGGGGATTTCGCGGGTGCCCCCATGGGCTTAGGGCAAAAGTCCGGGGTGAGACTGGGACTGGTGGAGGATGAATCGGGGAGGTGCCGGGTGATGCCGGAGCTGTCGCAGGAGACCGAGCGCAAGGGGGCCGTACTGCCTTTCGGGCTGGCCGAGGTGACGGGGCCGTCCATGGTGCCGACGCTCAGCCACGGGGATCAGCTCGTCGTGCAGTGGGGGGCCCGGATCAGGCCCGGTGACGTGGTCGTCCTGCGCCATCCGTTCCAGCAGGACCTGCTCGTCGTCAAGCGGGCGACGGAGCGCCGTGAGGGCGGCTGGTGGGTGCTCGGGGACAACGCGTACGCCGGTGGCGACAGTACGGATTACGGGATCGTGCCCGACGAACTGGTCCTGGGCAAGGTCCGCTTCCGCTACCGGCCGCGTCGGGCGGATCAGCGTTCGCCGTTCGCCGTCGCGCGCTGGGCGCTCTCGGCCGCCAGGCTCGTCCTGTCCGACCGGTCCGCCTCAAGGCGCTTCCGGGCGCGGTAGGCCGCCACGTTGGCGCGGGTGGCGCAGCGGTCGGAGCAGTAGCGCCGGGAGCGGTTCGTGGACGTGTCCAGGTAGGAGTTGCGGCACGGCGCCGCCTCGCACAGGCCCAGGCGGTCCACGCCGTACTCCGTCAGGTGGAAGGCCAGGCCCATCGCCGCTATGGCCGCGTAGCCGGCGGTCGCGTTGGACGGGTGGTCCGCCAGGTGCATGTGCCACAGCGGGCGGCCCTCGTCGTCCCGGTAGTCGTGGCCGGAGATCTGCGGGCTCACCGGGAACTCCAGGAGCAGGGAGTTCAACAGGTCCACCGCCAGCGTCTCGTTGCCCGTGTCCGCGGCCTCGAACACCGCCCGCAGCCGGGCCCGTACGCCCCGGAAACGGGTGACGTCCGCGTCCGTGGCGCGCCGGGCCACCCCCTCGTTGCCGCCGAAGAGGCCGTGGATCGCCTCGACCGAGGTCAGTGTGTCCTTGCCCCGGGCCGGTTCCTCGCTGTTGACGAGGCGTACAGCGTAGTCCGAGTAATAGGCCAGTTCCACTTGTAGTCCTTACGGAGGCGCTCTAGGGTCGTGGTGCGGTCGGGTAACAGCCGGTCGTGCTTCCAGGGTATTACGTGACATGCATTACGTGGCCTGTATGGCGTGGCCTGTATTGGCGTGACCTGTATGGCGTGACATCGCGCGACGGAGGGGTTCCATGATGGATGCGAACACGGACACGGGCACCAGCACCGCCGGTGCCGACTGGCCGGCCTGGCAGGAGAGCTGGGACCGGCAGCAGGAGTGGTACCTGCCGGACCGGGAGGAACGCTTCCGGATCATGCTCGACATGGTCGAGGCCCTCGTCGGCACCGCGCCGCGCGTCCTGGACCTCGCGTGCGGCACGGGCAGTATCACGGCCCGGCTGTTCGACCGGTTCCCGCAGGCCACCAGCACCGGCGTCGACCTCGACCCGGCGCTCCTCGCCATCGCCCGCGGCACCTTCGCGGGCGACGAGCGGGTCTCCTTCGTCACCGCCGACCTCAAGGACCCCGACTGGCCCGCGAAGCTGCCGTACGACTCGTACGACGCCGTTCTGACCGCCACGGCCCTTCACTGGCTGCACAGCGAACCCCTCGCGGCCCTCTACGGTCAGATCGCGGAGCTCGTCCGCGACGGCGGTGTCTTCATGAACGCGGACCACATGATCGACGAGTCCACGCCCCGGATCAACGCGGCCGAGCGGGCCCAGCGGCACGCCCGCATGGATCAGGCCAAGCGGGACGGCGCCCTGGACTGGGCCGAGTGGTGGCAGCTGGCCGGCAAGGACCCGGTCCTCGCCGAGCCCACCGCCCAGCGCTTCGAGATCTACGGCGAGCACGCCGCGGGCGACACGCCCTCCCCGGAGTGGCACGCGCGCGTGCTGCGCGAGAAGGGCTTCGGCGAGGCGCGGCCGGTGTGGTGCTCGCCTTCGGACACGCTGCTGCTCGCGTTGAAGTAGCGCCGGAGCGTACCGAACGGCAAGAGGCGGTTCGGAAAGGGGCGGTACGGAAGTCTCCGTACCGCCCCCTTGCTCGAGCTCTTTGAGCTCTTTCAGCGAAACGTCACAGCACCTTGGACAGGAAGGCCTGCGTCCGCTCGTGCCGCGGGTTCGTCAGGACGTCCCGCGGGCTGCCGGACTCGACCACCGCACCGTCGTCCATGAAGACCAGGCTGTCGCCGACCTCGCGGGCGAAGCCCATCTCGTGGGTGACGACGATCATCGTCATGCCGGACTCGGCGAGGTCGCGCATGACGTCGAGGACGTCGCCGACCAGCTCCGGGTCGAGGGCCGAGGTCGGCTCGTCGAAGAGCATCAGCTTCGGGTCCATGGCGAGGGCCCGGGCGATCGCCACGCGCTGCTGCTGGCCGCCGGAGAGCTGCGAGGGATAGCTGCTCGCCTTGTCGGCCAGGCCGACCTGGTCGAGCAGTTGCTGCGCGCGCTCCCTCGCCTCGGCCCGGTTCTTGCCCCTGACCTGGGTCGGCGCCTCCATGACGTTGTCCATGGCCGTCATGTGCGGGAACAGGTTGAAGCGCTGGAAGACCATGCCGATGTCCCGCCGCTTCTGCGCGACCTCGGTGTCCTTGAGCTCGTACAGCTTGTCGCCCTTCTGGCGGTAGCCGACCAGCTCGCCGTCGACGTACAGGCGACCGGCGTTGATCTTCTCAAGATGGTTGATGCACCGGAGAAACGTGCTCTTGCCGGAGCCGGAGGGGCCGATGAGGCAGAAGACCTCGCCGGTCCTCACCTCCAGGTCTATGCCCTTGAGGACCTCGAGGAGACCGAAGGACTTGTGGACGCCCTCGGCCTTGACCATCGGGACGGTGGAGTGCCGCACGGGCTGGTCCGTCTCGCTCGTCTTGTCGGTCATGCGCGCACGCCTCCCTTCGCCCGGCCCAGCGACAGCAGGTTGGCCTTCACCTTCTGAAGCGGTGTCGGCGCCAGCTGGCGGCTGGAGCCGCGGGCGTAGTACCGCTCCAGATAGTACTGACCGACGCTGAACACCGAGGTCAGCAGCAGGTACCAGGCCGCCGCCAGGAACAGCATCTCGGCCGGGGCGCCGGAGGTCTGGCCGATGTCCTGGGCTACGCGGAGCAGCTCCGAGTACTGGACCACGGACACCAGCGAGGTCGTCTTCAGCATGTTGATGACCTCGTTGCCCGTGGGCGGCACGATCACGCGCATCGCCTGCGGGATCACGATGCGGCGCAAGGTCTTGTTGTGACTCATGCCCAGCGCGTGCGCCGCCTCGGTCTGGCCCTCGTCGACCGAGAGCAGGCCCGCGCGGCAGATCTCGGCCATGTACGCGGCCTCGTTCAGGCCCAGCCCCAGCAGCGCTGTCAGCAGCGGTGTCATGAAGCTCGACCAGTAGTCCTTGTAGATCGGACCGAGGTCGATGTAGGTGAAGACGAGGCCCAGGTTGAACCAGACGATGAGCTGGACCAGGACCGGGGTGCCGCGGAAGAACCAGATGTAGAACCAGGCGATGGACGAGGTCACCGGGTTCTTCGACAGGCGCATCACCGCGAGCACGATGCCGCCCACGATGCCGATCAGCATGGACAGGACGGTCAGCAGGAGCGTCTTGCCCACACCGCCGAGGATGCGGTCGTTGAAGAAGTAGTCGGGAATCGCGCCCCAGTTGATGTCGCCCTGGGAGAACGCGTAGACGATCGCGACGAGCAGCGCGATCGCGACGACGGCGGAGACGTACCGCCCGTAGTGCCGGACCGGGATGGCCTTGATGGCCTCCGGGCCGGCCGGCGGGGTGTCCGCCGGCCCGTCCGTCTTGTCTGTGTCAACAGTCACCGATGTTGCCTTTCAGTGGCCGCGGCCGTG
This sequence comes from Streptomyces sp. NPDC050619, assembly GCF_040654815.1. Lineage (NCBI taxonomy): Bacteria > Bacillati > Actinomycetota > Actinomycetes > Kitasatosporales > Streptomycetaceae > Streptomyces > Streptomyces sp. NPDC050619. Next base: position 95,229 of record NZ_JBFAIR010000004.1, on the reverse strand, counting down.
CGGTCACTTGCCTCCGTTGATGGCGGCTTCCTTGACGGCGCCGTCCTCGGCGCCCCACTTCGTGAGGATCTTCTCGTACTCGCCGCTCTTGATGACGGCGTCCATCGCGGCCTTCAGGGCGTCCCGCAGCTGGGTCTGGTCCTTGGCGACCGCGATGCCGTACGGCGCCGCCTCGACCTGTTCGCCGACGAGCTGGAAGTCCTTGCCGCCGCCGGAGGTCTTCACGGCGTACGCGGCCACGGGGAAGTCGGAGGAGCCCGCGTCGGCGCCGCCCGCGCGCAGGCGGGTCTGGGCCTGCTGGTCGTTGTCGAAGGCCTCGATGGCGATGGTCTTGCCGCCGGTGCACTTCTTCGCCTCGGCCTTGGCGAGGTCCTCGGATACCGTGCCGCGCTGGAGGACGATCCTCTTGCCGCAGAGGTCGGACCAGGTCTTGATGCCCTGGTCGTCGCCCTTCTTGGTGTAGATCGAGACACCGGCGGTGAAGTAGTCCACGAAGTCGACGCCTTCACCGACCTTCTTGCCGGTGTCGGGGTCGACGCCCTCCTGGCGGTCCTTGGTGTCGGTCATCGCGGACATGGCGATGTCGTACCGCTTGGAGCGCAGACCCGTGATCAGGGTGTCGAACGTGCCGTTCTGGAAGTCGAACGTCACACCGAGCTGCTTGCCCATCGCGGCGGCGAGGTCCGGGTCGATACCGACCGTCTTGCCGGAGCTGTCCTTGAACTCGACGGGCGCGTAGGCGATGTCGGAGCCGACCTTGATAACGCCCTGGTCGCGGATCTCCTGCGGCAGCTTGTCGGCCAGCGGGGCCGCGGTCGTGGTGCTGCCCGAGTCCTCGTCCTTGGTCTGGTCACCGCATCCGGTGAGCAGCAGGGTGCCTGCGACCGCGATCGCACCGACCGCTGCTAGCCGGGAGTGCGCTGCGGTCGTACGACGGGTGGAGCGTGCGGTCATGGTGGGTTCCTCCGGCGGATGGGTGGAGTTGCCGATGGGGCGGGCAGTCCGCCGATGGGTTCGGCAGGTGCCATGGGGCTTGGGTCGACAAGAGCACACGTCTTCGAGTGTCGCGACCTCGTGTGATGACCGCATCTTGCCATTTGGACGAAGGCAATCAGGGACGCAGCCATGTCAAAATCAGATAACGGGCGACCCCCGAACCGCACCAGGTCGGTACATCCCGACCGCACCATCTGCGGGAATCTGTCCTTCCGGCCGGAAGATCTTCGGTGCGTGACGGGATCCGGGCGTCGGCTCCGTGCCTGGTCGAGGCCGGTTCAGTGGCGTGCGAGCGGTCGTCAAGGGGCGGTCCAGAACTTGGGCCGGATCTTGCGCCATGATCCATGTCACCTGCCCGGGCCTCGTCGTTTCCCGGCATGTGACCTTGCGCTATGGACTCGTCGCCGATGCCGTCCGTCCGGTAAGAAGGTTCTTTACACCCCTCATCCGGGGCTCAGGGCGCGTGTGCGGCGCGCCCGTCGCGTATGTGCCCGTACGTATCCCGTACGTGTCGGACCCGGGCCGTGCGCGGTGCCCGCCCACTTCTCAACCAGGAGTGGCCACCCTCAAACCATGCAGACCTAAGGGGTAGAACAAAGTGGCAGCGGAGATCGTCAATCCTCGCAGCGACAGCAGTACGGAGCAGGAGGCCGGGGCCGAGCCCCTCGACTCCTTCGATCCGGCGTTCGCGCTGCACCGCGGCGGCAAGATGGCCGTGCAGGCCACCGTGCCGGTCCGCGACAAGGACGACCTGTCCCTGGCGTACACACCTGGTGTGGCGAAGGTGTGCAGCGCCATCGCCGAGCAGCCGGACCTGGTCCACGACTACACATGGAAGTCGTCGGTCGTCGCCGTCGTGACGGACGGTACGGCCGTGCTCGGACTCGGGGACATCGGCCCCGAGGCCTCCCTCCCGGTGATGGAGGGCAAGGCGATCCTGTTCAAGCAGTTCGGCGGTGTGGACGCCGTCCCGATCGCCCTGAACTGCACGGATGTGGACGAGATCGTCGAGACCGTGGTGCGGTTCTCGCCGTCCTTCGGCGGGGTCAACCTGGAGGACATCTCGGCGCCGCGGTGCTTCGAGATCGAGCGGAAGCTCCAGGAGCGGCTGGACATTCCGGTCTTCCACGACGACCAGCACGGTACGGCGGTCGTGACGCTGGCGGCGCTGCGGAACGCGGCGAAGCTGACGGGCCGCGGGATCGGAGAGCTTCGGGCGGTCATCTCCGGGGCGGGCGCGGCCGGCGTCGCCATCGCGAAGATGCTGGTGGAGGCCGGGATCGGGGACGTCGCCGTCGCCGACCGCAAGGGCATCGTGTCCGGGGACCGGGACGACCTGACGTCCGTGAAGCGGGAGCTGGCCTCCTTCACGAACAAGGCCGGGATCACCGGATCGCTGGAGGCCGCTCTGGAGGGCGCCGACGTCTTCATCGGCGTTTCCGGCGGTACGGTGCCGGAGCCGGCGGTCGCCTCGATGGCGGAGGGTGCCTTCGTCTTCGCGATGGCCAACCCGAACCCCGAGGTGCACCCCGATGTCGCGCACAAGTACGCGGCGGTCGTGGCGACCGGGCGGTCGGACTTCCCGAACCAGATCAACAACGTGCTGGCGTTCCCGGGGATCTTCGCGGGGGCGCTGCAGGTGCGGGCCTCCCGGATCACCGAGGGGATGAAGCTGGCAGCGGCCGAGGCGCTGGCGTCGGTGGTCGGGGACGATCTCGCCGCGGACTATGTGATTCCGTCGCCGTTCGACGAGCGGGTGGCGCCTGCGGTGACGTCCGCGGTGGCTGCGGCTGCTCGGGCGGAGGGGGTTGCTCGGCGCTGAGGTGCCGTGCCTTTGGTGCCTTTGAATGGCTCCGTCCGTTTGGGCGGGGCCATTTTTTTACCCACCCGCCCGTCCGTTCGGGTGGCGTGGGGGCGTCTTGAGGCGGGGCTGGGGTGGTTCGGCGGGTGCGGGTGGGTGCGGGTGCGTTTGGTGCTTGGTGCCGGGCGGGGTACTTCAGCCCGTCCGGCGCTTGAGGGCGATGCCGTTCAGGCCGACAGCGGGGGTCTGGGGGCGGCGGCCCCCAGTAACGCCCGCACCAACACCGGGCGCCGGAAACGAAGAGGGTGAGTGTCACACGGCCCGACCGTTCCCCGCACCGCCGGCGGAGCCTATCGTCAAGGTCATGTTCGCTGTCTACGCCGCCCGAATCGACCGCGACCAGCCGCTTTCCGGCCTGGAGTTGGGGGAGCGTCCGGCTCCCGAGGCCCGTGCCGGCTGGAGTGTCGTCAACGTCAAGGCCGCTTCCCTCAACCACCACGACCTCTGGTCCCTGCGCGGCGTCGGCCTCGCGGAGGACAAACGGCCGATGATCCTCGGCTGCGACGCCGCAGGTATCGACGAGGACGGCAACGAGGTCGTCCTGCACTCCGTCATCGGCCGGACCGGCCACGGCGTCGGCCCGAAGGAGCCCCCCTCCATCCTCACCGAGCGCTACCAGGGGACGTTCGCCGAGCAGGTCACCGTGCCGACCTGGAATGTCCTGCCCAAGCCCAAGGAACTCTCCTTCGAGGAGGCCGCCTGTCTGCCCACGGCCTGGCTGACGGCGTACCGGATGCTCTTTACGAACGCCGGCGTCCGGCCCGGTGACTCCGTGCTCGTACAGGGCGCCGGCGGCGGTGTCGCCACGGCCGCCATCGTGCTCGGCAAGGCGGCGGGGCTGCGGGTCTTCGCGACCAGCCGGGACGAGGCCAAGCGGAAGCGGGCGGTGGAGCTGGGCGCTGTCGAGGCGGTGGAGTCGGGGGCGCGGCTGCCGCAGCGCGTCGACGCCGTGATCGAGACGGTTGGAGCCGCCACCTGGTCGCACTCGGTCAAGTCGCTGAAGCCCGGAGGCACGATCGTCATCTCCGGTGCCACCAGCGGCGACCGGCCCTCGCACGCCGAGCTGACCCGGATCTTCTTCCTGGAACTCAAGGTCGTGGGGTCGACGATGGGGACCAAGGACGAGTTGGAGGACCTGCTCTCCTTCTGCGCCGCCGCCGGCGTACGTCCCGTCATCGACGAGGTGCTCCCGCTCGACCGGGCCCGCGAGGGGTTCGAACGGATGGAGTCCGGGGGGCAGTTCGGAAAGATCGTCCTCACGAACGGTTAGCGGTCGGTCAACGGCTCTTTCTTCTTTCCCAACGGCCGGTCCGGTTTTCCGGGCCGGCCGTTGGTCGTGTCAACTGCGGTTGACAGGTCGGGTGTGTCAACGTAAGTTGACGCCATGACCGAAGCAACGGATCTTGCCGAGCGCGCGGGCGACCGCGACCCCCGGATCGGGCTGCGGGCCGTCGCCGCGCTGCGCAGGCTGGTGGAGCAGCTGGAGGCGGTGCAGGTGCGCAGTGCGCGCAATCAGGGCTGGTCGTGGCAGGAGATCGCCGCGGAACTCGGTGTGAGCAGGCAGGCCGTGCACAAGAAGTACGGGAGGCGTTGATGTTCGAGCGGTTCACGAAGGATGCCCGGGACGTGGTGCGAGGGGCGGTCGAGCATGCCGACCGGTCGGGGGCGCAGTCCGTCGGCGCGGACCACGTGCTGCTCGCCCTGCTGGACCGGGAGGCCTCTCGCGCCTCCTTCGGTCTGGCGGCGCTCGGACTCGCCGAGCGCAAGGAGTCGGTACGGCGGGCGCTGACCGAGGCGCGGCGGCGCGCCGGACTGTCCCAGGCCGAGGCCGACGCCCTGGCGGGGCTGGGGATCGACGTCTCGGAGATCGTCGCCCGGGTCGAGGAGGTGCACGGCGTCGGGGCGATGTCCGGCGACCGGCAGGACAAGGGCAGGCGCCCTGCCTCCGGACCCGCGCGGTTCGGGCGCCGCCCCTTCGGCCGGAGCGCGAAGGACACCCTGGAGAAGGCCCTGCGTATCGCTGTCGCCCGCCGTGACCGTCATATCGGCGACGAACACATCCTGCTGGCCCTCACCGCCCGCCCCGGCGTCCCCGCCGAGGTCCTCGCCGACCACGGCGTGACGTACGAGGGGCTGACGCGTGTGCTGTACGGCGAGGGAGAGGCCAAGGCGGGCTGAGGGGGGCGGTCCCTTGTCTGATGGGGCATCCTCGGCTGGCAGGGGGCAATCGGCTGGCAGGGGGCCATCGGCTGATGGGGAGCCCGGCTGACGCGGGGCCATCGCCTGATGGGGCGGCTCCGCGACGGGGTTCCCGTCGGCCGATGTGGTGCCACCGGCCGACGGGGAACCCCGGCCGACGCGGGGCCACCGGCCGATGGGGCACCTCGGCTGACGGGGGAGCCCCGGCTGACGCGGGGCCACCGGCCGACGGGGAACCCCGGCTGACGCGGGGCCACCGGCCGACGGGGCACCCCGGCTGACGCGGGGCCACCGGCCGACGGGGCACCCCGGCTGACGGGGGACCACCGGCCGACGGGGAACCCCGGCTGATGGGGAGCCCCCGGCCGATGTGGCGCCACCGGCCGACGGGAAGCCCCCGCCCCATACGGAGCAGCCCTGGCCGACGGGGAGCCAACCCCCGGCCCATCCGGAGCAGCCCCCAGCCGACAGGAACCCCGGTCCCGTCGCCCACCGACAGGGAATCCCGGCCCCGTCGCCCAATACCGACGGAAGCGCGCGGTTCAGGACTTTGGTGCTCGCAGCAGTGCCCCGATGTGTGCCGCTGCCGTCGAGAGGTGGCGGCGGGCGTCGCGGAGCTGGTCGGGGGTGATTCCGTGGTCCCGGGCGGCGTCGCGGATGTCGTCCCGGAAGCGGTCCAGGAGGCGGTCCAGGTCGCGGGCCGGTTCGCCGGTGGGGTCCTCATGGGCCCATGACGGTTCGTACTCGGCGGGGAAGTCCTCCGGGGTGTACGAGTAGTCAGGTGCCGGTGCCGTCTTCTCGGCGTTGCCGTGGCCACGGCCGCCGAAGCCGAAGTCCTTTCCGAACTCGCCGAACTCCTTGGCCAGTTCGGTCAGGCCCTCTCGCACACCCGTCGGCCAGTCGCCCCGTGCGAAGTGGTCCTGCACCTGGTCCTGGACGCGCCGGGCGATGCGCTGCATCTCCTCCTGAGCCTGTTCCCGGGCCCGATCCTGCGCCTCCTTGGCCTGGCGGCGGGCCCGCTGGGCCTCCTCGCGGGCTCGCCTGCTCTCGTCCTTGGCGCGCCGGGCCTGCTCCTTCCACTCCTGCTTGACGCGGCGCATCTCCTCCTTGGCGGCGCGCCACGACTCCTTGTCGCCGTACTCGCCGTAGTCCCCGAAGGGGCTGCCCTGTTCGCCGCCGGGCTTGGCGCCCGCGCCGGCGCCCGCGGACCCGGCCGCGGTCCCTCGTCGCGCCTCGGAGGCCGCGGCCCGCATCTCGCGTCGCAGGTCACCCGCGGCGCCGCGCACATCGGCACGGATCTCGGCGGCGAGCTCCGCCACCGACTCGCGGATCTCCAGCTCCAGGTCGGCCAGTTCGCCGCTGCGGTCGGCCAGTTCGGCGCGGCCCGCGTCCGTGATGGCGTACACCTTGCGGCCGCCCTCGGTGGTGTGGGTGACCAGACCCTCGGCCTCCAGCTTGGCCAGACGCGGATACACGGTGCCCGCGGACGGCGCGTACAGCCCCTGGAAGCGCTCCTCCAGGAGACGGATCACCTCGTAACCGTGGCGCGGGGCCTCGTCCAGCAGCTTCAGCAGGTAGAGGCGGAGGCGGCCGTGGGCGAAGACGGGGGCCATGTCAGAGCACCTTCTTGTCGGTCGGGCCGTCGGTCGTGCCGTCGGCCGGGGCGCCGGCCCCGGAATCGGCGGTCTCCGCACGCGTTGCGGAGGTCTCGTCGAGGTCCCACGCCTTGTCCTCGGCCTCGTTCTCGTCGTCCGCCCTGGGCGGACGACGCAGCAGGGCGATCGAACCGGAGACGGTCGTCGCCCGCAGCTTGCCGGTGCCCGCGCCGAGGCGGCCGGTGATCTTGTGAGCGCCCCACTGGCCGTGCACCCGAAGGCCGTCGAAGGCGTTGGAGATGGTGCCGCTCGCGGTGTTGGCCTCGACTTCGGCGTCGGCGGGCTGGGGCAGCCGGATGGCGATCTCGCCCGAGACGCTGGTCAGCCTGACGTCGGTGGGCCCCTCCGGATCGAGGTCGACGATCATGGAACCGCTGACCGAGTCGGCCCGCACGGAGGGGCCGGAGCCCGCGACGACGGTCAGGTCGCCGGAGACGGAGTTGAACCGGAGGTCGCCGGTGACGGCCTGGGCCTCCAGGTTCCCGGAGACCGTGTCGGCGCGCACCGGGCCGGAGAGCCCGACCAGTGTCGTGTCACCGGTGACGCCCTTCACCACGGACGGCCCGCGCATCCCGGAGACGACGGCACCGGCGCTGACCACGCCCACCTCGACGAGGGTCTCGGCCGGGACGGCCAGGGAGACGACGGCACTGCGCCGCCAGCCCTTCCGGTCGAGCCACTTGAGGAAGCCCTTCCATGGCAGGTCGTCGTACGCCACCGTGAGTGTGCCGCCCTCCTGGGTCACCATCAGGGGTGGCCCCTTGATCTCGGAAATCTCCAGGCGGGCGGAACCTTCGTCCGTGCCCACCACGTTCACCGTTCCGTCGACGATGCGTACGTGGAGGGCCGTGACGGGATTGTCGAACGTGAGCTTGCCGGGCTCCGTGACGGACCACTCGGGCATGGTGCAACCTCCCCGTCGCAACGCGCCATATCGCGTCTCCTCGTATTCACGATATATCGCGGAAACGGAAAGTCAAGACACTCGCGGCTGACGGCACCCAGAACCTCAGGAGCTCCAGCTCCAGCTCCAGCTCCTACTCCTCGTCCTCGTCCTCGTCGTCCAACCGCGCCAGCCACGTCGCCAGACGCTCCACCGGCACCTCGAAATCCGGGTTCAGATCGACGAAGGTCCGCAGCTGCTCGGCGAGCCACTCGAAGGTGACCTCCTCCTCGCCGCGCCGCTTCTCGAGTTCTTCGATGCCTCGGTCGGTGAAGTACAAGGGATGCTCCGCTGGGGGATAAGGGGTGGTATTCAGCAAGGCTAGCGGGCCGCGGCAGCACGAAGGCCCGGCCCCGCATGACGCGGGACCGGGCCTTCAGCGACGTACAGCGTTACTGGCCGAGGCCTGACGGCCTTAAGGCCTCACGCCTCGAACACCTCGCGCACCAGCTGCTCCTGCTCGGCCTGGTGCCGCTTCGCGGAACCCACCGCCGGGGAAGAGCCGTGCGGGCGCGAGATGCGCCGCAGGCGCTCGCCGTGGGGCACGTCCGCGCCGACCGCCAGGTCCAGGTGGTCGATCAGGTTGAGGGCGATGAACGGCCAGGCGCCCTGGTTGGCCGGCTCCTCCTGGGCCCACAGGTACTTCTCGACGTTCGGGTACTTGGCGATCTCGGCCTGGAGCTCGGCACCCGGGACCGGGTACAGGCGCTCGATGCGGATGATCGCCGTGTCCGTGACGCCGCGCTTCTTCCGCTCGGCGTCCAGGTCGTAGTAGACCTTGCCGGCGGTGAAGACGACCTTCTTGACGGCGGCCGGGTCGACCGACGCGTCGCCGATGACCGGGCGGAACTGGCCGTTGGTGAACTCCTCCGCCTTCGAGGCCGCCGCCTTGAGGCGCAGCATCGACTTCGGGGTGAAGACGATCAGCGGCTTGTGGTGCGGGTTGTGCACCTGCCAGCGCAGAAGGTGGAAGTAGTTCGACGGGAGCGTCGGCATCGCGACCGTCATGTTGTTCTGGGCGCACATCTGGAGGAAGCGCTCCGGGCGGGCCGAGGAGTGGTCCGGGCCCTGGCCCTCGTAGCCGTGCGGGAGGAGCAGCGTGACGCCGGACGTCTGGCCCCACTTCTGCTCCGCCGACGAGATGAACTCGTCCACGACCGTCTGCGCGCCGTTGACGAAGTCGCCGAACTGCGCCTCCCACATCACGAGCGCCTCGGGGCGGGCCAGCGAGTAGCCGTACTCGAAGCCCATCGCCGCGTACTCGGACAGCAGGGAGTTGTAGACGTTGTACCGGGCCTGGTCCTCCGCGAGGTACAGCAGCGGCGTGAACTCGTCGCCCGTGGCGCGGTCGATCAGTACCGCGTGGCGCTGGCCGAACGTGCCGCGCTGCGAGTCCTGGCCGGACAGCCGGACCGGGACGCCCTCCAGGAGGAGGGAGCCGACGGCGAGGGTCTCGCCCATGCCCCAGTCGATCGTGCCGTCCTCGACCATGGTCGCCCGGCGCTGCAACTGCGGCAGCAGACGCGGGTGGACGGTGATGTTGTCGGGGACGTTGACCTGGGACTCGGCGATCCGCTTGACGACCTCCGTGGAGATCGCGGTGCTCACGGAGACCGGGAACTCCGCCTGCGGGTCCGAGGGCTCCACCGAGGCGGGCTGCGAGGTGGCCTCGCGGACCTCCGTGAAGACCTTCTCCAGCTGGCCCTGGTAGTCCTGAAGGGCCTGCTCGGCCTCTTCCAGCGTGATGTCACCGCGACCGATCAGCGACTCGGTGTACAGCTTGCGCACCGAGCGCTTCTTGTCGATCAGGTCGTACATCAGCGGCTGGGTGAAGGCCGGGTTGTCCGACTCGTTGTGACCGCGGCGGCGGTAGCAGATCAGGTCGATCACGACGTCCTTGTTGAACGCCTGGCGGAACTCGAAGGCCAGGCGGGCCACGCGGACCACGGCCTCCGGGTCGTCGCCGTTCACGTGGAAGATCGGCGCCTCGATCATGCGGGCCACGTCCGTGGCGTACATGGAGGAGCGGGCCGACTCCGGCGCGGCGGTGAAGCCGACCTGGTTGTTGATGACGATGTGAACCGTGCCGCCGGTGCGGTAACCGCGCAGCTGCGACATGTTCAGGGTCTCCGCGACCACGCCCTGGCCCGCGAAGGCCGCGTCGCCGTGGAGGGCCACCGGCAGGACCGTGAAGTCCGTACCGCCCTTGTTGATGATGTCCTGCTTGGCGCGGGCGATGCCCTCCAGGACCGGGTCGACCGCCTCCAGGTGGGAGGGGTTCGCGGCCAGGGAGACCTTGATCTGCTCGCCGTCGAGACCGGTGAAGGTGCCCTCGGCGCCCAGGTGGTACTTCACGTCGCCGGAGCCGTGCATCGACTTCGGGTCGAGGTTGCCCTCGAACTCGCGGAAGATCTGGGCGTACGACTTGCCGACGATGTTGGCGAGAACGTTCAGCCGGCCGCGGTGGGCCATGCCGATGACGACCTCGTCCAGGCGGGACTCGGCGGCCGAGTCGATGACCGCGTCGAGCAGCGGGATGACGGACTCGCCGCCCTCCAGGGAGAAGCGCTTCTGGCCGACGTACTTGGTCTGGAGGAAGGTCTCGAAGGCCTCCGCCGCGTTCAGCCGGCGCAGGATCCGCAGCTGCTCCTCGCGCTCCGGCTTGGTGTGCGAGCGCTCGATGCGGTCCTGGATCCACTTGCGCTGCTTGGGGTCCTGGATGTGCATGAACTCGACGCCGGTGGTGCGGCAGTAGGAGTCACGCAGCACGCCGAGGATGTCGCGCAGCTTCATCATCGACTTGCCGGCGAAGCCGCCGACCGCGAACTCGCGCTCCAGGTCCCACAGGGTGAGCCCGTGCTCGGTGATGTCCAGGTCGGGGTGCTTGCGCTGGCGGTACTCCAGCGGGTCGGTGTCGGCCATGACATGGCCGCGGACCCGGTAGGAGTGGATCAGCTCGAAGACGCGGGCGGCCTTGGTGACGTCGTCGTCGTGCGAGGCGTCGATGTCCTTGAGCCAGCGGACCGGCTCGTAGGGGATGCGCAGCGCCTCGAAGATCTCGTCGTAGAAGCCGTTCTCGCCGAGGAGGAGGTTCGCGACGATGCGGAGGAACTCGCCCGAGGCGGCGCCCTGGATGACCCGGTGGTCGTACGTCGACGTCAGGGTCATGACCTTGGAGATGCCCAGCTTGTTGAGCGTGTCCTGGGACGTGCCCTGGAACTCCGCCGGGTAGTCCATCGAGCCGACGCCCATGATGACCGACTGGCCGGGCATCAGACGCGGCACCGAGTGGACGGTGCCGAGGCCGCCGGGGTTGGTCAGCGACACGGTCACGCCGGTGAAGTCGTCCATCGTCAGCTTGCCGTCACGGGCGCGGCGGACGATGTCCTCGTAGGCCTGCCAGAACTCGAAGAAGTTCAGCGTCTCGGCCTTCTTGATGCCCGCGACGACCAGCTGGCGGTCACCGTTGGGCTTCACCAGGTCGATGGCGAGGCCGAAGTTGATGTGCGCGGGCTTGACCAGGGTCGGCTTGCCGTCCTTCTCCGCGAAGGAGTGGTTCATCGACGGCATGGCCTTGATGGCCTGCACCATCGCGTACCCGATGAGGTGCGTGAAGGAGATCTTCCCGCCCCGGGCCCGCTTGAGGTGGTTGTTGATGACGATGCGGTTGTCGAAGAGCAGCTTCACCGGGACCGCGCGCACGGACGTGGCCGTGGGGACCTCGACGGAAGCGTTCATGTTCTTCGCGACCGCGGCGGCGGGGCCGCGCAGCGTCACGAACTCCGGACCCTCGGGAGCCGCGGGGGCCGCGGCGGCGGGCTCGGCCTTGGGCTTCGCGGCGGCGGGCTTCGCCGGAGCCGGAGCGGAAGCCGGAGCCGCGGCCTTGGCCGGGGCAGCGGCCTGAGCCGGCGCGGCGGCCCGCGCGGGCGCCGGAGCGGCGGCCGCGGGCTGCGGGGCGGCGGGTGCCGGGGCGGCCTGGGCCGGTGGAGCAGCGGGTGCGGGCCGGGCGGTGGTGGTCCCTGCGGCCCCCGCGGCCGCAGTACCCGACGGGGCCGAGGCGGCGGGCGCCCCCGGCTTGTAGTCGGCGAAGAAGTCCCACCAGGCTCGGTCTACCGAATTCGGGTCCTGGAGGTACTGCTGATAGATCTCATCGACGAGCCACTCATTGGGTCCGAACGCCGCAGCGGGGTTCTTGCCCGCTTGGTCTGCGTCGGTCGAGATGCTCGAGTTACTGGGGGACTGTGGCGACACGGCGGCAACCGCCCTCTTCCGCTTCACAAGGTGATGGACAGCGGGAATAAAGGCTACGCCTCCCAGGCGGTGAAGGTCAGGTCGGGCCCGTTCATCGTCGTGTAAGTCACATCGAAGAGCGGGTTTCGGGGCTGGAAATGGCGGGAAACAAGCCAGGTTCCCCTGTCCAAGGGATGAGCGGGCCAGGCCCAGGCGCGACGAAGGCGCGGGCCTCTGCCTGATCACACGTGTCCGTCAGCACGGACGCCCGTGGATCTTGTGGCTCCACTTCGAACTTTACGTCAACTTGGCAAAGATGGAAGTCCCGGAAGGGTGACAAGGATCCGGCAACCCCGCTCGGATTCGGCCACCCCGATCCGACCGCCGTGCAGATCCACCGCCCAGCGGGCGATCGCCAGCCCCAGACCCGTACCGCCGTCGCTGCCGGGGCCGTGCGGCCGGTTGACGCTGCCACGGTTGAACCGCTCGAAGACGCGGTGCCACTCCGACCTGGGGATGCCGGGTCCCTCGTCCAGCACCTCCAGCTCGAGGGACTCGGGGGCCGGGCCGCGCCGCGCCTTGACCGTGACCCGGCCGTGCGGCGGGCTGTGCTTGACGGCGTTGTCGATGAGATTGGCCACGACCTGGTGGATCCGCTCCGGGTCCGCGTGCGCGGCCAGCTCCGGCGGGGTCACGTCGAGGTGCAGATGCACGTCCGTACGCGTGTGGCTGCCGGAGCCGGAGGCGATGCCCGCGCGCGCGGAGGCGACCATGTTGGCCTCCTTCAGCACGCCCGACAGATACGGCCACACCTCGAAACGGCGCTTCTTCAGCGGTACGACGCCGTTGTCGAGGCGGGAGAGGTCCAGCAGCGTCTCGACCAGGCGACCGAGCCGCTCCGTCTGTTTCAGGGCCGTGCGCATCGTCTCGGGGTCGGCCTCCGTGACGCCGTCGACGATGTTCTCCAGCACGGCCCGCAGGCCCGCGATGGGTGTGCGCAACTCGTGCGAGACATTCGCCACGAGCTCCTTGCGCTGCTGTTCCTGGGCCTCCAGGTCGTCCGCCATGCGGTTGATCGTCTGGGCCAGGTCGCCCAGCTCGTCCCGGCGGTGTTCGCGCACCCGGCGCGTGTAGTCGCCGTGCGAGATGGCCCGGGCCACCGCGTTCATGTCGTCCAGCGGCGCGGTGAGCGAGTGCGCCACGAACTGCGTGATCAGCAGGGTGGCGATCATCGAGAAGACCGTGATGAAGCGCAGCTCCGTCTTGGTCTGCACCGCGATCATCGAAAGCCCGGTGGTGATCAGCACCGAAGTGACGACCAGCGCACCCAGCTTCGTCTTGATCGAGAACGGGCGTACGCCGCCCCAGGGGTCCCCGGGGCCTCTCCGACCGGCCGGCCCGTCGCTCATGGCGTCGGCGTCTCCAGGGCGTAGCCCACGCCGTGCACCGTGCGGATCCGCTCGGCGCCGATCTTCCGCCGCAGCGCCTTGATGTGGCTGTCGACCGTGCGGGTGCCGGAGGCGTCCGCCCAGTCCCACACCTCGGCCAGCAGCTGCTCACGGGAGAGCACCGCGCGCGGGGTGTTCGCCAGGCAGACCAGGAGGTCGAACTCCGTCGGCGTCAGATGGACGTCCTCGGAGCGCACCCGCACCCGGCGCTGCGCGTGGTCGATCTCCAGCTCGCCGAGCCGCAGGATGCCGCTGCGCGGTGTCGCGGCGGCCAGCGCGGCCCGCTCGACGCGGCGCAGCAGGACGTGCACCCGCGCGGCCAGCTCCCGCATCGAGAACGGCTTGGTCATGTAGTCGTCGGCGCCGACCCCGAGCCCGACCAGCATGTCGGTCTCGTCGTCGCGCGCGGTGAGCATGAGGACCGGCACCGGACGGGCGGCCTGCACGCGCCGGCAGACCTCCAGACCGTCGAAGCCGGGCAGCATGATGTCGAGGATCAGCAGATCGGGCTGCCAGGCCTCGGCCGTGTCCACGGCGGACGGACCGTCCACCGCCGTTTGCACGAGGAATCCCTCGGCGCGCAGGCGGGTCGCGATGGCGTCCACGATCGTCGGATCGTCTTCGACGACCAGGACCCGGCGCTGTGCGCCCGGGGTAGCCGCCGTGCCGTTGTGGGAGGTGTGTGTCTGCTCCATCGCCCGCCCCTGAGGTGTGCTTTCCGGAACCATGTGGGGTGATCCCTTGTCCGCGCATGACTGCGCTTGACGCTTGAATGATCGGCGTCAGGTGAGCAGAGTACGGGGAGTCACCGCGCCTTTGCTATCCAGGTCGGACGGCGAGGTGTACGACGTCGGGAACTCCCCGGGCAACCGGGATCTCTTCGGTACGCACCCGCTGGAAACCGGCATTCCATAAGGTTCCCTCGAATTCCGGTGAGGGTTGGGCCGACCATACCGCCAGTACCCCTCCTGGCCTCAACACCCTTGCGCAGCTTGCCAATCCGGCCGATGTGTACAGGCTGTGATTGCCTTCGGTGACCGTCCAGTCGGGCCCGTTGTCGATGTCCAGGCACAGAGCGTCGAACGTGTCGGATGTCTCATTGACGTATGCGACTACATCGGTTTTCAGAATTTCGGTGCGTGGGTCGGCCAAGGCGCGTGCGGAGAGCGCGGAGAGGGGTCCGTCGCGATGCCAGTCGATGATGGCGCTCTCGCGCTCGACGACCGTGATCCGGCCCCAGCGGGGATTCCGAGCGGCATGCGCGAGCGAGAAACCGACCCCGAGACCGCCGATGAGCACGCTCGGCCGGGCCTGTGTGCCACGGGCGTCCAGCGCGGCGAGCGCCGCGTCGACGAGCCGCCGTTCCGAGCGGCCGTCGGAGGTGTCCATCAGGAAGCAGCCGTTGGCGATGATCTGCAGAAACGCGCCGTGGCGGCGCAGCACCACCTCGCCGTGGGGGCCCTCACGACGGTCCAGGACTTCGGGGGGTTCCGGGGTGTCGTACGCGGTGAACATCGCTCCATCTTGGCAGTTTCGCGTTGTGCCGGGCCGAACTTGGAAGTTGTTGTGAATGCCGGCTTCCGTGGCGTCCGTCATAGACAGCGCCGCGGGGGGCACGAAGGGTGGGAGCACAACGGAAGGAGCGCCCCACGTGGAACGAACTGCGCCGGCCGACACGACGGCGTCTTCCGCCGGGCCGCCCCCTCCGCCGTACGACGTGCCGTACGACGCGTGTCTGCCCGCCGTCTCCGGGCTGTTGGAGGCGATCCCGTGCCAGCGGGGGCCGGCGGCCGCGTCCGCGCCGGCCGGCCGGCGCCGCTCCCTCCGCCCCTGGCGCCTGCTGCCCACCCCCACGGGAACGCCGTTCACCTTCGGCTACACCGCCGTGCTCGCCCTCACCGCACTGGTCACCGACCACGCCGACCCCGCGCTCGTGCACACCCTGCACCAGGCCTCCAGCACGGATGTGGCGCACCTCGTGCAGACGCCCGTACTGGTGCTGCTGGCCAGCGCGTTGTGGATCGCGGGCGGGATGCTCTCACCGTTCGCGATCGGCTTCGTGTTCGTGCTCACCGCGCTGGAGCGGAGGACCGGCGGGGCGCGCACGGCCTGCGTCTTCCTGCTCGGGCACGTCCTCGCCACTCTCGCGACCGAGGTCCCGGTGGGGCTCGGGGTGTTGGTCGGTCACCTGCCCGACAGCTCGCTGCACCGACTCGACTACGGCGTCAGCTTCGGCGTCGCGGCCTGCGTGGGCGCACTGGCCGGGCTGCTCACCCCGTGGCTGCGCTGGCCGCTGCTGGCGGTTTTCGGCGGCATGCTGGTCCTTGACCTGCTCGCTTTCACGGACCCGATGACGAGCTACGGCCACCTGATCTCGCTGGGGATCGGTGTCGCGACCTGGCCCGCGGTGCGGCGGTGGCGTGCGGAACGGTGGCCCGACGATGAGGGATCGAGTGGGGATCAGCTCCCGCCTGCCGCCGCGAGCCCGCGCGCCAGTTCCGGGACACCGAGCCGGTGTTCGCGGGCGGGGTCGGCGCCGTGGAGCAGGTTCACCAGCTGGTACGGGTCGTCCCGCAGGTCGTAGTACTCGCGGAAGAGGACCTCGGCGGTGGCCTTGCCCGCTCGGGCTGCTCCTCGGCCATGTGCCAAGGGACCCCTTGTGAGCCGCTGTCAGCTGCCAGGTGGTGGTGTCCACACGTACGGCGTGGTCGTGGTGACCGCGTGGAAGCCCAGCCGGCGCAGGATGGGCGCGCTGTCGTCGGAGGCGTCGACGTGCAGGTACGTGACCCCGCGGGAGGCGGCAAGCCGAGCCCGCTCGGCCACCAGGGCGCGGTAGATGCCCTTCCCTCGCCACTCGGCGAGCGTGGAGCCGCCCCACAGACTCGCGAACTCCGTGCCCGCCCGGAAGACCAGCCAGGCGGCGCAGACCACCTCTCCGCCCGCCTCGGCGACGTACACCGCGACCTCGTCCGGAGCGGAGGCGACGCGGCCGATCAGGTCGTCGGCGAGCCAGCTCCAGTCGTCGTCCCAGACGGCCGACTCCATGGCGGCGATCCGCCGCATGTCCGCGTCCGCGGTGACCCGGCGCAGCGTGACGCCGGCCGGCAGGACCGGTTCTCGTACGGCCATCTCGGCGGCGCGGCCGACCAGTACCGTCTCCCGGTCCTCGGGCACGAACCCGGCCGCGCGCAGCCGGTCGGTGAGGTCGGCGGGCGTGTCGTGCGCACGGGTCTTCCACTCCACGGCCTCGCCGCGCGCCGCGAAGAAGTCCCGCTGGCGGGCGATCAGACGGTCCAGCGCGTCGCCGTGCACGCCGAGGTCGCGCGGTGCGCTGACGAACCCGCGCATCTGGTCGTCGTAGGCGGCGAGCAGGGTGGCTTGGGTGAGACACGCGCGCGTGGAGTCCGTCGTCCGGGCTGAGTTTCAAGCCCTTGCCGGGAAGGTCGAGGACCGGCTCGGTGTTCTTGGACATACGGCCGACGGGACAGCCGCGGGTATCGAAGCGATCACCCGGCGCGTCATGTCTGGCCTGGTCACAAGGCGGTTGGGGCGTGATCGCTCACAGCGAACGCGGCCCGGGGAACAATCCCGGGCCCCTGTGCATTGAGTCGGCATAGCTCAACTTGACTGCCTAAGGGGAGATCATGACCTCGACGTCCACACCGCTCACCCTGCCTGTGCTGCCGCTCGACGACGAGGTCGTGCTGCCCGGGATGGTCGTTCCGCTGGACCTCAACGACGCCGACGTACGCGCCGCGGTGGAGGCCGCTCAGGCCGCCGCTCGTTCGGAACCCGGAAAGCCCAGGATCCTGCTGGTGCCACGCATCGACGGGACATACGCGAGCACCGGTGTGCTCGGCACGATCGAGCAGGTCGGCCGGCTGGCCGACGGTGACCCGGGCGCCCTGATCCGCGGTCGCGGTCGCGTGCAGATCGGCGCCGGCACCACCGGCCCGGGTGCGGCGCTGTGGGTCGAGGCCACGCGGCTCGAGGAGAGCGTGCCCGAGCCGCTGCCCGGCCAGGTCACCGAACTGGTCACGGAGTACAAGGCCCTCGCCACCGCCTGGCTGCGCCAGCGCGGCGCCTGGCAGGTCGTGGACCGTGTCCAGGCCATCGACGACGTCTCCGCGCTCGCCGACAACTCCGGCTACTCGCCCTTCCTGACCACGGAACAGAAGATCGAACTCCTGGAGACCGCCGACCCGGTGGCCCGCCTGAAGCTCGCCACCCAGCAGCTGCGCGACCACCTCGCCGAGCAGGACGTCGCCGAGTCCATCGCCAAGGACGTCCAGGAAGGCGTCGAGAAGCAGCAGCGCGAGTTCCTGCTGCGGCGTCAGCTGGAGGCCGTACGCAAGGAACTGCGTGAGCTGAACGGCGAGCAGGAGGGCGAGGAGTCCGACGACTACCGCGCCCGCGTGGAGGCCGCCGACCTGCCCGAGAAGGTCCGCGAGGCCGCCCTCAAGGAGGTCGACAAGCTGGAGCGGTCCAGCGACCAGTCGCCCGAGGGCTCCTGGATCCGGACCTGGCTGGACACCGTCCTCGAACTGCCGTGGAGCGAGCGCACCGAGGACGTGTACGACATCCAGGGCGCCCAGTCGATCCTCGACGCCGAGCACGCCGGCCTGGAGGACGTGAAGGAGCGGATCACCGAGTACCTGGCCGTGCGCAAGCGGCGTACCGACCGGGGTCTGGGTGTCGTCGGCGGCCGGCGCGGCGGTGCCGTGCTCGCGCTGGTCGGTCCGCCCGGCGTCGGCAAGACCTCGCTCGGCGAGTCCGTCGCGCACGCGATGGGCCGGAAGTTCGTGCGGGTCGCGCTCGGCGGCGTACGGGACGAGGCGGAGATCCGCGGGCACCGGCGTACGTACGTCGGCGCGCTGCCCGGCCGGATCGTCCGCGCCATCAAGGAGGCCGGGTCGATGAACCCGGTCGTGCTGCTCGACGAGATCGACAAGGTGGGCTCCGACTACCGGGGCGACCCGGCGGCGGCGCTGCTCGAGGTGCTGGACCCGGCGCAGAACCACACCTTCCGGGACCACTACCTGGAGGTGGAGCTGGATCTGAGCGATGTCGTGTTCCTGGCGACGGCCAACGTCCTGGAATCCATCCCGGAGGCCCTGCTGGACCGTATGGAGCTGGTCCGGCTCGACGGCTACACCGAGGACGAGAAGATCGTCATCGCGCGGGACCACCTGCTGTCGCGCCAGCTGGAGCGGGCGGGGCTGAACACGGACGAGGTGGTCATCGACGAGGGCGCGCTGCGCAAGCTCGCCGGCGAGTACACGCGCGAGGCGGGCGTCCGCAACCTGGAGCGGTCCATCGCGCGGCTGCTGCGCAAGGTCGCGGCCCAGCACGAACTGGGCGAGCGGAAGCTGCCGTTCACCGTCGGCGAGGACGAACTGCGCGACCTGATCGGCCGGCCGCACCACGTGCCGGAGTCGGCGCAGGACCCGGCCGAGCGGCGGACGGCGGTGCCGGGCGTGGCCACGGGGCTCGCGGTCACGGGCGCGGGCGGTGACGTGCTCTTCGTCGAGGCGTCGCTGGCCGACCCGGAGACGGGCGCGGCGGGCCTGAGCCTGACCGGTCAGCTGGGCGACGTGATGAAGGAGTCGGCGCAGATCGCGCTGAGCTTCCTGCGCTCGCGCGGCGCGGAGCTCGAACTCCCGGTGGCCGACCTGAAGGACCGGGGTGTGCACATCCACTTCCCGGCGGGCGCGGTGCCGAAGGACGGGCCGAGCGCGGGCATCACGATGACGACCGCCCTCGCTTCGCTGCTGTCCGGACGCCTGGTCCGTACGGATGTGGCGATGACCGGTGAGGTGTCGCTGACCGGGCGGGTCCTGCCGATCGGCGGCGTGAAGCAGAAGCTGCTCGCCGCGCACCGGGCGGGCGTGACGACCGTCATCATCCCGAAGCGCAACGAGCCCGACCTGGACGACGTCCCGGCGGAGGTGCTGGACAAGCTCGACGTCCACACCGTCACGGACGTCCGCCAGGTCCTGGAGCTGGCGCTGTCCCCGGCGACGAGCGCGACGAGCGCGACGAACGGGGCCGCGTCGGAGGTTCCGGTGGCGGCGTGACGGACGTCATCGGATAGGAGAAGGCCCGGGTTCCGTGAGGGATGCCCGGGCCTTCGTCGTACGCGCGTCCGTCAGCCGTCGAAGAACTGCTGGCGTGAGCATGCCACTGGTGCCCGGACTGCCTGCCGATGAAGCTGTTGGTCCAGCCCTGCGAAATACTGGCGGAGCTGCGGCGATGACGGCCTTCGGCGGAAACTTTCAGTACGGGCGAAACCCAGGCAGGGGCTGACGTGCACCAAGACGGAAACGGCGACGGAAGCGGAGTCGAAGCCGAGGCGTCGCCGAGGAACGAGGACCGGGAGTTCCTGTCCTTGGAGCGGGAGCTGACGGTGTTCCTCCGGCGCGCCCGGGCGTCGTCGGGCGACATGGCCCGCGAGGTCCACCCGGACCTCGAGTCGGCGGCGTACGGCCTCCTGGTCCGGCTGGACGAGTGCGGCCGGCAGCGGGCCACGGAACTCGCCGCCTACATCGGCGTGGGGAAGGCCACCATGTCCCGCCAACTGCGCGCCCTGGAACACCTCGGCCTCATCGCCCGCGAACCCGACCCCGCCGACGGCCGGGCCTGGCTGGTCCACCTCACCGACGAGGGCCGTACCCGCGTCGGCAAGGTCCGCGAGGCGCGGCGGGCACGGTACGTGAGCCAGCTCTCGCACTGGGACCGGCAGGAGGTGGCGGAACTGGCGCGGTTGTTGCGGCAGTTGAACCGGGGGATGGAGAAGTAGCCAGGCAGATCTCGCATATGTGCCTGGGAGCAGGCCGCCTGGGCCTCGACCATCCGTGTCGGGCGACCAGTTCGAATTGCGCCCGTCGGCGAAGAACAGCAAATAGCTGTCCTTCGGCAACGGGATGGGCTCGCGCGACGCCTCGCGATGGACAACAAGTGAAGTCATGGCGGACAGTTCGGCGCAGGCGACTCGGCGACGCCTAGCTCCCTACGTACACCGTTCATTCATTTAGTCTTAATCTGAAGTCGCCTTGGCGTCGGTTTGACCGCGTGCACTTTGGGCCGATCAAATCAGCCTTTCTCCGCGATTGAATATATAAAGCCCTCACTGTGTGACATGGATCACTATTGCTTTCTATGAAGTTGGCATGCATATGATCCCCTCCATATTTGTGATGTTTGTGTGATGCATAGGGTGGGGCTGTGAAATCGCACTTAGGGGTACAGGTCTTGGCGTGGGCGTTGCTCGCAGGCGGATTGGTGCTGGTGAATGCTCCTGCCGCCGCTGCCGGCACTTCGGCGCCTCAGACGCCGTCCGAGCAGGCCGCGGCGTCTGGTGAGCCGGTTGAAGTCACCGCTGACCGCACGGAATACACGCAGACCTTCGCGAACCCGGACGGGACGTACACCCTGAAGCAGGCGACGTCGCCGCAGCGGGCGAAGGACGCCTCCGGAGAGTGGCACGACATCGACACGACCCTCACACACAGGGCCGATGGCACGATCGGGCCGCGGTATGCCGCCGTGGCGGAGTCGTTCTCGGCCGGTGGCGCCGGGGACATGGTTCGCCTGGAGCATGGTCGGCGGACGCTGTCCGTTCGGTGGTCCGGCGCTCTTCCCCGGCCATCGCTGGACGGTGCGACGGCCACCTACGCGGAGGTTCTGCCGGGCGTGGACCTGCAGCTGACCGCGATGCCGGACGGGTATCGGGAGGCGCTGAGGGTCAAGTCGGCGGAGGCCGCGCAGAACGAAGCCCTGGAGCAGCTGCGGTTCGCCGTCGCGGGCGAGGGCGTGTCCCTGGTCGCCGGGGCCGGCGGTGGACTGCGAGCGATCGACGCGGACGGCAACGCGGTCTTCACGGGCCCGGCGGGGCAGATGTGGGACTCGGCCGGGAACGCTGACGACGGCGTCCAGCCCCAGACGCTACGCATGGCGTCCCCCGAGGCGACCTCCGACCCGGGAACGGCCGACGCCTCGGACGCTGCGGACGATGTTCCCGTGCAGCCGGGTGCCGGTGACGCGAAAGCCACTCTGCCCGTGCAGGTCGACGCCGACACCATCGCTGTCGCGCCCGACCTGAGCCTGCTGCGAGGCGACGACACGGTCTACCCCGTCTACATCGACCCATCGGTTGGGCTTTCGCGCGCGGAGCGAACGGTGCTGTCGTCCGACGGCGACAAGTTCTACCAGTTCTCCGGCGAGTACGGCGTGGGGCGCTGTTCGAGTGCGGACGGCTACTACTGCGGCGAAAATTACGTGAACCGCATGTACTTCGAGTTCAGTCCCGGCGCCCTGGCCGGAAAGCACGTTCTGCACGCCACATTTCGCGCGCATGAGACGTGGTCGTTCAACTGCAATCCCTATACGGTCAAACTGGAGCGGACGGGGAACATCTCCGAGGGGACTCGGTGGCCGGGCCCGGCTATCGGAAATCTCATGGATTCCAGGACGGTGTCGGCAGGCCGAGGGGACAACTGCAGTCCCTCCCAGCCGGATTCCTGGATCGAGTTCAACGGCAGTCTGACGAAGAACGTGCAGGATTTCGCCGACGGAAAGTTCTCCCGCCTCACGCTGATGCTGCGGGCGTACGACGAAGGAGAACCGCGCGCCTGGAAGCGTTTCGACGACAACGCCGAGATCACTGTGGACTACGTGCCGAATCCCGGCGCACCGATCAACGTCGGCGTCATCCCGGGGGTGGCCGGTGCGAACGCGCGTGGCTACTGCCAGCCGGCGAGTGACCCGTTGGCGGTCACAGTGGACCAGCCCACGGTCCGTGGCCGGGTGGAGACGCAGATCTCGCCGGGAACCAATGACAGCAAGGGCCAGCTGAAGATCAACTACCGCATCGCGCGCCAGCTCGACGACAAGTCGTGGGAGGAGATCTGGGCGGACGATTCCCCGGACTCCGGCTACGTCCCGGACGGCACGCTGCTGGACAAACAGACCACGAAGCGCACGGACGGCACCACGTACCGCTACCGAGCCCGTACTCAGTCACACTGGTCGTACAGGGGCAGCAATGGTGACTTGTACTCCTCGTTCTCGCCGTGGTGCTACTTCGTCATCGACTCCACCGCGCCGAAGGCGCCGACGATCGAGCCGAAGGATCCCGTCAAAGGCTCTCCTTACGTGGAGTGCAGGACGAACGCGTGCACGCCCAAGGGCGGTCGGGGAGTCGCAGGCACGTTCGTGTTCAAGCCCAATGCCGCTGATCCGGACGACATCAGCAAGTACCGGTGGACGCTGTCCGGCCCGAGCGGACAAGTCGGGCCCGCGCGTACCGTCCTGGTCAAAGACGATCACACTGCCGAGGTCTCCAATGTCGTCCCGAGGATGGGAGGCACGCACCATTTGAAGGTGTGGGCCATCGACGTACGCGAGCGCACCGGTACGCCGGAGACCTTCGACTTCCAGGTGAGTCTGCCTCCGGGACCGGTCGGCCGCTGGCACTTCGATGACGGTGCTCCTGGTTCCGGGACGACCACGGCCAAGGACAGCTCGGCCGATGACCCGCAGCACGATCCGTCCGCGGCCACCCACGACCTGACGCTCCACGACGGGGCCGGGTTCTCCACCATGGCCCGGCGAGGCGACGAGGACACCTCGCTGTGGATGGACAGCACCAACCCCGACCTGCAACAGGCGTACGCCCAAGCACCCGCGCCAGTGGTGAACACTGCCCACTCCTTCACCGTTTCGGCCTGGGCATACCTCACGGATGCCTCGTCCAGCCGAATGATCGTGACCGCCCCCGGTGCGCAGGCGCAGGCGTTCGCGCTGTACTACTCGTCGTCCTCACGGTCGTATGCATTCCACTACACGGCAACGGACTCGGCCACGGCGGTCATCGTCAGGTCGGCGGCGACGGCGACCGATCCACCGCTGCGGATGTGGACACACGTGGCGGGTGTCTACACCGCCGCCACCGACTCCGGCGGCAAGCGGACGCCGAAAGCCGACACCATCCAGTTGTTCGTCAACGGCAAGGCACAGGGCGAACCGGTCAACCTGTACGCCGCCGCGCCCAGTTACGTTCCGTGGGAGGCGGGTCAGCGCCTTCAGGTGGGGCGGTCGATCGTACGCGGCACCGCGGGCCAGTACTTTCGCGGTCGCGTTGACGAGGTCGCCGTATGGCAGAGCGCCCTGACCGGTGAAGAGGTCGCCGAGGAGGCCGAGGCGAACGAAAACAACGCGCGAGCCGTCGAGTTGGTTGCCGACTGGAATGCGGAGAACTCGTCGGGAGCGTCAGTCGGTGAATTCTCGCCGTACCCGCTCAGTGCTATGGCTCTCTCGTCCGGCGCGCGCTTGGACGCGGATTCCAGCACCTTGGTTCTGGACGGCAAGGGTGGATATGCGTCGGTGACCGGGCCGGCGGTTGACGAGAGGGGCTCCTTTTCCGTCTCGGCCCAGGCCCAGCTCGACCCGGCCATGCTCAACAACAAACCGGACGGCTATCAGGCCCAGATCGCAGGCCAGTCCGGAAGCGGGGGAGCCTCCTGGGCCTTGGTGGTACGGAAGTTGGCGCAGGACGCCTATGTGTGGAAGTTCCTGCGCACCACGTCCTCCGGGACCACCGTCGCGACGGCTGATGTGACGGACCTGGCCGACCTCGCCGATACCAGCTCCCCGGTGACCCTGACCGGCGTGTACGACGCCCAGGACCAGGGTGGCCGTATGCACCTTTACGTGGGTGCCACGCTGGTGGACGACGGCACCAACAACGCGGTCACCACGCCCGGGCAGGGCACTGGGAGCCTGGCCATGGGCGGCACCTCCGGCAGCAGTTTCTTCGCGGGGCGCATGACCCGGCTGCGGATCTGGGTGGGTGCCATGACCCTTGACGATGTCCGCTCGCGCGTCATCTCCAGCGACTGACACGACCCCGGTGGGCGAAGCCGACCCGGGCTTCGCCCACCGGGCACGCCCACGAACGCTTGGCAGCCGGCGCGGCTGCACCCCTCATCTTGCCCGTCGTGCATGAGCACGCCGCCTACCCATGCCCCCCCAGGGGCTCTTGATGGAGCCTGGACATGAGACCCATGCCGCCGTACCGCCGCCGTACTGCCACCAAGACCCGAACACACTGGTACGGCCGAACAGCCGTCACCGCGGCCTTCGCCCTCCTGCCCGGCCTGCTCAGTCCGCTGACGGCCGTGGCCCAGGAGGTGCAGCCGCTCGGCCGCCCGGACGCACCCAAGCAGGTCTCGGCCAAGACGGTTCCCTTGAAGCCCGAGCAGACGGCGACTTCGCGCCTGATTGCCCGTCAGGAAGCCGCGAACAAGAAGGCGGCCACCCGCGCACTGGGCGACCAGGATGCAACAGCGGCCTGGCCGGCCCCCGCGACGACCACCCTCACCATCCCCGCCACCGGAACGGCCACCGCCACAGCCGGGTCTCTGCCTCTTTCCCTGTCCGCGCCCAGCGACCAAGCGGCCCGGACGAAGAAGGCGGCAGAGCGCGTCAAGGTCTCCGTACTGAGTCGTGCACAGACTCGGGCGCTCGGCATCAAGGGTGTCGCTCTCGCCGTAACGGGTCCACGCAGCGGGGGCACGGCCGAACTCGGCATTGGCTACTCCTCCTTCGCCGAGACCTACGGCGGAGACTGGGCCGGACGCCTCCAGGTCCGGCGATTGCCAGGCTGCGCGCTCACCGACCCCGGCAAGGCCTCATGCCGCAGTACGACGCCCGTAACCACCTCCACCAACGACCCCGGCGAACTCAAGCTCCACGCCCAACTCGCTTTCACCACAACCTCTTCCGCGGGATCGGCGACCACCGACGGCCAGACCATGGTGCTCGCGCTCGCCGCCGCCACCAACTCCGGCGGCGGCGACTACAAGGCCACCCCGCTGTCGGCCTCCTCCACCTGGCAGGCCGGCGGTTCCTCGGGCACCTTCACCTGGAACTACCCGCTCAAGACACCGCCTGCCGCTGCCGGGCCCAGCCCCGATCTGGCCGTCTCCTACGACTCCGGCAGCGTGGACGGGCGTACCGCCAACACCAACAACCAGGGCAGCCAGATCGGTGAAGGCTTCGATCTGACCTCGTCGTACGTCGAGCGCAAGTACGGCTCCTGCGACGACGACGGCCAGGACGACAAGTACGACCTGTGCTGGAAATACGACAACGCCTCACTCGTCCTCAACGGCAAGGCCACCGAGTTGGTCAAGGACGACACCAGCGGAACCTGGCGCCTCAAGGACGATGACGCGTCTGTCGTCACCCATTCCACCGGCGCCGACAACGCCGACGACGGTGACACCGGCAAGGACGGCAAGGGCGAGTACTGGACCGTCATCACCGGCGAAGGCACCAAGTACGTCTTCGGCCTCAACAAGCTCGACGGCGCGGGCAGTGACCGCACCAACAGCGTCTGGACCGTGCCCGTCTTCGGTGACGACGACGGCGAGCCCGGCTACAGCAGCGGCACCTCGCTCAGCGGACGTGCCAAGACTCAGGCATGGCGATGGAACCTCGACTACGTCGAGGACACCCACGGCAACGCCATGAGCTACTGGTACACCGCCGAGATCAACAACTACGACACGCTCGGCGACGACTCGACCGGTACCCGGTACACCCGTGGCGGATACCTCAGCAAGATCCTCTACGGCCAGCGAGCCGGTGCCCTCTTCTCAGCCACCCCCGCGGCATCCAACAAGGTCGCCTTCACCTACGACGAGCGCTGCATCCGCGCGGGCGACGACTGCGCCTCCCTGACCGAGAGCACGAGCCCACGCTGGCCCGATGTGCCCTTCGACGCCATCTGCAAGGACGGCGACAAGTGCACCGGCAACGTCGGCCCCACCTTCTTCACCCGCAAACGCCTGACGGGCATCACCACGTACGCCTGGAACGCGGTCCGCACACCGAGCGCCGACTTCGAGCCCGTCGACTCCTGGAAGCTGACGCAGCAGTACCTGGATCCAGGAGAGACCGGCGACTCCAACGACCAGTCCCTGTGGCTCCAGTCCATCGAGCACACCGGCGAGCACGGCACGCCGTTGTCGACCAAGCCGATCACCTTCACCAGCGAGTTCCTCACCAACCGTGTCGACGGCGAGGCCGACAACATCCTTCCCCTGGCCAAGCCGCGCCTGACCGGAATCACGACCGAGACCGGCGCCAAGACCGCCGTCACCTACGCAGCGGCCAACTGTGTCGCAGGTCAGGCCAAGCCCCGTCCAGACCAGAACACCGGCACCTGCTACCCGGTCTACTGGAGACCGAACGGGGGAGACGTGGACCCTGTTCTGGACTGGTTCCAGAAGTACCCCGTCACCGCCGTCAACACCACGGACCAGACGGGCGCCTCCGGCACCATCACCGACACGTACCAGTACTCGGGGGGCGGTGCCTGGCACTACAACGACGACCCCATGACCCCCGAGAAGGAGCGCACCTGGTCCATCTGGCGCGGCTTCGAGAAGGTCACCCACCTCACCGGCCCGAGCGCCGGCACCCGGAGCAAGACCGTCACCGTCTACCTGCGCGGCATGAACGGCGACCGCCTGCTCAAGGCGGACGGCAAGACCCTCGACCCGGACGCCCGAAGAAGCGCGCAGACCTCCGGTATCAAGGCGCCGTCCATCACCGACGCCGACCAGTACGCCGGCTTCACCCGGGAGACGGTCACCTACAACGGCGCCGACGAAGTCACCGGTACCGTCAACGACCCCTGGTCCCGCAGGACCGCCACCCAGCACAAGTCCTACGCGGACATCGAGAGTTACTACGTCCGCACCGGCGCCACCCACACCCGTACCAACATCACCAGCGGCGGTCAGCCGGTCGACCGCACCCGTACGACCGCCACCACCTACGACGGGTACGGCATGCCGCAGACCGTGGAGGACAAGGGCGACGACGCGGTTTCCGGCGACGAGACCTGCACCCGCACCTGGTACGCCCGCAACCCCTCCGCCGGCCTGACCTCACTGGTCTCCCGTGCCCGGACAACAGCCAAGCCCTGCGCCACCGCAGACAGCGCCCTCAATCTCCCCGCTGACTCCGCCACTTCCGGCGACGTCATCTCGGACACCGCCACGACCTATGACGCGACGGGCGCCTGGACCGCCGGCCAGATTCCCACACGGGGTGAGCCTCGTCGGACCGGCCGGGCCAGCGGCTACGACAGCAGCGACCAGCCGAACTGGCAGAAAGTCGGCACCACGACGTTCGATACCCTCGGCAGGCCCTTGGTCGTCACGGACACGAACGACGCACAGGTGAGCAAGACCACCTACACCCCGACAGCCACCGGGCCCCTCACCGCCACCGCGGTGGCCGACGCCAAGAACTTCACCACCAGCACGGTGATCGACTTCGCCACCGGC
Organism: Streptomyces sp. NPDC050619; assembly: GCF_040654815.1. Taxonomy (NCBI): domain Bacteria; kingdom Bacillati; phylum Actinomycetota; class Actinomycetes; order Kitasatosporales; family Streptomycetaceae; genus Streptomyces; species Streptomyces sp. NPDC050619. The sequence continues at coordinate 67,537 of NZ_JBFAIR010000004.1, read as the reverse complement.
GCGGCCACCAAGGTCACCGACCCCAACTCGAAGAACACCGAGACGACGTACGACAGCCTCGGCCGCGTCACTCAGGTCTGGCTGCCCAACCGGCTGCGTCTCGCGGGAGCCACACCGAACCACACGTACGAGTACCACCTGTCGAAGGACACCGCGTCCTGGGTCTCCACGAGCGCCCTCACCCCGACGGCCTCGGGTTACACCACGACCTACACCATCTACGACTCCCTGTTGCGAGCGAGGGAAACCCAGTCGCCGTCCCCGTCCGGCGGACGCATCGTCAACCTGACCCAGTACGACACCCGCGGCCTGGTGAACTCGACCCTGTCGGACATCTGGGACGCGAGGAACGCACCGTCGGGCAACCCGGCCACCGTCGAGGGCGGCCAGGCACCCCTACAAGTGGACACCACCTACGACGGCGCGGCCCGCCCCGTCACCAGCGAGACCAAGGTGCAGGGTGTCCACCGCTGGACGACGACCACGAAGTACCAGGGCGACCGCGTCATCCAGACGGCCCCCGCCGGCGGCCAGGGCACGGCGACGCTGACCAATGCCCTGGGCCAGACGACTGAGACCCGCGAATACGCGACTCCCAACGCCACCGGGTTCTACAACCGCACCAGCTACACCTACACTCCTGCCGGCCGGCAGAAGAGCATCACGGCTCAGGACAACAGCGTCTGGTCCTACACCTACGACCTGTTCGGCCGTCAGATCGGCACCACCGATCCGGACAAGGGCACGGCCCAGACCCGCTACAACAACCTCGACCAGGTCGAATGGACCCAGGACGCGGAGAACCGCAAGCTGATCCACCAGTACGACGTGCTCGGCCGTAAGACCGACCTGTGGCAGACGGACAAGACGGTCGCCGCCAACAAGCTCGCCCACTGGGACTACGACCAGGTGGCCAAGGGCCAGCAGGACACCGCCACGCGCTACGTCGGCGGATCAAGCGGGCAGGCGTACGTCCAGAAGGTCACGAAGTTCGACGGCCTCTACAACGCCACCAACAGCCAGCTGAACCTCCCGGCCGACGACGCCCTCGTCACCGCGGGCGTCCCGCAGACGCTGAAGTTCGACGCCTCGTACAACGCCGCCAACCTGCCGTCAGGCATCGGGGACCCAGCCGTCGCCGGCCTGCCCTCGGAAGGCATCACCCCCACCTACGACACCCTCGGCAACCCGAAGACCCTCAACGGCACCACCGGCTACCTCCTGGGCGCCGCCTATTCCGAACTCGGCGACGTCACCACCCTCACGCTGGGCATGGACTCCACCAGCTCGGCCAGGAAGGCGTACCTCAACTACCGCTACGAGAACGGCACCCGCCGTCTGACCCGGTCCTACGTCACCGACGACACCCACGGCTACATGCCGCAGGACCTCAACTTCACCCAGGACGACGCGGGCAACGTCACCTCCATCACCGACGCCGCCACCCTCGGCGGCACCGGCCAGGTCGACAACCAGTGCTTCGCCTACGACGGCTACGGCCGCATGACAGAGGCCTGGACCCCCAAGACGGCCAACTGCGCGACCACGGGCCGCACCACGGCCAACCTCGGCGGTGCCGCCCCGTACTGGACGTCGTACGGCTACACCGCGTCCGGGCAGCGCAGCACCCAGACGCAGAACCTGGCCGCGGGCAACCAGACCACCAGCTACACGTATGGCACCACGACCGGTCAGCCCCACCCCCTGGACCACACCACCGGCACCAAGAGCTCCACGTACACGTACGACAAGACCGGCAACACCACACGCCGCCCAGGCCCCACGGCCACCCAAACCCTCGCCTGGAACAGCGAAGGCCAACTCGCGAGCCTCACCGAGGGCACCAAGAAGACGAACTATCTCTACGACGCCGACGGCACGCTGCTCATCCGCCGGGCAAGCGGCGACGGTGACACGATCCTCTACCTCGGCGACACCGAGGTCCGCCTGACGGTCAAGGGCACGACCAAGACACTCAGCGGCACCCGCTACTACACGGCGGGCGGTCAGACGATCGCCGTCCGTACCGCTACTGCGGGGGTCTCGGGCACGAAGCTGAGCTTCCTCGCCGGCGACCACCACGGCACGTCCAGCGTCGCGCTCGACGCCACCACCTGGGCCATCACCAAGCGCTACACGACCCCCTTCGGCGCCGACCGAGGTAAGACAGTCCTCGGCCCATGGCCCGACGACAAGGGCTTCCTCGGCAAGCCCGCCGATACCAGCACCGGCCTCACGCACATCGGGGCCCGCGAATACGACCCCACCATCGGCCAGTTCATCAGCGTCGACCCAGTCCTCGTCCCAAGTGCCCCGCAGTCCCTCAACGGCTATTCCTACGCGGACAACAGCCCGGCCACGGCAGCAGATCCCACCGGCCTGTGCCCGGACATCGACTGCAACACCCGGCCGGGACCGGGTTACGAGAACACCACGCCCGGACACGTGGCGGGGCCGCCGAAGAAGTCCGCGAACACGATCTACGCCGAGAACAACGAGAGCTACAACGGCACTGCCTCCGCCGGGACGGGCGACCGTGGCGGCAACCTCCTCGGATGCGGATGCGGGATCGCATCCCCCGGCGCCCCCTTCATTCCACTCAACATCGGTCTTGGCGATGCCCCAGATGTAGCTCAATACGTCGCCGAGATGGAGCAACAACCGATCCTGAGCCCGGCCGCACAAGAAGTGGCGCTCGCCGGTTGCGGTTGGATCCCCGTCGCCGGACTGGGGTGCGACGCCTACGACATCAAGCGTTCGTGGGGCGAAGGGGACTCTCTCGGTGTCCTGGCCGGGATCGTCGGTGTCCTGCCCTTCGGAGACTTCGCCAAGGCCCCCAGACAGGGGGACAACGTCGCCGACGCGCTCAAGGGCACGAAGAAGGCGACCACCAGTTGTAAGTGCTTCCTCGCCGGAACCGATGTCCTCATGGCCGACGGCACCACGAAGAACATCGAGGACGTCGAACTCGGCGACGAGGTCCAGGCCACCGACCCCGAAACGGGCGAGACCGGCTCGCGCGAAGTCACCCGCCTGATCATCACCGAGGACGACAAGTACTTCAACGAGCTGTCCATCGCCACGGAAGACGGCATCGAGCACCTGACCGCGACCCACGAACACCCCTTCTGGTCACAGTCCGAGGACAAGTGGATCGAGGCCGGAGCCCTGGAGCCCGGCATGACCCTGCTCACCGATGATGGCGACACCGTCATCGTCACCGGGAATCGGGCCTATACAAAGCACGCGAAGACCTACAACCTCACCGTTGATGACCTTCACACGTACTATGTGCTGGCGGGCGAGACTCCGGTACTCGTTCACAACAGCAACGGATGCGTGAACTGGGCCTCCAACAGCGTTAAAACGTGGGGTCATACATTCAGGACTCATGGCGCCGGAGCGAAGAACACGAAGTCTCTGACCGACCGCGCTCGTAGCACCGGGAATCAGCAAGGTCAGTGGCTGGATAATGATGCGGCTGCAGAGTTCTTGCAGGGACTCCATGTCGAAGGGGCCGGGCCCAGGTCGGTGCGCATTCCGGACGGGTTGGGGCAGGTGATTATGCCGGATGGGAGTATCGCCCAAGCGCGGGCAGCTACCATCGTCCCGAGTCCAAATGGGCTGTACAAGACGGGATTCCCGATCATTGGCCCGAACTAGGAGGCTGGAGAGATGAGCTTCTCTGTGTCGTTCAATCCGGCCGTGCCGTCTGGTGCTGCGGCTCCTGCTTCGGCGAGTCTGGAGTCGGTTGACGATTACGAAACCCTCGTTATGGAAGGGTGTAGCGCCCTATCCGATGCCGGAGGCAGCAGATTCCACATCGGCGGCTTCGGGAGTGATGAGTGGCCGCTCGATGTCGCGTATGACTTGTCTGCCTTCATGGAGCAGCTCCCGTTGCTTCTGGCGGGTGTGCGCGACCGTCGCGAAGTCGAGGTGGATCTCTACTCGCAGGGTGTCGAGAGGACTTTGACCTTCCGTCCAAGCGGGGATCTCGTGATGATTCACTGCGATTCGCGGACCAATTGGGTTCCGAATCCAGAGCGCGAGACCATTGCGCAGAGTGGGCTAGTCGCGATGCTCTCGAAATTGGCCGAAGACTTCGCCGGAGGGTTGAAGGCGATCAATTCCGAACTGTCGGAGGTCGCACCATTCGATCGTTGGCTGGAGGGTGAGGTGTAGCCTCGCTGTCCGATACCGCAACCCTCGCGTTGGATAGCGGCAGCAAAGGTGAAGCCCGGTCAGATGCGTCCTGGCGGGGCTTCTGCGGTGGGTGACGGCAGTAGTTGACGGCAACGTCAGTGGACGGTGGCTCCGCACAGCGGCGGGTCGTCGCCGTCGTCGCGGGTCGACTCGTCGCTGACAGGACCGTCAAGGGCGGTGCTGAGGGTGTCGATGCGTCGCGCTGGAGGCGGAGCCGGACGTGGGCGTAGACGGTGGCGGTGACGCCGATGTGGGCGTGGCCGAGGAAAGGCCCAGCGCCTGCACGACCGGCTGAACGAAGGCAGACGCCGACGCTGAACCGACCGCACGCGGCAGAGCGGCAGGACACGAGGCACCCGAGGCGAGCTGTTCAGAGTTTCTTTACTTGATCAAGGGCGACCCGCTTACGCGGGCCGCCGCGCGCCGGCGGTCGGTGCCCGCCGCCCGCTCCTGTCTGCCGCCCCGCTGGCGACGGCCGCCGACCACTCGGCGCGCAGTCGTCAGGCAAGCGAAACCAAACCGATCAAGGAAGCAACTCAGCACCCACAGCAGCGCCGCCCGGCCGACTCCGCTGAATGCCGCGCGTCAGATCAGGCTGCGGCAGCCTAGGCCGCGATCGACGCCGACGCGCGGGCCGCAGATCGAGCAACTCAGCCCGCTGCCAAACGGCCACGCCCGAGCGGGCAAATGCCGTAGCGGAACCATGAGGCGTGGCTGAGGCCGGTGCGGGGTTGCTGGAAGCACACGTGGCGGGTGATCTCTCAGCGCACCCGTCATCGTGGCTGACTTTCTGTGCCTGAGCGTGAAGGTGCGACGGGGATCAGGTGACCAGCGACGGTGGCGCGATCGTCCGTGCTCGGTCGTACAGGTCGAGTGCCGTCGCGTTCTTCAGATGAGGGCGCAAGAGACCGAACATCGCCTTCACTCGCTCGTCGGCGCGGCCGGACTGCACCTTGGGATAGTCGTCGAGGGCCTGGTGCCAGGTGGCACAGGCCGCTTCCAGGTGGCCGAGTTCCAACTGCCGTTCAGCCATCAGGCCACGACGGTGTACTCGGGTGCGCTGGTACACGCTGGGGCGGAGCCGGTCCGCTTGGTGCATGGCTTCGACGGCTCCGGCCTTGTCACCGAGTTCGTAACGCACCTGGCTGACGTGGTAGTTGAGCGAAGAGGGGTCGTACGAGCCGAACGCCTTGCCGCGTGACTCGGCACGGTCCATGGCCGCCTCGGCCTCCCGGATGTAGCGAAGCGCGCCCATACGGTCGCCGGTCTGCGCGGCGGCGTGCGCCTGCTGGCCGACGAGGAAGGCCAGCATCCGAGGGCCGGCTTTCGGGGAGGCGGCGGCAGCGGTGTCGGCCAGTTCCATGGCCTTCGCCCCGTGGCGGAGGTCGACCGCCTGGACGCTCATGCCCCGCAGGGTGGTGCAGTACGTCAGGTGGTCCTCGGCCGCGCCCGCCAGCTCCAGGGCCTTGACGTAGTAGCGCTGCGCGAGACCGTGCAGCCCTTCGTCCACGGCCATGTAGCCGGTCAGATAGAGCAGGTCCGAAGCGGCGGACAGCATCGCCTTACGTACATCCTCGGGTGCGTCAGCGCGCAGGTAGGAGGCCACAGTGTTGACCATGAACGAGGCTGCCATGGGGCGTGCATGGCGGCCGCCGAACTCGTCGTCCAGCTCCGAGACACGCTCGGTCATGGCGATGACCATGTCCACTTCGTTCATGCCGATGCGACTCGTGCGGCCGGACTGAATGGCATCGGCACGCCCGACTACATCAGGCCAGCCGGGAATGGTGACGGCCACGGAGAACAAGCCGGCACCCAGGACGCTGCGCCGGGACGGGTCCATATCCAGCCTCCCCAGGTCGATCACCCCTTCCACGGTATCCGCAGCCGCGGAGGAGCGATCGCGTGGAACGGGCAGCCCGGCCTCGGCATGGGTGACGGGGCGGCCGAGGCGGCGGGAGAGGGCTTCGAGGATGCATCCGCGCACCGCACCGCGAGGGACGGTGCCGCCGAGCCAGTGGCTCACCGCCGACTCGTCGTAACGCAGAGGAATTCCAGAAGGGAGAAAACGATGAACGTGGACGAGCTGTTCACCGGCGACCTGATCACCGGCGTCCCGGCCGTCGAGGCCGCGCTGCTCGACAAGATGCCGGGCGGTGGCGACAACAACGGCGACCACTGCAGCAAGTGATCAAGGGCTGACACCAGGCGGGGCGGGGCCGTACGCGGCCCCGCCCCGCCGCACGACATCGGAAAGGGACGACATGCTGACGATGCGTCTGCGCCTGGCCGATCTTCAGGAGCCCGAGTGGAGATCAGAGGGCGGCCGTTGGATCAACGGACAGAGCTGGATCGAGCCCGCGAACTTGTCCACATTGGTCATGGAGGTCAACGACGACCAGGCACCGCGCGTACGGATTCGCGTGAAGGAGTGCAAGCGGGACGAGGCCGACTTCGTCGCACTCACCATGGAGCCAGGGGAAGCCCGTCTGTCGGCGAGTGTCTTCGGCACTGCCCCGCTCTATCTGACAGAGAAGGGCGGCGAACTGCACGCCTCGTGGGACCTGACACTGCTGCGACCGCATCTGCGAGCCGACCGTCTGCTGCCGCGCGTCGTCGCCCGCACGCTGACGAGGCAGCACCGCTACACGTCCGAGACGCTCTTCGAAGGCGTCTACCGTCTCACTGAACGGGCAGTGGCCACACTCACCCCTCACGGACTCATCATTCGCTACCCCGAGCCCGCCGAACACGTACTTGAGCCACGTACGCTCCGGCCCGGCGTCGATCCACTCGCCGCTCTCGACGAGTTGCTGACCGACGTGATCCGCCAGACGCCGACCGCAACCGGATGCGTGGGTGTCGAACTGTCAGGCGGTGCCGACTCCGGGAACGTCGCCCTGGCTGTAAAGGCCGCCCGCTACCCCGAAGTGCACAGCTTCGGCTTGCTGGTGGGAGGAAGCACCGGCAGGCAACAGAGCGAGCGGCGTCGGGCCCTTGTGGAGCACTGCGGCTTCCGAGACACGGCTACCCCCGCCATGCAGCACCCGCCCTTCTGCCCCGGAGGCGTACGCGCCCTGCGCAGGCCGCACGATCCGGCGGGAGCCTTCTACCAGGAAGCCTTCGACGTCGTACGCGAGCAGGCAGCCGCCCGGCGGTGCGAGGTCATGTTCACGGGCAGCGGCGGGGACGAAGTCAACGCCCACCACTCCAGGACGCACGCCGAACTGCCGACGCCGGAACCCGTGCCGTGGCTCGGCGACAGAGCAGCCCGAGCGCTCGCCGAGGTCAACGAGCACCTGGCCCCCATCCCGGTATTGCCCGTACCGACGCTGATGGCGTTCGGAATGCACAACCCCGGCTTCCTCCGGGCCGGTATCTGGCCGGTGAGCCCACTCACGCACCCGCGGATCGTGCGGTTCATGGAGCAACTGCCGCACGAGCACAAGCGCGGCAAAGCGTTGTTCCGCGAGCGGATCAGACGAGTCGGGCTGCCCGAGTGGGTGGCTGCGCCGGCCGAACCGGAGAACTTCCTGGCCGTCCTGGAGAAGGGACTGCGGTCCTACGGGCTGCCCGTTCTGGACGACATGCTGAAGGAGTCCATCCTGGTGGACCTCGGCTACGTTGACGGCAAGGCTCTCGCCGAGGCACGGAGGCACGCCGACTCCGCGCCGGTCGTCCCCGACCTGCTGTGCGATGTGCTCGCCCTGGAGGTCGGACTGCGAAGCCTCATGTGACCAGCCCCGACACGAAAGCCGAGCACGTGGAAGCCACCAACCTGCTGTACCGCGATCCGGCACTCTACGACGTGGTCCAGTCCGACAGCACGAGCGCCGGAAAGTGCCAGACCCTGATCGAGTTGTACCGGCCGGACGCCCGGACCCTGGTCGACTTCGGATGCGGTACCGGCCGGGACCTGGAGATCTTGGCCAAGCGCTTCGAGTGCATCGGTGTGGACATCCAGCCCGGCATGGTCGACTACGCCCACCAGGCCCGGCCGGAGCTGGACATCCGCACCGGCGACATGCGCACCGTGCGACTCGGCAAGCGCATGGACGTGGTGACCTGCATGGGCAACAGCCTTGCCTACGTGCACGACAACAACGACATTGGCCAGGTCTTCGCCACCTTCGCCGCCCACGCCCGGCCGGGAGCGCTGCTCGTGCTGTGTTCCCCCGTCGCCCCGATCACCCGGACCAAGCCGACCACCGCCACGGTCGACACCCTGACGGGACCCGCGACCGTCACCATCCGCCACACGTGGGACCTGAGGACCCAGATCAACACCATGCACCGGCACTGGGCGCTCCCCTCGGGCGACGAGGCCCGAGATGAGATCCGCAGACGCGTCCTGTTCCCCCGCGAACTGGAACGCTACGCGGAGGGCGCCGGCTTCGAGGTCCTGGACATGCTCGACGGCACAGGGACAGGGCTTACCGGCCCAACGGCGTACACGGTGGCTCGACAAGCGCCGCGGTGACCGGCGGGCCGAGGAATGGCACCAGTGCCAGCCGTCCGACTCCTGACGGCAGTAGCGACGGCAACACCCACGGATTCCCCCGCACAAATACGGACGCCAGCGGAACGCAAATCACGCGCTGACCTGCGAATAAGCAGGTAGAGGGGTACCGCGTAGCACACGTACTATGTGCTGGCGGGGACCACGCCGGTTCTGGTTCATAATTCCGGTGGCTGCCTCACGTTGTCTTCAGCAATTAGCGAGGACTCGTCCCTGGTGAAGGCTGCGCAGGCCGACCTGGATAGCCTGTTCCAGCAGTTGTCGCGCGGAAATATGAATCCGGGACTCGGAAGTAAGGCATTGTCTGGAACGGATGTCACCTACGCGCGAGGGCGAAACGGTGGTCGCCTATTCTTTCGGAACGTTGACGGAGGGATTCAGATCGTTGGGAAATCCGATAAGGAAAACGAGTTCAAGGTGATTGCGAGGCTGAACCAGCTCTATGGCCAGTGATTCTCTCTACCGCGTAGAGAACCAGCAGTTCAGCGCCCTCTTCATGTTGGGTGCGGAGGACGACAAGGAAACCGTTGAGAACGTTGACGCAGAACTCAGCCTCCCGGATGGGACGCGATGGAGCGCCACGTTAATGACGCTACGTGCGATCGAACAGGTGATGAATCGATGGCAGGAGACTGGAGAGTGCGCCGGCGGCGCGTACTTCCAGTGTCCCGATCTTGTGATCATTCCAGAGGGTGGTCTGGCGGCGATGCTGGATTCCTTCAAGGGGATTATCGATTCAGGTGGACCTGAAGGAGTTTTGCAGTTCCTGGGTGACGACTAAATCGCCTATGGGTGCTCTGGTGGGGCGAAATAGAATGCTCCTTTCCCGTGTGACAGAGGCCGGGGCATCCTGGTTTTGACGGCAACGTCAGCGGACTACGACTGCGGCAGGTGGGTCGTCAGGGCCCTCGTCGGCCGGGTCGAGGGTGTCGGTCAGGGTTGTCGATGGCTTGGCGTTGGAGGCGGAGTCGGGCGTGGGCGTAGACGCCGGCGGTGACGCCGATGTGTGCGTGGCCGAGGAGTTCCTTGATCACGATGAGGTCTACGCCCTGCTCCAGGAGCAGGGTCGCGGTCGAGTGCCGGAGGTCATGGACGCCTCCTGGGCTGCGGCAGCAGGGGGCTCGTGTCCCACACACTGCCCCGCAGCCTCTTGTCCGCCCATTTCAGCCGTACGGAAGCGGGACCCGGTGCGTAGCGGCAGGAGTTGGAGAGCAGTTCGGATGTCAACAGGACGGCGGCATCGACGAGTTCGGGGAGGCCGTGGCGATCGAGGACGAGCTTGACGGTGGCGCGGGCGATGGCGGGGGCGAGGGGGTCGTGCGGTACGTGGAGGGTGTACTCCCACTTGGCGGGCGGATCGAGCAGCTGTTCGTCCATGGCAACACTCCCAGGTCGCACGACAGTTGGCCGGTACGGTGTAACCGGCCTGATACTCACCGTAAGGTCGAATGGATAACAAGTGCCACTAGATCGGCGACAATGGAATCCACTTGACTCGATCGGGTGAAATCGGCAGGCCGCACCACGACCAACAGGAAGGCAAGCATGGCCACTCGGAGTTTCATCACCGAACGGCAGCGGCGGCTGGGCACCGAACTGCGCCGCATGCGCGAGGACTCCGGGATGTCGATCCAGGGAGCCGCCGACCTCATGGGAACGAACCGTTCCCACATCACGAACACGGAGCTGGCCCGCTTCGGCATCAGCCCAGATCGTGTGCGCACCCTTGCCACGCACTACGCCTGCCCCGACGTGGCGTACGTGGAGGCACTGGCCGCCATGGCCGGAGAGAGGAACCGCGGATGGTGGGAGGAGTACCGGGGTCACATCGCGACGGGTGGACTCGACCTCGCGGAATTGGAGTACCACGCGACCAGCCTGCGCGTGTTCGTGGCCATGCACGTCCCCGGCCTGCTCCAGACCGAGGATTACGCTCGCGCAGTCATCGCCGAGACGGTCCCCGCCTGGCCACCGGCGGAACTGCGACGCAGGCTGTCACACCGCCTGAAGCGTCGCGACATCCTGGACCGCGAGAATCCGCCTGCCTGCACGTTCGTCGTCCATGAAGCGGCGCTGCGACTGCGGTTCGGCACTCCGGACATCATGCGCGCGCAGCTCAACACCCTCATCACATCCTCACAGCGTCGCAACATCACCGTTCGCGTCATCCCGTTCAGCGCCGGGGGCTTTCCGCTGCCAGGGCTGACCGTGATGTATGCGTCGGGGCCTGTTCCGCAACTGGACACGGTGCAGATCGACACCGCAAGCAGCTCGGAGTTCCTCGATGCGCACACCCAACTGTCGAACTACCGTGTGCTAATGGAGCGCATTACGAAGGCCGCGCTCCCCGTGAAGGAGTCGAGGGAGTTCATCCGAACCCTCGCGCGCAGCACCTGAAGGCAAGGCAGGGACATGTCCGAGATCGTCTGGCAGAAGTCGTCCTACTCGGGGTCGGGAGACGGCACGAACTGCGTCGAACTCGCCACCACGGAAGACATCCTCGCCCTCCGCGAAAGCGATGCCCCCACCGTCGTACTCCACACCCACCGGCTCCAACTCGCCGCTCTCCTATGGCACATCAAGGCGAACTCACCTTCCGCACGGCCCTGACCCGCGCACGGAAGCCTCCCGCTCCCCTTTTCCCGCGACACCGCCAAGACCTGCGACGCAGCGCGCGTGGTCTTTGTCATCGACATCCGTGGCTGCGACGAGCGGACCAGGGTTCAAGATGATCATTCGAGCTGCCGTCCCAGTTCGGTACGCAGAATCTCGCTCGACCCGGCGGCGAGGTCGCCCTTGCCGCTCGACAGCGTGCTGGCGAAGTTCAGCCGCGGCCACTCGTCGCCGCCGTCCTCGGTCGGGGTGCTCTCCCGCACGATGGCTAGCACCGGCGGCGCGTTCGGTAGAACGGCGATATGGACGCCGTAGCACTTGAGCAGTCGCTGGAAGAGACCTTCGATCAAGCCGTCGTGCGTCGGATTCACCAACTACATGCGTGACTACGAGGTCACCGTCTACGCGGCTGCGGATCCACGCACCGGTGTCGCGCCGGCCTATCAGCGACATCTGTTCCGATACTGCGTCGAAGCGTTGATCTTCTCTGACGTTCAGGTGATAGATGTCCCGATCGGTTACGCCCCGAGACGTCAAAACTCGACACACACCACCGTCGCATCATCATGCGTCTTGCTCCGCCCCAGATACGCCCGCTCCTCCGAATCCCCCCGCTCCAGCACCCGCACCCTCTCCACCAACGCCCCCGCCCCCTCCTTCCGTACGAACCTGAAGCAGTCGTCCCAGCCGCCCTCGCCGAACTTCTCCACCCACCGCGTCGCCCCGTCCGTCAGCGCGACCAGAGTGCGGACCTCGCCGCGCGGCAGTACTCCCGTCACCGCCCGTGCCGCCACCGACGGATCCGCCGCCGCTGTGAAGAAGCCGCCCTCCTTGTTGCGGATCGTGGCGTCGATCAGGGCGTCCGTGGCGAGGGCGGAGCGGGGGAGGCGGGACAGGCGGTCGTCCAGGTGAGGGGTGATCGAACCGGCCGGTGACTCCACCAGGAGTGCCGAGTCCGAGAGGATCAGGTACTCGACCGTGTCCGGTGACCAGCGGGCCACAACTACGGTTGCTTGTGGGGTGCGTGGGTGAGAAAGGTCACAAGTGGACTTGTGGGACTCGGCTGTTCGGAGGATCGACCGTGCGAGGATCTCCGGCAGCGTCAGATCTCGGCGTGAAACGGTCAGTTCGGTCAGGGCGCCGCCGAGGCGTGCGGTGAACCAGGGGACGGAATGCAGACAGCCTGTCGCGTCCTTCGGCGGTGTCACTCCGTCCAGGACCACGAGCGCTCCGCCCAGTCCGGAAGCCGGAAGTCCGACGCTCGCGAAGTCCTCGTTGGGGCGAGCCGGATCGCCGGGCTCCGAAACAAGTTCTGTACGCATCCGGCCAGTCTGCACGAGCCCTTCACAAGCTGCGCGGAAGGGTGGCATTGCTTGCTGGATTCGCGTACCTGCGCAGGTCAGGAACCTGATTTGGGGTGGAATGGTTGGTTCCAGGCGGGCGTGGTGGCGAATAGTGCCACCGTCCGCCGCCGACGTCCAACCGGCCCGCGGCGCGAGACAGATGCACGGGCCAGAGGAACTTGCCCGCCAACTCCCGTCCGATGTTCACTCCTTCGGGTGGCGGGTCAGGTGATGCGCGACCACCGCCCACCGGCACTGGGAGGGTCGGGAACCGTACCGGACGTATGCACCAGTTGGCCCTGATTCATGACTTGATGAGTTGGGTTGGCAGGGCTTCGTCCGGCCCATGGGTATTCACGAGTCAGGAATGCGAGCACCGGTGCAGATGACGCGGCCTCGTCGTACGGGCAAGCAGGCGGCCTCCGGCAAAGGCGTGGAACACACACTCGGCACGCCCGGCCCCCCTCATCCCGCTACGTCCGGTGTTCCCGCCACGTCCGGTGTTCCCGTCGGCAAGGGGCGCCCTACCCACGTGCGTACCCGGCTGATTCTCGCCGTCGCCGTCGTGGCCGCCGCCATCGCCGGGGCCGGTGTCCCGTCGGTCGTCACCGCTTCCGGGGAGCTCAGCGACTCCCAGGACCTGGTGACCCTCGCCGAGCAGACCCAGGACGCCCTCTCCCTCGCCCACTCGCTCGCCGACGAGCGCGACGAGGTGACCTCGTACATCGCCGCCGGGCGCGCCAAGTCCAAGGCACCCTCCGAGCAGCGCAGCGCCCGGGTCGACCGGCAGGTCGAGGAGTTGCACAGCGACACCGACGTGCCCGCCTCCCTGCGCAGTGACCTCGACGGCATCGCGGCCGTCCGGAGAGCGGCGCTCACCGGCAAGAGCAGTGCTCTCGAAGCGCATCAGGCCTACTCGGCCGCCATCACCGACCTCCACCGGCTCGCCGAGGACCTGGCCGAACAGATGCCGCCCCGCGCGGGCTCCGGCGCGTACTCCCTCGCCGAGCTGGACTCCGCCGTCCAGCAGGCCGCCGCCGCCCGCGGGCTCCTCCTCGCCGCCCTCAACGTGCCGACGACGACGCAGACCGTCATCGACCCCATCACCGGCCTGTCGACCACCGAGACCACCTCCTCGGCCGCCGACACCAAGCTGCGCGACGCCCTCAGCACCGCCGCCCAGCAGGCCCGCCTGCGCTCCGACGCCGCCCTCGCCGACTTCCAGGACTACGCGCCCGCGTCGGCCAAGGCGCGCTACGACTCCACGGTCACCGGCCCCGAGATCAACTCCGCCGAGAAGTACCTCGCCGCCCTCACCGACCAGCCGACCCTGACGAACGGCGAACTCGGCACCAGCGCCACCAAGGTCGACGCCGCCCTCTCCGCCCGTATCGACGCGATGCGCGGCGCCGAGGCCGCCCTCTACGACCGCCGGGTCAAGGACCTCGCCCAGCTGCGCGACGACGACGTCACCGCGCTGGAGATCCGCATCGCCCTCCTCGGCGCCCTCCTGCTGCTCGCCGTCGGCATCGCCACCGCCATGGCCCGCACCCTCACCCGGCCGCTGTCCGTGCTGCGCCGCGGCTCCGCCCGGCTGGCCGAGGCGGCGGACGCCGGCGCCGAGGAACCCGTCACCTTCACCGGCCGCAACGACGAGTTCGCCCAGGTCGTCCGCTCCGTCAACGCCCTGCACGCGCACGCCGTCGCCCTCGCCGACCGCGTCACCACGCTGGAGGCCGACCGCAAGCACCTCGTCGGGCAGCGCCAGAAGATGGCCGATGCCCGCGAGCAGCTCAAGACCGAACTCGCCGAGTCCACCTCCCAGTTGGCGCGGGTGCGCACCAGTATCTCCGCCACCTTCGTCAACCTCGCGCTGCGCACCCTCGGCCTCGTCGAGCGGCAACTCGCCGTCATCGAGGGCCTGGAGGAGCGCGAGCAGGACCCGGACCGGCTCGCCACGCTCTTCCGGCTCGACCACCTCGCCACCGTCATGCGGCGGCACAGCGAGAACCTCCTCGTCCTCGCCGGCACCGAGCATGTCCAGCAGAGCGCGGGACCCGTCCCGCTCGTCGACGTCGTGCGCGCCGCGGTCAGCGAGATCGAGCGGTACGAGCGCGTCCGCATCGCCGCGCTGCCGCCGCACGCGCACGTGGCCGGCTTCGCCGCCGACGACCTGTCCCACCTGCTGGCCGAACTCATGGAGAACGCCACCTCGTTCTCGCCGTCCGACCTGCCCGTCGAGGTCTCCGGCTGGCTCCTGGAGAGCGGCGAGGTCATGCTCTCCGTCCAGGACGAGGGCATCGGCATGACCGCCGAGCGCATGAGCACCCTCAACTCCCGCCTCGCCGACTTCGACTCGGAGGCGCCGTACGAGGCGTACGACACCTCGGGCTCCTCGGGCTCCTCGGGCTCCTCCGGCTCCTCCGGCTCCTCCGGTGGGGATGGTGAGGAGGGGATCGGCCTCGGGCTGTACGTCGTGGCGCGGCTCGCTCATCGGCTCGGCGTGCGCGTGCAGTTGCGCGAGCAGAAGCAAGGGGGCGTCACCGCTGTCGTCGTCCTGCCGAAGGGGTTGCTGGCCGCAGCGCCGTCCGCGGCCGTCCCGACGGATTCTTCGTCGCCCGCGGCCGGCGGTACGCACTCCTTCTCCCTGCCGGATGCGGACGCGGAGGTCAACTCCAATGTGCTGCACGGCCGTTCGGAGGCGGGCGACCCCCTGGTCGCGCTGGCGGAGAAGGCCGTGAGCCAGGCGGAAGCGGCAGCAGCGGCAGAAGAGGCAGTAGCGGCGGAAGAGGCAGTAGCGGCGGAAGAGGCAGCAGAGGCTGTACGGGGCGAGATCGAGCTCCCCGCCGAGACCACCATGGAGCTCCTGATCCCGGAGCCCCGGGAACCCGAGCCGGAATCGGCCGCGGCCGAGGAGCCCACCCCCTCCACCGATCCCTACAGCATCGGCCCCGACAGCCACGAACGCGTCCCCGACCAGCCGGAGCCCCTGGTCACCGACAAGGGCCTCCCCAAGCGCACTCCGAAGATCACCGCCCCGGCCCCGGCCCCGCGCCGGCGGACCGGGTCCGTCGACGCGGAGGCGCTCCGTCGCCGCCTGGGCGGCTTCCGCCGGGGGGCGGAGGCGGGCTACCGCGACGTAGAGGCGGAGATCGCCGAACAGACCGGCGAGCACAAGGCACCCGCCAGGGAGCCCGCATCATCCGAAGCAGCCACGGGGGGCACCGTCGAGGAGGCAAGCAGTTGACCGCGCCCAGTACCTTCGGACTGAGCCGTGAGGCCCGCAATCTTCACTTTCTGCTGACCAATCTCGTCGAGGAGGTGCCGGGCATCCAGTCGGTGGCCGTCGTCTCCTCCGACGGCCTGCTCCTGCTCTCCTCCGACGCGGCCCACAACGCCGCGGCCCGGGAGGCACGCGACGAGAAGCTCACCGGCCCGCGCGGCTCCTCCGCCGACCTCGCCACCATCGTCTCCGGCATCGGCAGCCTCACCATCGGCGCCGCCAAGCTGATGGATTCCGGCGCGGTGAAGCACACCATGGTCGCCATGGACGAGGGCAGCCTGTTCGTGATGTCGATCAGCGACGGCTCGCTGCTCGGTGTGCACGGTGCCACCGACGTGGACATGAGTGTCGTGGCATACCACATGGCGCTGTTCGTGGGCCGGGCCGGTCATGTCCTGACACCCGAACTCCGCAGCGAGCTACGGCAGTCCCTTGAGCACGAGAACGAGGGGCACGGGGACAAGCACAAGGGCAAGAGCGAGTCGACCTCGACGGGGAGTACCCGATGAGCGGCATGAGCGGTGCGCCGAGAAAGCTTCCCGTGCGCGGCGCCGACCGCAAACCCGCCCGTGTGCGGCCCTACTCGCTCACCGGCGGCCGTACCCGCTTCGGACACGTCCTCCTCGTCGAGACCTTCGTGGCCAGTACGGAGAGCACCGCGGCGATCGAGGCCGCCGAGGAGCGCAAGGAACTGACGAAAGGTTCCCTCAACGGCCGGGTCATGCCGGAGATGCGGGCCATCGTCGAACTGTGCCGCCGGATGCGCACGGTGGCCGAGATCGCCGCGCTGCTGAAGATGCCGCTCGGCGTGGTCCGCGTGCTCCTCAGCGATCTCGCGGACCAGGGAAAGATCCACGTGTACGGAACAGGAACAGGTCACGGCACGGGCCGGCCGGACCGCGCTCTGCTGGAAAGGGTGCTCAGTGGACTCCGTCGTCTCTGACGCCGCGCGTAGCGTCGTCGCCCCGTTCGCCGAGGTCGAGGAGGACCTCAAGTCCTGGCAGACGGACCGTACCCGTGCCCCCATCGCGACGAAGATCGTGGTGGCGGGCGGGTTCGGCGTCGGCAAGACCACGCTGGTCGGCACCGTCTCGGAGATCACGCCTTTGCAGACCGAGGCGCTGATGACCACGGCGAGCGAGGGGACCGACGACCTCACCGCCACGCCGGAGAAGCTGACCACCACCGTGGCCATGGACTACGGCCGCCTCACGCTCGACGACGACCTGGTGCTCTACCTGTTCGGCACGCCGGGCCAGCAGCGGTTCTGGTTCATGTGGGACGACCTGGTGCGCGGCGCGATCGGCGCGGTGGTGCTGGCCGACACCCGCCGCCTGACGGACTGCTTCCCGGCGCTGGACTACTTCGAGAGCTGTGGGCTGCCGTACGTCGTCGCCGTCAACCACTTCGACGGCAGCGAGCTGTTCGAACCGGAGGACGTGCGGGAGGCGTTGACGATCCCGGCACACATACCTGTCATGATCATGGACGCGCGCCGGAGGATATCGGTGATCGAGACCCTCCTGTCCCTCGTCGGCCACGCGCTGGACGTCACCCCCGAGTAGAACTCTGAGCAGAACCCGAGTACCCGAGTAGGAGAACAGCCCCCGCATGCGGAAGATACTCGTCGTCGGAGCCGGCCAGTCCGGACTCCAGATAGCCCTCGGACTCCAGTCGCACGGGTACGAGGTCACCCTGATGTCCAACCGGACCGCGGACGAGATCCGCTCCGGCCGGGTCATGTCGACGCAGTGCATGTTCCACACGGCACTCCAGCACGAGCGTGATCTCCAGCTGAACTTCTGGGAGTCCCAGGCCCCGAAGATCGAAGGACTCGGCGTCTCGGTCGCGGCCCCCGGCTCGCACGACCCGGGCCCGACGCAGCGTGCGATCGACTGGGTGGGCAAGCTCGACGGGTACGCGCAGTCGGTCGACCAGCGCGTGAAGATGGCCGGCTGGATGGAGACCTTCGCGCAGCGCGGCGGACAGCTGGTCATCCACGGCGCGGCGGTCGGCGACCTCGACTACTTCTCCCGTACGTACGACCTGGTGCTGGTGTCGGCGGGCAAGGGCGAGCTCGTCCAGATGTTCGGCCGCGATCCGGAGAGGTCCCCGTACAGCGAGCCGCAGCGCGCCCTCGCGGTGGCGTACGTGCACGGCATGGGCCCGCGCCCGGAGCACCCGGACTACGAGGCGGTCCGCTGCAACCTCGTCCCGGGCGTCGGCGAGCTGTTCGTCATGCCGACGCTCACCACCTCCGGCCGCGCCGACATCCTCTTCCTGGAGGGCATACCCGGCGGCCCGCTCGACGTCTTCCACGGCGTCAAGGACCCGGCGGAGCACCTCTCCCTGACCCTGGAACTCATGGAGAAGTTCGTCCCCTGGGAACACGCGCGGGCCACCCAGGTCGAACTGACCGACGCGGGCGGCGTGCTGTCCGGCCGCTACGCCCCCACCGTCCGCAACCCGGTCGGCCGCCTTCCCGGCGGCGGACTGGTCCTGGGCGTCGCCGACGTCGTCGTCGCCAACGACCCCATCACCGGCCAGGGCTCCAACTCGGCGTCCAAGTGCGCGGCTTCGTACCTCGCCTCCATCCTGGAACACGGTGAGAAGGAGTTCGACGAGTCCTGGATGCGGGCCACGTTCGATCGGTACTGGAACACCGCTCAGTACGTCACCAAGTGGACCAACGCGATGCTCGCCCCGCCGCCGGAGCACATCCTCAACCTGATCGGCGCCGCCGGCCAGCTCCCACCCGTCGCCGACCGCTTCGCCAACGCCTTCGACGACCCGGCCGACTTCGAGCACTTCTTCTACGAGCCGGCGAAGACGGAGGCCTATCTCGCCTCGGTGACCGGGGCCTGACGGGCTTCTGAGCAGCCGGCCGATCGATGAGTTCCGGGTCGTGCGATGAGTTCCGGGTCGCGCGGGGGTCATAGCTTGCAGGATCGCAGGCAGACTGACGCGCTCGTACCCGAAGGAGACGCATGGCGAAGCTCATGTACTCGATGATCACCTCGCTCGACGGCTACGCCGAGGCGGCGGAGGGCGGCCTCGGCACCGGGGCCGAGGACCAGGAGGTGCATACCTTCATCAACGACCTCTTCCGTCCCGTCGGCACGTACCTCTACGGCCGGCGGATGTACGAGACGATGGTCTACTGGGAGACCGCGCACACCGAGCCCGACCAGCCGCCGCACATCCTCCAGTACGCCCGCGACTGGCAGGCCGCGGAGAAGATCGTGTACTCCACGACGCTCGAGTCGGTGTCCAGCGCGAAGACCAGGATCGAGCGGACCTTCGACCCGGACGCGGTGCGCAAGCTCAAGGCCGAGGCTGATCACGACCTCACCGTCGACGGCCCGAACCTCGCGGCCCAGGCGATCGCGGCCGGCCTGGTGGACGAGTACCACCTGTTCATCACCACGAGCGTGGTCGGCGGCGGCAAGCGCTTCTTCCCCGACGGCGTACGCCTCGATCTCGAGCTGGTCGAGGAGCGTGCCTTCGACAGCGGACTGATCTACGCGCGCTACCGGACCCGCTGAGCCGCGGAGCGTGATGTCTCAGCCCCGTGCCGCCCGGTGTGCGGGGCGTCCGGACGTACGGCTCCCAGGATCGGGTACGACGCGATGGGGGAGACCTTGATCTTCTCGCCCGTGCGCGGCGCCTGGACCACCTTGCCCTTGCCCAGGTACATCGCCACGTGGGTGGCCTCGGGGAAGTAGATCACCAGGTCACCCGGTCGCAGCTCGTCGAGCGGGATCCTCGGCAGCCGGGCCCACTGCTCCTGGCTGGTGCGGGGGATCGGCGCCCCCGCATCGCCCCAGGCCTCGGAGGTCAGGCCCGAGCAGTCGTACGACTCCGGGCCCTCCGCGCCCCACTCGTACGGCTTCCCGAGCTGCCGTACGGCGTACCGCAGCGCCTTGTCGCCCTTCCGCGACGGCTTGTGATCGTCGCTGAGCGCGCCGGACGCCATGAGCGCGTCCTGCGCCTTCGCGATCCCGTTCTTCTCGAACTCGGCGATCTCGGCGAGCTGTTCGGCGCTGAGCGAGGCGATCAGCTGCTCGACGTCCGCGAGCCGCTTGCGTACGTCGTCCCGCTCCTTCTTCCGCCGTTCGGCGAGGGTGAGCTGGTCGTCCAGGGCCCCCCGCGCCTTGCGTGCCAGTTCGTCGGCCTTCTTCTCGCTGCCCACCATCCGCCCCACCGTCTCGGCCCGCTCGCGCGCCACCTGCCCGATCACATGGCCCTGTTCGAGCGCGTGCTGCGGGTCGCGGGCGAGCAGCAGCCGTACGTACGAGGAGATGTCGGTGCTGCTCTGGTACTGCTGCCGGGCCAGCCGCCCCGCCGCCCTGCGGCTGTCGTGCAGCGAGAGCCGGGCGCGGGCCAGCTGGGTGTCCAGGCGCTCGGCCTCGGCGCGGCGTTGCTTCAGCTTCTCTTCGGTGGCGTTGTAGCTCTCGGTGGCCCGTTCGGCCTCGCGGTACAGCCGCTGAAGGTCCGTCAGCAGTTGGGCGACGGGCCGCTGTCCGGGTTCCCGGGGCTCGGGTGCGGCCGTGGCGGGCAGGGGTGCGAGGACGGTTCCGGCCGCGATCGCCGCGGTACAGACGAGACGGAGAAGCCTTCCTGACACTTCATCACCTCCGATGCGGAGCAGCCCTTCCGCTCCGCATCGTGAGCATGGGACGTGCGCGGGAGGTGCGCGCGCGGGTGTGCGCGGTTCGGCGCAACGGCGTCACCCTTGGGTGTCGTCGGGGTTGGCGTCCGGGTTGGCGTCCGGCTTGGACCACGGCCACTTGAGCTTGCTTTCCTGCCGCCCCTGGGGGTCGTACTCGTACTTCCACCCCTGCTGAAGCCCGAGTCGCTTGCTGTGTCCGCGCGGCACCCGGTGGTAGACGAGCACGGTGGGCGGGCCGCCGGCGGCGTCCGGGACGGGGATGCGGTACGTCTTGGGCGGGTGCCCGGTCGGTCCCAGCAGCACGGGGAGCACGCGCCCGTCCATGGGCCCGCCCTCGAAGGGGGTGTCTTCGCTCTTCACGGCACCAGTGTCAGCCATCCGCCGCGAGGGCCTCGACCAGTGCCGCCGTCTGCGGGTCCCGGCGGGCGGTGACCGAGAAGGCCGCCACGAACTGCTCCACGAGCCAGTCCCGCAGTTCGCCGGCGGGCGGCTGCTTGGCCTCGTCCAGCCAGATGAGGGAGGCCGCTTCGACCGCCGTGATCCACATCCGGACGGTCATCCGCAGTCGCGGGCCCGGCTCGGCGACCTCCAGGTGACGCATGATGTGCTCGGCGGCGGCCCGGCGTACGCCGTCCACGATGGCCGTCGTACGGGACGTCTCGACGACGCTGCCGCCCTGGAGCAGGGCGCTGAAACCGGTGTCGTGCTGGTCGACGAAGGCGAGGTAGCGGTCCAGGGCGCGGGCCAGGCGGGGGAGGAGGGGGCCCCGGCGGGGTTCGTCGAAGCACTGGTGGAGTTCCTCGGCGGCGGACCTGAGGGCGGCTTCGTACAGCTGCTGTTTGCCGCCCGGGAAGTACCGGTACACCAGGGGCCGCGAGACCCCGGCCGCCTCCGCCACGTCGTCGAGCGACACCTCCTCGGGCGCGCGGTGCGCGAAGAGGGACAGCGCGGCGTCCAGGAGCTGACTCCGACGCTCCTCGACGCTCAGGCGGCGGTAGGCGGGGGTGGCGGGGGTCATGGGTGCAGCGTAATCGTCTCGGTCAGCACCCCCCGTCGCACGACGTGAGCGCGAGCGCTCTCCACGGCATTGTTGGCATTGTCCGGCTTTCACAGCCTGCCCGCCCCGCGCGTGAACACTTGTGTACCGTCGGCTTACGGCTTGGAAACCGTGCCCTGACCGGCCCGCCCGTAGCCTCACACGGCATGACGGGGAACGTATCGACCACCCACCGTTTGACCAGCGCCCACCGTTTGACCAGCCTTCGACGGTCCGCCCTGCCCGGCTGGAACTCCATCCGCGGTCGCATGGCCGTCGTCCTGGCCGTCCCGACCTGCCTGTTGCTCGCCCTCATCGGGCTCGGCGTCGCCGACCGCGTCGCCGAGTGGTCCGCCGCCCGCGAGACCGAGGCGCACGTCGGCGTGCTGCTGCGCGTGCAGGACCTCGTACGGGAGGTGCAGCGTGAACGCGGGCTGACCAGTGGGTTGTTGGGCGGTGCCGAGGCGTACCGGGACGACGTGCGCGAGCAGCGGGGCCAGACCGACGAGGCCCGCGAGAAACTCCGCGCCGCGCTCTTGGACGAACGCGGCGGGCTGCCGGGCGCCACCGTCTCCGCACTCGACGCCGCCGAGACCCCCCTCGCCGCCCTCACCTCGACCCGCGTGGCGGTCGACGCCGGCACCGCCGGCCGCACCCCCACCCTGAACGCCTACACCAAGGCCGTCACCGCCCTGATCGACGCCGAGTCCGCCGGCGCGCCCGACGGCGACCGCGGTATCGCCGAGGGCGTGCAGGCCCTCCAGTCCCTGGCCCGGGCCACCGAGGCGGTCGCCCTCGAACGCGGTTCCCTCAACGGCGTGTTCGCCGCCGGGCGCTTCCGCTCCGGTGAGTACCTCGACTTCACCGAGCTCCGTGCCACCCGCGTCGCCGCCCTCGGCCAGTTCCGCCAACTCGCCGCCCCGGACGAGGAGTCCGCGCTCGACAAGGCCTTCGCGACCGCCGCCGCCCGCCGCGCCACCGGTTACGAGCAGCAGGCCGAGCGCGGCGCCGACGGCTCCGCCCTGTCCGTCGATCCCGCCCGCTGGTGGGCCGACATGACGACCCTCGTCGACGATCTGCACGGCGTGCAGAAGCAGGTCGGCGACGACGTGCGGGCCCGCGCCGAGGACAGCGGAGGCGCGGCCACCCGGGAGCTCGCCGGCTTCCTCGCGCTCGGCGGGCTCATCCTCGCCGTGGCCTGCGCGCTCGCCGTCATCGCGGCCCGCTCCATCGCCCGTCCCCTGGGCGCCCTCGCCGACGAGGCGGACGCGGTGGCCGGGACCAGGCTGACCGCCGCCGTCCGGCGCATCCAGGACGCCGACCCCGACACCCCGCTCCCGCCCGAGTTCGAGCGGCCCGAACTGCCGGGCAGCGCACGGGAGATCACCCGCCTGGCGGCCGCCCTGCGCAACGTCGAGCGCACCGCCGTCGACCTCGCCGCCGAACAGGCCGTGCTGCGCCGCAACAGCACGGAGTCCCTGGCCAGCCTGGGCCGCCGCAACCAGGCGCTCCTCAGCCGCCAGCTCGGTCTGATCACCACCCTGGAGAGCCAGGAGCTCGACCCGGACGCCCTCTCCGAGCTCTTCGAACTCGACCACCTGGCCACCCGCATGCGGCGCAACGCCGAGTCCCTGCTGGTGCTGGCCGGCGAGGAGTCCCCGGCCCGCGTCTGGCGGGGCACGGTCGCCGTCCACGAGGTCGTGCAGTCGGCCGTCTCCGAGGTCGAGCAGTACCAGCGCGTCGCCGTCACCGACGTCGAGCCCTGCCGGGTTCGCGGCCACTGCGTCGCCGAACTCTCCCACCTGCTCGCCGAACTGGTGGAGAACGCCCTGATGTTCAGCCCGCCCAAGCAGCCCGTCGAGGTCTACGGCTGGCGGGATGGCGGCGAGTACTGCCTCGCCGTCCTCGACCGGGGCATCGGCATGACCGCCGAGCGCATGGCGGAGGCCAACGCCCTGCTGTCCGGGCGCGGCTCCTTCCTCAAGGCACCCACCCGGTTCCTCGGCCACCATGTCGTCGGCGCCCTCGCCGCCCGCCTCGGCGCCCACGTCGAACTGCGGCCGACCCAGGGCTCGGGCGTGACGGCCTTCGTGGCCCTGCCGGGGGCGCTGGTCCAGACGGTGCCGACGGCCGCCGCCGCGCGATGAGTTCAGCACCGTGTTCATCACCGCCCGCTGCCGGGGGATGAGTTCAGCACCGTGTTCATCACCGCCCGCTGCCGGGGGATGAGTTCAGCACCGCCTTCATCACCGCTCGCGCGATCGGCGCCGCCACCCCGCCGCCCGTGATGCCTCCCCGGTCCGCCGACGCGTCCTCCACCACCACCGCCAGCGCGACCTTCGGCTCCAGGTCGTCGTCGCCCTGTGCCCAGGACACGAACCAGGCATAGGGCATGCCGGCGTTGAGGAGGCCGTGCTGGGCGGTGCCGGTCTTGCCGCCGACGGTGGCGTGCGGGATGGCCGCGTTGGTACCGGTGCCCTTCGTGACCACCTCCGTCATCAGCTTCTTCAGGCGCACGGCGGTCGACGGGTGCATCGCCTGCCGTACGGGACGGGAGCCCGCCGCCGACAGCGTGGCACCGTTCGCCCGGGTCGTCCGCTCCACCAGATACGGCGGCCGCACCTGCCCCCCGTTCGCGACGGCCGCCGCGACCATCGCCATCTGAAGCGGTGTGGCCCGCGTGTTGTACTGGCCGATGGACGACAGCGCCAGCTGCGCCTTGTCCACCGTCGTGTCGAAGGTGCTGCGCGCCGCCGCGAAGGGGATCCGCAGTCCCGGGTCGTTGAAGCCGAAGGCCTGTGCCGTGGCCGTCATGTCGCGCACGCCCACGTCCACGCCGAGCTTCGCGAACACCGTGTTGCACGACCACTTGAAGGCCTCCCGGAGGGAGAGGTCCTCGCAGCCGTCGGACTCGTTCGTCAGACGCGTCGTCGTCCCGGGCAGCCGGTAGGGGGCCGGTGAGTCCGTCGGCGCGTCCAGGTTCGTGATCACGCCCGCGTCCAGCGCCGCCGCCGTGGTGACCACCTTGAAGGTCGAACCCGGCGGATAGGTCTGCCGTACCGCCCGGTTGAGCATCGGCTTGTCCGCGTCGCCGTTCAGCCGGGCCCAGGACCGGCCCACCGCCGCGTCGTTCCCGGACAGCTCGGCGGGGTCGTACGACGGGCTCGACACCAGCGCCAGGATCCTCCCGGTCGACGGCTCGATCGCCGCCACCGCGCCCTTGCGCCCGGCCAGTCCGTCGTACGCCGCCCGCTGCGCGCCCGGGTTGAGGGTCGTCACGACGTCGCCGCCGCGGTTTCGCGCGCGCGTGAAGTCGTTCCACAGTGGGAAGGGCGCCAGCTTCGGGTCCGCGCCGGACAGGACGCCGTCCTCGGAATGCTCCAGGAAGGACGTGCCGTACTCCTGCGAGGCGAAGCCGGTGACGGGCGCGTACAACGGCCCGTCGGCGTACGTCCGTTCGTAGCGGAGCTGCTCGCCGGTGTCCCGGGATCCGGTGACCGGCCTGTCGCCGACCAGGATGTCGCCGCGCGGCCGGCCGTAACGGGCGATGTCGGTGCGGCGGTTGGCCGGGTTGTCGTCGTAGGAGGCGGCCTGGAAGATCTGGATGCGGGTGGCGTTGACCAGGAGCGCCACGAGCAGCAGGGCGCAGAAGACCGCGGCGTGCCGGATGTATCGGGTCACGGGATCACCTGCCCCACACGCTGGTGCTGGTACTGGCCTCGGGCCGAGTCGCTCACCCGGATCAGCAGCGCCACGATCGCCCAGTTGGTGACGACCGACGAGCCGCCCTGCGCCAGGAACGGCATCGCCATGCCGGTCAGCGGGATCAGGCCGGTCACCCCGCCCGCGATCACGAACACCTGGAGCGCCACGATCGAGGCGAGCCCGACCGCGAGCAGCCGGCCGAACGGGTCGCGCAGCGAGAGGCCCGCCCGGTAGCCGCGCTCCACCAGCAGCCCGTACAGCAGGAAGATCGCGGACAGGCCCGCCAGGCCCAGCTCCTCGCCCGCCGTCGCCAGGATGAAGTCCGACTTGGCGGCGAAGCCGATGAGGACGGAGTGGCCGAGGCCGAGGCCGGTGCCGAGGATGCCGCCCGTGGCGAAGGCGAAGAGGGACTGCGCGAGTTGGTTCGGCCCCTGGCCCGCCTCGATCGAGGCGAAGGGGTGCAGCCAGTCCTCGACCCTGCTGTGCACATGCGGTTCCAGCCAGCCGACGGCGACCGCGCCCAGCGCGGCCAGCAGCAGGCCGACGGCGATCCAGCCGGTGCGGCCGGTGGCGACGTACAGCAGGACGACGAACAGGCCGAAGAACAGCAGCGAGGTGCCGAGGTCGCGCTCCAGGATCAGTACGCCGACGCTCAGCAGCCAGATGGCGACGATCGGGCCGAGGACCCGGCCCGTGGGCAGCTGGAGCCGCCAGATCCTGCGGCCCGCGTACGCCAGCGCGCTGCGGTTGGCGGCCAGGTACGCGGCGAAGAACACCGCGAGCAGCACCTTCGCGAACTCGCCCGGCTGGATGGAGAATCCGGCGATCCGGATCCAGATGCGGGCCCCGTTCACGGCCGGGAAGAAGATCGGCAGGGTGAGCAGGACGAGGGCGGCGACGACACACACGTAGGAGTAGCGCTGGAGGACCCGGTGGTCGCGCAGCGCCAGGACGACCACGATGAACAGGGTCACGCCGAGGGTGGACCACACGAGTTGGGTGGGGGCCGCCCGGTCGCCCGGTGTCTCCAGGTCGAGCCGGTAGATCAGGACCAGGCCGAGGCCGTTGAGCAGTACGCCGATCGGCAGCAGCAGCGGGTCGGCACAGGGGGCGCGCAGGCGTACGGCGCAGTGGGCGAGGAATGCGAGCACGCCGAGCCCGGCGCCGTAACCGGCGGCGCCGGGCGGGACGGAGCCGTTCCTGGCGAGGCCGACGTCGCAGTAGCCGTACACCGACAGCAGGACGGCGAGGACGATGAGGGCCAGTTCGACGCCACGGCGCCGGGGGAGGAGTACGGCGGGCGTGGGCGGGTCCGCGGCCCGCACGGCGGTTCCGGCCTTGGTCATGTCCGGGATCATGTCCGGAACCTACCCAAATGGTGAGGCTTGTCTGTCTTCGCTGTCAGCACCAGCGTGGCGCGGGCCCGATGTTGTCGATGAACCGGGCCGGGCCCCAGGCCCAGGTGCCGTCCGTGAGGAGATACCAGAGAGGGTTGCCGTCGACGGTCTCGCCGCCGGTCTTGCAGAAGATCGAGACGACCTCGCCCTTGTGCGCGAACCGGATGATCTGGGAGCCGCGGTTCGGCGCGCTGCGCAGGGCCAGCGTCCTCGCCGTGACGACGCCCTGGAACAGCTGCGGGTCGTTGTCGTCGTCATGGTGGTGGTGATTCCCGTTGCCGTGCGAGTCCGAGCCCCAGTCGTCGCTCGCGACGGCGGGAGTGGCGGTGGCGACCGAGCCCAGAAGGGCGGCGGCGGCAACGGCTATGGCGCAGCGGGAGCGCAGGGACATGGCGAGTACCTCCACAAAGGGGGCGAAGCTGACTTACCGCCACATTAGGAGCGTCAAAGGGCCCCCGCCTGTCACGCTGGTCCATAGGAGAAGCGCCCCATAGGGGCGCGGGGAACTGCGCGACAAGCCCCCACGACGGGTCAGACGGCTGAACCACCCGCACCCCCGAGCTCTCTACCGCAAAGTCAGCACAGCAACAGCCCCGCCACCCACCGCATTGCCAAAAACAAGCCGAGCCCCCAACACCTCCGCCTGCCCCACAGCAATCGTCAACCCCAACCCATGCCCCTTGGAAACCCCCTCCGTACGAAACCGCTGCGGCCCATGCTCCAGCAAATACTCCGGATACCCGTCCCCGTGATCCCGCACCGTCACCACCGCCCCGTCCACCGTCAGCACCACCGGCCCCCGCCCATGCCGGTGCGCGTTCACGACCAGATTCCCGAGCACCCGCTCAAGGCGCCGCCGATCCGTCTCCACCGCCACATCCCGTACGACGCGGACCTCGGTGTCGGTCCCCGACGCCCGCACCACCCGCTCGGCCAGCGCCCCCAGCGGCTCCCTGTCCAGTTCCAGCCGCTCCCGCCCCGTGTCCAGACGGGAGATCTCCAGCAGGTCCTCGGTGAGCGTGCGCAGTGCGGCCACCCGGTCCCGGACGAGTTCGGTCGGGCGGCCCGGCGGCAGCAGCTCGGCCGCCGCGTGCAGCCCGGTCAGCGGGGTGCGCAGCTCGTGCGCCACGTCCGCGGTGAACCGCTGCTCGCTCAGCAGCTTGCCCTGCAAGGACGCGGCCATGGAGTCCAGCGCGGCGGCGACCGCGGCCACCTCGTCCCGGTGCCGCGTCGGATCCTTGGCGAGGGGGTCACCGACGCGCGCGTCCAGGTCGCCCGCGCTGATCCGCCGGGCCACCCGCGCGGTCGCGTGCAGCCGCCGGGTCACCCGGGTCACCGCGAACGCGCCGACCAGCAGGGTCGCCCCGATCGCCAAGGCCGAGGACCACACGATCGCCCGGTCGAGGCCGTCGATGGTGCGTTTACCCTGCGAGTAGTCGACCGCCACGGCCAGCGTCCGCCCGCCGTTGACCGGGCCCGCCGCCCACATCGTGGGGCGCCCGTGGGTTTCGCCGACCATCGTGCCGCGGTCTCCGGCCGCCGCCAGCTCCCGCAGCGGGGCGGGCAGATCCGGGGAATCGACGCCGGCGCCCCACGTCAGCGGGTCCCCGGCCTCGAACGCCGCCGTCGCCTCCGTCAGCCGGGACAGCGCGAGGTCGCGGGTCTGGCCGACGGTCTGGTTGGTGACCGAGACATGTACGAGGACGCCGAGCAGGGCGGCCAGCGCGCAGCACATCACGGTGATGAAGACGGCGGCCTTCACGGCGAGCGTGCCGGTCCACCGGGGGAGCGCGAGCCTCATCGGCTGCTCGCGGAGGGGGAAGGGGACCCGTGGGGCGGGCGGTTTCTCGGGCTGGTGCGCAGCATCTCGTCGTGGGTGAGGAGCATCGCCTTCTGCTGCGGG
Source organism: Streptomyces sp. NPDC050619 (assembly GCF_040654815.1). NCBI lineage: Bacteria > Bacillati > Actinomycetota > Actinomycetes > Kitasatosporales > Streptomycetaceae > Streptomyces > Streptomyces sp. NPDC050619. The sequence continues at coordinate 38,863 of NZ_JBFAIR010000004.1, read as the reverse complement.
TCCCAGGTCCACTGGAGCCGGTATTCGTAGCCCGCCACCTCGGACGGCGAGCGGATGATCACGGACCGCCCGGCCAGCTCGACCGCGCTGACGGCGTCGTCCCATTCCATGACCCGCACGAGCCGGTGCTTCTCGACGGTGTAGACGCGGACGGCCGTCAGCTCTCCGGGCAGCTGCCTAAAGCCCAGCGTCAGGTCGGCGCGCCCGTCGCCGGTCAGATCGCGGTAGTGCGACGCGAGGACGGGGCAGCGGCTCCGGTCGCCACCCGTCCCGCAGTCGGCCATCCGGCGGCCCGTCTCGCGGTACGGCGCCTTCGAGCCGTCGTAATCACCCGGAGCGGCGTCGATCTCGGCGCGGACCACCGCGACCGGGTTCACCTTCCGTATGTCGTCGCCCGGTACCGCGATGCCCTTCACGACCGCGGTGTCCACCTCGCCGATGTCGAAGGCCGGACTCGACGCGGGCGTGAGGCTCGGCCACAGCCGCTCCGGGCTGATCGCGGTCGACGTCGGCCCCGCACCGCGCAGCCCGCCCGTGTCGCCGCAGCCCACCAGGGCCGCCAGGGTCGCCGCCAGCAGGGCGACGAAGGCGGTGGCGCGGCGGCGCGGGCGCGGGGGTGACACGGGGCTCGGTGCTCCTGCGGTTCGGGAGGGGCGTGATCGACGACCCCGTGAGCGACAACCTCGCAACCTTAATCTTCCGGAAGTCCTTTTTGCGCATCCCCGGAAGAAACGATTTACTCCGTGAGCTCCTCAAGCAGCCTGGCCGTCGGCAGCCCGGCCTGGAGGTATTCGACGAAGAGCTCGTTGTGCAGGGCCCAGGGCGAGCGCCGGGACCGTATCAGCCCGATCGCCTCGTCCGCCGAGCGCCCCTGCCGGACGAGCGCGTGTGCGATGACCAGGCCCGAGCGGTTGTAGCCGTGATAGCAGCGGACGAGGACCGTGCGGCCGTCGTCCAGCGCGTCGCACGCGGCGCGGGCCAGCCTTATCACGCCCGCGAGTTGGGTGCCGTCCAGCGGCCCGTCGGGAATCGGCCAGATGTGGTGCTCGACGCCGGGGTCGGGGCCGTGCCCCGGCAGCCTCAGCAAGGTCTGCACGAGGTCGAACTCGTCCTGCACGACGGCGAACTCGACCTGCCCGGAGTGCCCCCTGAACTCGTGACCGCCCATCCACAGGCCGGGCACGATCTCGTTCCACGGGCTGTCCGGAGCGGGTACGTCGGGTTGTTTCCTGCGCGTCCGCAACGGCGCCTCCCCAAGCCCCTGCCAACTCCACCGATAGGTACCCGGGCCAACTCCCCTTCAAAGGTAACCACCTTCTTGCACCCGGAGCACCTCGCCTGTTCCCATGGTCGTGGGGTGATGGTGCATGAGCGGACTGCGCGTCGTACCGACCTGGCGCCACGGTCAGGAACGGCTCTACGTCTGCCTCACGGACGGCAGGAACATCGCCTGGTACGACCGTGAGGCATCCCGGGTCAACCTGCTCAGCGAGGACCGCGGGGACGACGTACTCGAAGTACTCCAACCTTTCATCACCGGACCGGTGGCGATCGGGCCGCCCCCGGTGCCGACGCCCGCGGAGCTGGCCCGGCTCTCCCTCCACCCGGACGACGACCTGGCGCCCAACCGCCCCGGTGAGGCGCTCCACATCGCCCTGGACCGGGACCCGGGCCCCACGCACCGTCTCCGCCCCGACCCGCGCCGCCGGGCGCTGGCGGCGGAGCAGGCGGTGGGCGAGGCCCTGGACCGGCTGGACGGGGCCGGCTGGCACGCCCTGCACTCGATCCCGCTGCCCGGCGGCGACCGCGTGCACCACCTGGCGATCGGCCCGGGCGGCCTGTTCGCCGTCCACACGCTGTACGCCCGCAAGCAGCGGGTCACGGTCACCGACCCGATGGTCACGCTGGGCCGCCGCGAACCGCGCCCGCTGCTGCGCCGCGTCCGCGCCGACGCCGACCGCGCCTCCTACGCCCTGACGGCCGAGGTCCACCCGGTGCTGGCCCTGGTCGGCCCCACGGGAGTGTCGGTCACCGCTCCGCCGCGCGCGGTCCGGGTTCTGGCGGATACGGAGGTGGAGGGGCTGGCGCGGCTCGGCGGGGTGCTGAAGCCGGCGGATGTGGAGGCGTTGCACGCGATGGCGCGGGATCGGCGGACGTGGGGGGCCGCCGGCGGTTGAGCTGAGTCCAGTGCGGGTCGGTGGGGGTGGCCGGCCCTGGGGGCTGCCGCCCCCAGACCCCCGCTGTCGGCCCGAAGGGCCTCGTCCTCAAGCGCCGGACGGGCTGAAAGTGGTCGCTCAGGGCAGCGGGCCGGCATGGTCCGGGTCGAGCAGCGGGGCCAGTAGATCGCCGTAGTCCTGGACGCGGGGTGCGATGTCCGGTGCCCGGAATGCCAGCTGGTCGGGGGACCCGCACTCCTCGATCTCGCGCCAGGTCACCGGGGCGGACACCATCGGCTCCGCCCGGGCCCGCAGCGTGTAGGGGGTGGCCGTCGTCTTGCGGGCGGCGTTCTGGCTCCAGTCCACGAAGACCTTTCCGGGCCGCAGGCTGCGCGTCATCCGGTGGACGACCAGCCGGGGCATGGCCTTCTCCGCCTCCACGGCCAGCTCTTTCGCGTACTCGCTGGCCCGGTCGGAGGAGACCGGCCGGAGGGCCGCCAGCAGATGCAGCCCCTTCGATCCGGCGGTCTTCGCGTAGGCCTCGATGCCGTCCGCCGCGAGCCGCTCGCGCAGCCAGAGCGCGACCTCGCAGCACTCGACGATCGTCGCCGGCGTGCCCGGGTCGAGGTCGAAGACCAGCCGGTCGGCCTCGCCGGGCGCGTCGACCAGCCACTGGTGGGTGTGGAACTCGGTGACCAGGTTCGCCGCCCACATCAGGCTCGCCAGGTCCTGCACCAGCACCATCCGCGCCGGCCCCTCGGACCTGGGCACCTCGGCCGTCGTGACCCAGTCGGGCGTACCCGGCGGCACGTTCTTGGCGAAGAAGACCTGGCCGTCGGGCCCGTCGGGATAGCGCAGGAAGGACACCGGCCGGTCGCGCAGATGGGGCAGCAGGACCTCGGCGGTGGTCGCGTAGTAGTGCAGCACCTCGGCCTTGGTGAAGCCGCTCGCGGGATACAGCACCTTCTCCAGATTGCTGAGCGCGACCCTTCGCCCCTCCACCTCTGTGATCGGCGTCATACGATGAGAATCCCAGACATACACCTGGAAATGCCCGCGAAGCTCCCAAAACGATCGAAAGGGTGCTGTACGTGCGATCCATCTGGAACGGCGCCATCTCGTTCGGCCTGGTCACGATCCCGATCAAGCTGGTGAACGCCACCGAGAGCCGCTCGATCTCCTTCCGCCAGATCCACACCGAGGACGGCGGCCGCATCCGCTACCGCAAGGTCTGCGAACTGGATGACCGCGAGGTCACCCAGTCGGAGATCGGCAAGGGCTACGAGGACGCGGACGGCACGATCATCCCGATCACCGACGACGACCTGGCCCACCTTCCGCTCCCGACGGCGAAGACGATCGAGATCGTCGCCTTCGTGCCGGGGGACCGGATCGACCCGCTCCAGATGGACGCCGCGTACTACCTGGCGGCGGGCGGCGCCGCGGCCGCCAAGCCGTACACCCTGCTGCGTGAGGCCCTCAACCGCAGCCAGAAGGTCGCCATCGCGAAGTACGCGCTGCGCGGCCGGGAGCGCCTCGGCATGCTGCGTGTGGTGGGCGAGGCCATCGCCCTGCACGGACTGCTGTGGCCGGACGAGGTCCGCGCGCCCGAGGGCGTCGCCCCCGACACGGACGTCCGGGTCAACGACAAGGAGCTCGACCTGGCGGACGCCCTCATGGACACCCTCGGCGAGATCGAGCTGGAGGACCTGCACGACGAGTACCGCGAGGCCCTCGAGGAGGTCGTCGCCGCGAAGGCCGCCGGCGAGGCCCCGCCCGAGGCGCCCGAAGCGGCGAAGCCCGGCAAGGTCCTCGACCTGATGGCGGCCCTGGAGAAGAGCGTGCGGGCGGCGCAGGAGTCGCGGGGCGAGGCGGGAGCGGAGGAGGAGGCCGACGTCAGACGCCTTCCGGCCCGTAAGTCGGCGCGGGCGGCACCGAAGGAGGCGTCCGGCAAGAAGTCGACGTCCACGGCCAAGAAGACGACCGGGGCGAAGAAGACGGCCGGAGCGAAGAAGTCGACTACGGCCAAGAAGTCGACCGGGGCCAAGAAGTCGACGGCCAAGTCGGCTCAGGGTGCGAAGAAGACGACGGGGGGTGCCAAGAAGACGGCAGCCAGGACGACTACGGCGAAGAAGACGGCGGCGAAGAAGACCGCGTCCCGCAAACGGACCGCGTGACCTGCGCACCGCGTGAGCGACTGCCTCGCAGCCGCAGGTCCCGTCAGCCTCGTTCGACCTGCCGGTCTCGTCAGTCGATGACCTTCGCGCCCTCGATGACGACGGGCTGGGTCGGCACGTCGCCGTGTCCGCGGCTGCTGCCCGTGCGGACCTTCTTGATCTGGTCGACGACGTCCTGGCCCTCGTCCACCCGGCCGAAGACGGTGTAGCCCCAGCCGTTCGGGTTCTTCGCCGTGAAGTTGAGGAACTCGTTGTCCGAGACGTTGACGAAGAACTGCGCCGTCGCGGAGTGCGGGTCGCTGGTCCGCGCCATAGCCACCGTGTAGGCGGTGTTCTTCAGACCGTTGTCGGCCTCGTTCGGGACCGGGGCCATGGTGGGCTTCTGCACCATGTCCGGCGTGAAACCGCCGCCCTGGACCATGAAGCCGTCGATCACCCGGTGGAAGATCGTGCCGTCGTAGTGCCCGTTGCGGACGTATGTCAGGAAGTTCTCGACAGTCTTCGGAGCCTCGGCGTCGTTGAGCTGGAGAACGATGCGGCCGAAGTTCGTGGTCAGCTCGACCCTGGACATGGGAATCGTCCCTTTCTGATGGGGCATGACCGAAGCATCTTGTCACACCTGGTCCGCCCTGGGCCGGGCCCGCGGTCGAGGTGCGGGACGGCGCACGCCATGGCCTGGGCCGACGGAACCCGTCCCCTCCCGCAGCACCAGGGCCGTGCCCAGCGCCAGGCCGACCGCGGGCCACACGGGAAACCGGCCGTCGGGCGCGAAGCCCCGCGCGGCGAACCGGCTCAGCGCGACGACACTCGCGGCGAGGCCGAGCCACAGCGGCGCGGCGAGGCCGAACCCCAGCGGCCAGGCCCGGCGCGGACCGGCGTCCGGAGAGACCGAGACCGGGCGGGTGCGCCCGTGCACCGCCCCCAGCCTCCGCTCCAACGGGCGCAGCCCCCACACCACACCGCCCAGCACGACGCCGAGCACCACCAACCAGGGCACCCGCAGCACCCACCACGCCACGGACCCCAGGGCGGGGTCGGGCGCGAGGCCGGTCAGATAGAACGCGGCGGCCACGACCAGCACCGGCAGCATGTGCCACAGATACAAGGTCATACTGGCGCCGCCCACGGACCGCACCACCCGCCACACCCGCTCGCGGTCCAGCACCCGCCCCACCGCGGGCGCGACCAGCAGACACACCCCCACCTGCGCCACCGTCCACGCCAGCATCGCCGCCGAGGGCGGATTGGTGTTGCTGGGGTCCTGTCCGGTCACCAGGATCAGACTGACGGGAAAGGGCCCCAGGCCGACCAGCAGCGCGAAGGCCAGTCCACCGCCCGCGGCCAGCGCGGCGGACACCTCCCGCCGCCCGCCGAGCAGCCCGTCCCGCCAGCAGAACCCCAGCTGATACGCGAGGCCCCACACGAGCACGTAGTTGAGCAGTCCGACGTACGGCAGGTGCCCCGCGACCACGAGGGCATCGGCCCCCAGAGCGACGGCACCCATCACCACGGGGACGAGTGGCCCCCACCGCCGATGCGCGGCGTGCAGTGCCGGCGTCAGCGCGCTGAGGACGAGATACACCGGGAGGAACCAGAACTGCATCGCCATGGCCCACCCCACGAGCGAGAGCGTGTACGGATCCACGCCGACGCCCGCCGAAACCGCCACGGCGAGGAGCATGAGCCCGCTGTAGACACCGGCCGGCAGCAACAGCCGCACCGCTCGCTGCCCCACCCACCCCGCTGCCGTACCGCCCGCCGACCGGGCCCGCTGCCAGGAACCGCCCGCGGCGTGACCCCCGGCCAGAAAGAACAACGGCATGATCTGGAACACCAGAGTCAGCCACTGCGTCCACGGCACGACCGCGAGCAACTCCGGTGCGCCGATCTCCCCGTCGGCCCCCCGGACCAGCGCGGTGATCAGCCAGTGCCCGAACACCACCAGCACGATCGCCCAGGCCCGCAGGAAGTCGACGTACCGATCTCTGCTCATGCCCGTGATGCTGCCGCAGCGTCACGGCGTCCGTGCCGCAAAGACCATGCCGCAACCGATCCGTGCCCAGGACGACACTGTCAGTGGCCCCCCGTAGGGTCCGGCCATGAGTGTTTTAGCCGTTGAGGATTCGTGGTCCCGTATCGAAGCCTGGCTGCGCCGCCACGCGCCCGTCAGCCACGCCCTGCTGCGCCCGCCGGCGGCGCCGTCGGACATCGAGACCGCCGAGCGTGCGCTCGGGGTCGGGTTCCACCCCGACCTGGTGGCGTCGCTGCGCTGCCACGACGGTGTGGAACTGGAGGACGGGGCGCCCGTGCTGGCGTACTACGGACCGCCGTCCGGCATCGCGGACATCGTCAAGAGCGCCACGTTCCTGCGCGGTATCGGCACGGACCTCGCCCAGGACGGCCTCGACGAGGACGACGAGGACTACGACGAGCTGAGCAGTTACTGGCACCACGACTGGCTGCTCATCACCCTCGGTATCGGCTGGCAGTCCTCGGACGGGCTCTTCCTCTCCTGCCGTCCCGGCCCGAACTGGGGCCGCCTCGGCCGTTACTTCGACGAGGACGCCCCCTCCTTCACACCCTGGCCGTCCCTGCGCCATGCACTGGCCGACTACGCGGACGCGCTGGAAAGCGGCGGCCCGTTCAACGGCCGTATCCCCCTGGCGGTCGACGGGGTTCTGCTGTGGGAGGACGAGAGGACCACGATTTCCGACCCGGTCTCCCCGCTCGCGCTCGCCGCCGCGGCCGGTGAACCGGAGCAGCCATCCCTTGTCGAGCCGCCCGCCCCCGCCGAGGTACGGCCGGCGGACGGCGGGCAGGCGCGGCTCGTCTTCGTCCGCCACCGCGGGCCCGCCCGGCCACCTCTGCCGGCCCAGCCCGACCTGCTCTTCGCGGAGAACCTCACTCCGGCCGAGCTGTTACGCCGGCTCGGCGCGCTGCCCGACACCGTCCGCCCCCGGACCCGGGAGCGGGCAGAGCAGGCGGCGGACTCGCCGTGGGCGGCGTACCGTCCGCTGGTCCGCGCGGGCAGCGTCGGCGGATGGGCGTACGCGACGCAGGAGGGCGGCACCGCCCAGTTCTCCCGGCCCGAGGTGCTGCGCGCGGTGTCCGCGGACACGCGGGCCGTCGCCCTGACCAAGCGCGGGCCGGAGGTACGCCTCACGATCACCGAGGACGGCGTACCGGATCCCGAGGCGGCCCGGCATGTCATGTCGCCGCGCGAGGGCAACATACGAATGCCCGGCTCCGCGCGGCTCGCCCGGCGGCTCGGCGTCGACCCCTGGCCCGGCTCCTCGGCGGCGTACACCCGGCTTCTGGCCGAGCTGGAACAGGGCTACGGCATCGCCCACCGGCCCGACGACGACGCGGACACGGAGCTGACGAGCGCCCTGCTGCTGCCCGTACTGGACGACATCGACCCGGAGGAGCCCCGGTACGTCACACAGGTGCGGGATTTCGACCTGGCCGCCCTCGTCGAGCGGACCCCGCCCGCGCGGCTGCGTACGGCGATCGCGGCGCAGTTGGCGCGGCTGGCGGCGGAGAGCTACATCGACGTGTACGACGAGGTGGCCGACGCCCTGGCGCGGATCGGGCGTGGCGAGCGCGTCGACCTCGCGCTCGACGGCCCCTTGGACCTGCGCATCCGCACCCTCGCCGCCGAGGCATGGGCGGCCCGGCAGCCGGTGCACCCGGCGTGGCGGGGCGACGGCGGTCCGGTGACGCCGGACGACTCCAGCGCGTGGGTGCTGCGCGAGAGCGCGGCCCGTGCGCTGCGCGAGTTCGTCCTGCTGCCGGTGCCCGCCGCGGCCGAGACCATCCTGCACCAGCGGATGTCCGTCCACTGGCGCACGGAACTGGCCGCCGATCTGGAGACTTCATGACCGGTTGGCGATTCCTTCGATCAGCCGCGGAACAGGGCGCGGCCGAGCCAGTCGGAGTGGTCGCGGACGCCGGGGAGGGCGAAGAAATAGCCGCCGCCCGTGGGGGTGATGTAGTCCACCAGGGGTTCGTCGATCAGACGCACCTGATTGGCCTCGAACTGGCGGGTCACATCCTGCTGATAGCAACAGAACGCCAGCCCCATGTCGAGATCGCCGACCTGGTCGATGCCCCGGTCGTAGTTGTAGCCGCGGCGCAGGATGCGCGAGGAGTCCGAGGTGGCGGTGCGCGGGTTGGCGAGGCGGATATGGGCGTCGAGCGGGATGGCCTGGCCGTGCGGGTCCCTGGCGTAGTGGGGTGTGTCGGTTTCGCGGGCGCCGTCGAGCGGGGCGCCGGTGTCGCGGCGGCGGCCGATCATCTGCTCCTGCTCGGTGAGCGAGACCCGGTCCCAGAACTCCACCCGCATACGGATGACACGGATCACCTGGTAGCTGCCGCCGACCGCCCAGGACGGTTCGCCCGAGCCGTCCGTCACCCAGACCAGGCGGTCCATCTCGCGGGCGGAGGAGGTGTCGGGGTTGGCGATGCCGTCCTTGAAGCCGAGGAGGTTGCGCTGGGTGCCGGACGGCCGGGAGGGGTTCTGGAAGCCGTCGACGCGCCACTTGATCTGAAGGGCGCCGCGGGTGTGCCGGGCCAGGTCGCGCAGTGCGTGCAGCACGGTGTCGGAGTGGCCCGCGCAGATCTGCAGGGACAGGTCGCCGTGGCACTGGGCCGCGTCGAGGTCGTCGTTGGGGAAGGTGCGCATCGGCTTCAAGTGCCGTGGCTTGGCGGAGGCGAGGCCGTAGCGGTCGTCGAAGAGGGAGGCGCCCAGGCCCACGGTGACGGTGAGGTCGTCGGCGGGGATGTCGGGGCCGAGGATGCCGCTGTCGGACGGCGGGGCGCCGACGCCCAGGTCCTGCGGGGTGCCGCCGGTGGTCAGGAAACGGGCCCGCGTGGTGAGCGTGCGCAGCAGGTCGGCCAGTTCGGCGCGGTTGTCGGCGATGACGTCGCCGGAGACGAACGCGGCGGCGGTCTGCTGCGGGGTGGTGATCCCGGCTTGGTGGAGGCCGTGGAAGGGCACGGTGCCACCGCTTGTGGCGGTCCCCTCCGCGGCGTCGGCCCGCCCGCCGGCCAGCTCCGCCCCGGCGAATCCGGCCCCGGCCAGGGCCGCCCCGGCCGCGCCGACACCGAGGGCGGTCCTGACGAACGTACGGCGGTCGGCGGGGTGGGGGGTGTCGTGCCGCGCGTCGTGGTCCGGCTGCTGGTTCCTCATCGGTGTCCTTGGTGGTGTGTACTTCGCTGCTGCGGGTCTGCTGCGGGTCTGCTTCTTGCCTGCTCAGGCGGACTTGCGGATCTCCAACAGGTCCGGGATCGGGGCGAGTTCTTCCAGCAGTTGGCCCAGGGTGCCGTTCAGCCGCTCGCGGGCGGGGCCGGGAAGCTTGTCGACGGGCGTCCAGCTGCCGTCCTGGTGGCGGGCGGCGAGGACCAGTTGCTCGGTGCGGTTCATCCAGCTGCCGACCGCGGGGAGGAGTTCCGGGTCGCGCTCCTCGATCAGCGGGCGCAGCAGGCCGAGGAGGACCCGGGTTCCCTTGATGTCGGCCTCGGCGGTCGCCAGGGTGGTGCCGCTGCCGTAGTCGGAGGCGCCGGTCAGCTGGAACTGAAGGGTGCCCTCCAGGATCTCGTGGGTGCGCAGCGGCAGGTCGCCCGGGTCGAAGTCCTGGTGCGGGAAGTCCTTCTGGAGCGCGGCGACATCGGTGGTGAGGCGGCGGGCGGACGGGGTGAGGGAGGCGGCCGGCTCTCCGTGCCACAGCCCGTACTCGACGCGGTGGAATCCGGTGAAGCCCGGGTCCTTCACCCCGTCGGGCAGCCCGGCCGTCGTCCCGTCGATCTTCGCGTCGAAGGGGCCGAACGTGCCGTAGGCGGCGCCGAGCGCGGCGTACGCCTCGTGTGCGGGCAGCCAGTCCTGGCGGGCCTTGCCGAGCCGGCCGGCCTCGATATCGCCTTGCAGGGTCCGGGCCCTGGTCAGCAGGCCGGCCAGCCCCCTCTGGACGTACGCCCGGTAGGAGGCCAGCGGCGCGGCGAGGTCCTTCTGGGACACCGGCAGCACGGCCCGCTCCGTACCGCCGCCAAAGACCCGCACCGCGGCGGAGGTGACGGGCCGGCCGCCGGTCGGCACACAGCGCCAGGCGTAACTCCCGTTGCCGATGGTCGCGATCAGTGCCCGCGTGGTGCCGGGTGCGACGCCCTCGGCCTCGCCGTAGACCGCCGCCGTGGCCGGATTGATCAGATACGCCTCGACGGTGCTCTTGCCCGTGTTGCGCACCTGGAAGGAGCGGCGCCCGGGTTCGGGGGCGGTGAATCCCTTGCCGCAGTCGGCCGGGGAGACGGTGATGGTGGCGGCGGAGGCGGGCTTGGCGTCGCCGACCGCCACGAGTACGCCCGCGAGGAGAGCGGGGGCGGCCAGTGCGGCCACCGGTATGACCCAGCGGGGGAGGGGGTGCGGGGCGCTCTTGACGGGGTGGGCGGACGCCTCCGCCGCAAGCCCTCCCGCACCGACGGCGGCCCCCTCCGCACGGGCTGCGCCGCTTACATCGCCCGCGTGCCGCACACCGCTTACGTCGCCGACACCGCGCACGCCCCGCACGCCCCGCAAGAACAGGCTCATCACCACGGCCAGATAAGCGCCGTAAGCCACCACCTGAAGCCACGTCATCTGCGGCGTCAGATTGAGCGTGCCGCTGACCAGGGTGGCGTACCAGGAACCGGGGTCCATGTGGGCCGACAGGTCGAAGGCGTACGCCGTCGTGCCCGGTAGGACGCCGCCCTCTTGCAGGTCCCGCAGCCCGTAGCCGAGCACCCCCGCCGCGATCACGATGAGCGCGGCGCCGGTGACGGTGAAGAACCGGGTCAGATTGAGGTGCAGCACCCGCCGGTACAGGCCCCAGCACACCGCGGTGGCCAGCAGCAGGCCCGCCCCCGCGCCGGTCAGCGGACCGGCGGACTCGCCGGCCGCCTGGCCCGTGGTCCACAGGAACAGCGCGGTCTCCAGGCCCTCGCGCCCGACGGCGAGGAACGAGGTGGCGATCAGTACGCCCGCGCCCGTGCCCAGGGCCGCGGTGACCTTCTCCTTGATCTCGCCGGAGAAACTCCGCGCCGACCGGCGCATCCAGAACACCATCGCGGTGACGAAGGCGACCGCGACCACGCTGAGCGCGCCGCCGAACGCCTCCTGCGCCTGCCCGGACAGTCCGGCCGAGGTGAACGTCAGGACCGCCCCGAACCCCATCGACACACCCACCGCGGCGAGCACCCCGGTCCACACGTGTGGCAGCCGGGAGCGGTGACCGGACCGCACCAGAGTGGCCACCAGCACCGACACGATCAGGCCGGCTTCCAGACCCTCACGCAGGCCGATCAGGAAGCTCGGGAGCGCGTTGTCCCACACCAGGGAACTCCTCTCGGACACACCACGGCACGGTCGTATCCGGCCAGAGCTGGCTTAGTGTAGGCAAACCTAAGCAAGCCCTAGGTAAGAGCTGGGTGTGAGGCTCAGGACTCCGTGGCCGGGCGTGCGGCACGCGTCTGTGGCCGTGTCCTGGCCAGTCCCGTTTCCACAGCGGCGAGCAGGGAGCGGGCCGCGTCGAGATGGCGGGCGTCGTGACCGGCGGCGGCGGCGACGGCAGTGGCCCATTCCCGGCGGACCAGGGCGTAGTTGGCGCGTCCGCGTTCGGTGGTGTGGACGGTCACTCCGCGACCGTCGCCCGGGTCGGCGCGTCGTTCGACGAGGCCCTTCTTCTCCAGTCCGCGCAGCACGGTGGAGAGGTTGGTGCGCTGGAGTCCGGTCGAGGCGGCGATACGGCTGGGCGGGGCGGCGGGCTGTTGCTGGAGGTAGCGCATGACCATGCCCTCGGACGGTGAGAGGGGGACGGCCCGCTCGTCCGTGTAGCCGCGGAACTGGATCTCCCGGCTGACGATCAACACGAGGTCGGCGAGCTCGGCCCACCGCGGGTCGTCGTCCGCCGCGGCCGTCGGGCCCGTCTGGGATGCCTGGGGTGCCTGGTCCTCCGTCACGGCTCCAGCGTACGGGGTTGCCGGGAAGTGGTTATGACGCCATACGCACTCTGTGTGCCGGTGCGGGACCCCTTGACAGGCCACCGCCTCCGGCTTCAGTGTTGCCGACCAACATGCAGAACGCAATATATTGCGTATGGCAGGAGGTCTCATGAACACCGCTCGTCCCCGCCCCCTGAGGATGCCGATCGGGATCCAGTCGATCATCGCCGTCGGTCTCGGCGCCCTCATCGGATCCCTCGCCCCCTCCGCGGGCGAGCAGCTGAAGATCCTCGGAGACGTGTTCCTCAACCTGGTGCAGGTCGTGGTCCTGCCCCTGGTCTTCCCGTTGATCGTGCTGGGCATCGCCCGCATGGAGTCGGTCAAGAAGGTCGGCCGCATCGCCGGCAAGGCGATCCTCTACTTCGAGATCGTCACCACCCTCATCCTGCTGATCGCGGTGGGCCTGGCGAAGTTCACGGGCATCGGCAAGGGCGCCCCGGTCGACGGGTCCGACGCCAAGGACCTGGACGGCCTGAGCCAGGGCATCGACTTCCACGAACTGGTCCTGCACGCCTTCCCGAAGAACATCTTCGCCGTGTTCGGCGAGGGCAACCTGCTCGGCGCGATCGTCTTCGCCCTCCTCGTGGGCGTCGCGATGGCCGCGATCGGGGAGAAGTCCCAACCCTTCGCCGCCGTGCTGGAGTCCGTCGCCTCGGTGATGTTCAAGGTCGTCGGCTACGTCATCCGGATCGCCCCGCTGGGCGTGCTCGGTTTCATCTCCTACGACGTCGCCCACTACGGCTTCGGCAATCTGCGCAGCCTGATGGGCTTCATCGCCGTCGTCTACGCGGGACTGGCCCTCGTCATCGGCGTGCTCTTCCCGCTCATCGCCGCCATCTACCGCGTCCGCTACGTCCAACTACTGAAGTCCATCGCCGGTCTGGCCGGGATCGCCTTCGTCACCCGCAGCTCCGAATCGGTGCTGGCCCCGCTGATGGGCAAGCTCGAGGCGTTCGGCCTCAGCCGGTCGACGACCTCCTTCGTCGTCCCGCTCGGCTACTCCTTCAACACCGACGGCTCCGTCCTCTACCAGGCTGCCGCCCTGGTCTTCCTCGCCAACGCCTACGGCGCCGACACCTCCTTGCCCGCCCTGCTGCTCATGGTCGGCGTGCTGGTGATCCTCTCCAAGGGCATGGCCGGTGTCGCCTCGGCCTCCATCGTCGTCCTCCTGGCCGCCGGCAACTCCATCGGCCTGCCCGCCGAAGGCGTCGCACTCCTCCTCGGCGTGGACTTCATCGTCGACATGGCCCGCACCGGCGTGAACGTCATCGGCAACTCCCTCGCCGCCGCCGTCGTCGACAGCTCCGAGAACCGGCGCGAAGCCAGACGCGGCACCCGCGAGACCGCGCACACCCCGGACCAACCCGAGGCCGAGACCCTGGAGAAGGAACCCGCACGGTGAGCGCCTCCACCAGTACGGAGATCATCGGCATCCTGGGCGGCATGGGCCCGGCGGCCACGGCCGACTTCTACGCCAAGCTGGTCTCCATGACGCCCGGGTCCAGCGACCAGGACCACCTCCGTACGGTCATCTGGTCCGACCCGACCATCCCCGACCGCACCGAGGCCCTGCTGGGTGACGGCCCCGACCCCACTCCCTGGCTGCTCGACGGCAGCCGCGTCCTGCGCGAGGCCGGCGCCACCGTCATCGCCATCCCGTGCAACACCGCGCACGCCTTCGTCCCGCGCATCGCCGGCCATGTCGGCCTGCCCATCGTCCATATGATCGGCGAAGCGGCCCGGCACCTCTCCGCGCTGAGCCCGCGCATCCACACCGCCGGACTGCTCGCGACCACGGGCACCGTCCGTGCGGGCCTGTACCAGGAGTGGCTGGACCGTTTCGGGATCCGCCTCGTGCTGCCCGACGACATCGGCCAGGAACGCGAGGTCATGACCGCCATCCGCGCGGTGAAAGCAGGCTCACGCGACGACGTGACGACCGCGTCGCTGGCCCGCGCCGCACAGCGCCTGACCGAGCGGGGCGCGCAAGCGGTGATCGCCGGCTGCACCGAGATCCCCCTCGGGCTTCCGGCGGACGCCGTGGACGTCCCCCTCATCGACCCGGCGCTCGTCCTGGCGCAGGCCCTGGTCCGCCGGGCCATGGCCCAAGGCGAGACCGTACGGGCCCCGGTAGCGGCGATGTACTGTACGCAATATGTCACTCGACCACCCCGTCTCTCGCCGCCTCCTCAGTGACGAGGTGTTCCACCGCCTGCGCGACTCCATCGTGCGCGGTGAACTCCTTCCCGGCGAGAAGGTCAGGGACGGTGAGCTCGCCGAGCGCCTCGGCCTCAGCCGCACTCCGGTGCGCGAGGCGCTCGCCCGGCTCGCCGACATCGGCCTGGTCGAGGCCAAGCCCGGTGTCTACACCCGTATCACCACCCTCAACCGCCGCGATGTCGAGAAGACCCTCGCTGTCCTGCGCTCCCTCGATCAACTGGCCATCGAGACAGCCGTGCCGGTCATGACCGAACCGGACCTGGAGCGCATGCGCGAGGCCAACCGCGACTTCGAACGGGCCGTCGCCGCCAACGACACCACCGCCGCACTCGCCGCAGACGACCGCTTCCACGCCGTCCCCATCGCGGCCGCGGACAACCCCGTGCTCAGCCGGATCGTCGAGCAGCTCCACCCGCAGATCCACCGCATCCTCTACCGCAAGTTCTCCACACTGCTCGGCGGCCGCAACACCATCGAGCACCACGACGAACTCATCACCGTCTGCGCCGGCGGCGACGCCCGCGCCGCCGCCGAACTCTCCGGACACCACTGGTCCGAACTCGGCGGCCACATCAACCAGCTCTTCGACACCAACCAGTTCGCCGAAACGGCCACCGGTTGAGGCGCGCGATTTCCGGCCTGGTGCACGGCCGCGGTGAGCCGGATCACAGGGTCGGCAGCGGGAGTTGACGGAGCGCTGGTCGTGGCTTCATCGCGCTTGTCTCAGGGAATTCTCATCCCCGGCCCATGGTGAATCCAGGAACAGGCCACAGTATGGTCAAGCAACCAATGGGAGGGGCAAGTTCCGGGCGGCGGGGGGGCAGGGAGGCACGGCGATGGTGTTGAACGGTACGAGTGCGCGCCGCGTGGCTCGCGGCTTGCGGCGGCGAATACGCAGGGTGAGTGAGCCTCCCGTGCCGGCCTCGGCCCACCGGCTCGTACCGGACCCGGTGTTCGTGATCTCCTCCGTGCGCTCCGGCTCCACGCTGCTGCGGGTCCTGCTCAACAGCCACCCGCGGATCCGGGCCCCGCACGAGATGCACCTGCGCACCCTGGCCGTCGACCTCACCAAGCCGTACACCAAGAAGGCCATGGACCAACTCGGCCTCAGCCAGCCGGAGTTGGAGTACCTGCTGTGGGATCGCATCCTGCACCGGGAACTCGTACGCAGCGGCAAGCAGATCATCGTGGACAAGACGCCCGGCAACGCGGGGATCTGGGAGCGGCTGCACGAGGGCTGGCCCCAGGCCCGGCACATCTTCCTGCTGCGCCACCCGGTGTCGATGGTGAACTCGCTGATAGACGGCCGCCCGGACCGCGAGCGGGCGGCGACCGTGCGCGAGGTGCTCATGTACGTCGAAGCGGTCGAGGCGGCCCGTAACGCGCTGCCGGGTCTCACCGTCCGCTACGAGGATCTGACGCACAGACCCGAGGAGATCACGCAGGAGATCTGTACGTACCTCGGTGTGCCGTGGACGCGGAAGATGCTCGACTACCGCAAGGGCGATCACGGGCCGTTCGTGCCGTTCATCGGTGACTGGAGCGACAACATCAAGTCCGGGAAGATCCAGCAGGCGCGGCCTCTGCCGGGTGCGCGTGACGTGCCGCCGGAACTGAGCGACATCACCCGCGCCTGGGGGTACCCGTGTTGAGCCGCTGAGGTGGAGGTGCGCCCGCGCAGCCGTCTTTACCGGATCGTACGAGCTCGGGCGGCATCAACAGGGCGTCAAGGAGCCATACTTCCCCATACGGGGATCGTTCGGTGGTGGCTCGACGTGGGAGAGGCAGCGTTTCGGTGAGCAGTGTCGGCAAGGGACCGGAGAAGTTCGACGTAAGGCTCCGGTGGGACCCGAACGCCTGGGACCAGCCGCCTCACCATCTCGACATCATCGCCACGACCTACTCGGTGGACGACCCGTACGGTCGGCCGGTGTACGTGGTCCACTTCGACAGCCGCTCGCCGGACGGCACGATCAACATGAGCCGGAACAGCCAGACCGGCCAGGGCTTCGGCTACGTCGAGGAGATGACACTGGAACTCGCCCGGCTGGCGCCCTCTTTCGCGCGCGTGGTCGTAGGGGTGGCCATCCATCAGAACACCGGTCCCAAGACCTTCGGCGATGTGTCGAACACGGGGGTGCTCGTCGTCGAGGGGTACAAGGAGCTGCTGAGCGACGATTTCTCGCAGGTCGCCGGATCCACCGCCGCGACGGTCGTCGAATTCATCAGGGATTCCTCCGGGGGGTGGGAGTTCCGCGAGGCGATCAGGGGTTTCGACAGCGATCCCGTGGCCTTCACCGCGGAAATGGGGAACGCGCGCCGGCCCTGACCGCGCGTGACCTGGTGGCAAGGGGCTACCACGGCGCGGGCGTTCCGTCCCAGGAGAAGAACTGGCCGGTGGGGCCGTCGTCCGGCAGCAGGGCGAGGCGTACGGCGCCCGCCGCGGCCTCGGCCGGATCTCCGTCGCTCGCGGCGGCGCGTGAGTTGAGGTCGGTCGCCCGCAGGCCGGGGGCCAGGGTGTTCACCTTGAAGCCCTCGGCGGCGAGCGCCTGGGCGTAGTAGAGCGTCAGGGCGTTGAGGGCCGTCTTGGACGAGCGGTAGGCGGCGCCCGAGCCGCCCGAGGCGGCGAACGGGTGCTCAGGGTCGGCGTTCCAGGACAGGGATCCGGTTCCGCTGGAGACGTTCACGATGCGCGGCACGGCGGAGCGGCGCAGCGCCGGCAGGAACGCGTTGGTGACCGCGAGGACCCCGAAGAGGTTCGTCTCGTACGTACGGCGGAAACTGTCGACGTCGGCCTCGGGCGCCGACCTGCCGTCGACCATGATGCCGGCGTTGTTGATCAGGATGTCCAGGCTCTCGACCTGCCGCGCGGCCTCGGTGACGCTCTCGTCGTCGGTGACGTCGAGGACCAGCAGCCGGGCGCCGCCGCCGATCTCCGCGACGGCCCGAGCTCCCCGCGCGGCGTCGCGCGAGCCGACGTGGGCACCGGTGACCAGCGCTGTGGAATCGTTCATGGGGTCGATGATTCCGTCACGGCAGCGGGCGAACCAGGGACAACCGATCCCTGGCAGCCGAAGGGAGACAGCATGGCCAAGCAGGAACTGGCCCGTTTTCTGCGCGACCGGCGGGAGAAGCTGCACCCGGCCGACATCGGCCTGCCCACCGACCAGCACCGCCGAACCCTCGGCCTGCGCCGGGAAGAGGTCGCCGAGCCGACCCCCATGTCCGTCGACTACTACGCCCGCCTCGAACAGGCCCGCGGCCCCCGCCCGTCACCGCGCATCCCGGACGCCCTGACCAGCGTGTTCCGGCTCACCCCGGCCGAGCGGACCCACCTCTTCCGGCTGGCCGGCACCGACCTGACCCCGCCCGCCGGCCCGGCGCGCCGGGTCCGTGCGCAGGTGGCGGCCCTGCTGCGCCGCATCCCCGACACGGCGGCCATCGTCACGGACGTCACCGACGACGTCATCGCCTTCAACCCGCTCGCCGGCGCACTGCTCGGGGTCGAGCCCGGTGCGGAGCCGAACCTGGCCCGCCGGCGGTTCCTGGGCCGTCCCTACGAGAGTTCGAGCGCCGCGGAGTTCGCCGACATCGTAGAGCGAGGAGTTCGTCCAGATCTGGGACACCAATCCGGTGCATGCCCCCGGTCACCGCAGCAAGACCATCTCTCACCCGAAGGTGGGACCGCTGACCCTCATCACCGCGGACGCGGGCACGCCCTCCGCGCGGGCCCTGCGCCACCTGCTCCCGGCCGGCTGAGGGCCACGGTCGTCACAGCCGGATGACCACCAGGGCGGTGTCGTCGGTGTTGCCGGTGGGGGGCAGGAGGTCGGCCAGGAGGGCGTCGGCCAGATCCTCGGGGGCGGACCGCTGGTGGAGGGTGAGGGAGTCGGCGAGGCGGGCCAGGCCGGTGTCGATGTCCTCGGTGCGGCGTTCGATCAGGCCGTCCGTGTACAGGACGAGGGTGGCGCCCTTGCCGAAGGATGTGCGGGCCTGGGGGCGGCGGACGTGTTCGGGCCGGGCGCCGAGCGGCGGGTCGGTGGCCTGGTCGAGGAAGGTCACGGTGCCGTCGGGGTGGAGCAGGGCGGGTGGCGGGTGGCCGGCGCAGCTGTAGGTGATGGAGTGGTCGGCCCAGTCGATGAAGGTCGTCACGACGGTGGTCGACTCGGCGCCGTCGACGGAGCGGGCGTACCGGCCGAGAACCTCCAGGGCCTGGGCCGGGCCGTCGGCGACGCGGCAGGCCGCGCTCAGGGCGCTGCGCAGCTGCCCCATGGCGCAGGCGGCCGCCAGGCCGTGGCCGACGACGTCGCCGACGGCGACCGCGAGGCTCTTGCCGGGCAGGTCGGCCAGGTCGTACCAGTCGCCGCACACGTGCAGGGCGCCGACGGCGGGCCGGTAGCGCACGGCTGCCTGGTGGTGCCCGAGGGGTCTGGGGGCCGGCAGCATCGCCGCCTGAAGGGTCAGGGCGACCTCGCGTTCCCGGTCGTGCGCCGCCCGCAGCCGTTCGTTGACCTCCTGTAGTTCGCGGGCGCGGGTGTAGAGCTCCGCCTCCAGCACGCGGGCCTGTCTGTCGCCGCCGGGGCCGCCGCGGGCCCTGATGAGTTCGGTGACCTCCTCCACCCGGTGCACGACCAGCGCCACCTTCCCGTCGGGGCCGAGGACGGGTGCGTTGACCGGGCTCCAATAGTGTTCCTGCCAGTGGCCGGGCCGCTGGGGATCCTCGATGTCGTAGCGGAGCAGCGCCATGGTGTCGCGCTCGCCGGAGGCCACCACCCGCAGCATCGACTCCCGGGTCTCCCGCATGCCGGCCGCGGCCGGATCGTTCGGGTTCTCGGGGAAGACGTCGAAGATGTAGCGGCCGAGCAGCTGCTCGCGGGTGCGCCCCGCAAGCCGCAGGAAGTCCTCGTTGGCGTCGACGTACACCAGGTCGGGGGTGAGCAGCGCCACCATGCCGGGCAGGGCCCGGAAGACCGCGGCATAGTCGATCAGCGGTTTCCTCATGTGCTGCCTGCCTCGGTGCCGAGTGTCACTGTGCCGTTTTCCTGTGCCGTTCCACGATAGGAGCGCACAGGCTACGGGGCTCGCGCACCGCGTCGTCACCGGTTGTGAGGAGGCGCTGGTGGAGGCGCGACACCTTAGAGCCAGATGACCAGGCCGGCCGGGCCGGATGCTCCTGGGCGACGACCTGATGCACCTGACCGTGTGACCGGGCGCGGCGGGCAACTCAGTGGGGTGGGGCCGGCACCTCGGGATTCGCGCAGTGCGCGAGTGGCCGGCCCGCCAGGAATCTGGCCACTTCCGAGGCCACGATGGAGGCGGCGTTGAGGGCGGTCTGCTTGCTGGCGCCGGCCAGATGCGGCGTCATGACGAGGTTGGGGGTCGTCAGCAGGCGCGAGGTGGCGGGGATCGGCTCGCGGGGGAAGACGTCGAAGGCCGCGCCGAAGAGCCTCCCGGCGTCCAGGGCGTCGCACACGGCGTCGTAGTCGACGAGAGACCCGCGGGCACAGTTGACCAGTACGCCGCCCGCGGGCATCAGGTCGATCAGCTTCCTGGAGATCAAGCCCTCGGTTTCCGCGGTCGCGCGGGCATGGACGGTGACGAAGCTGGAACGCCGCATGAGGTCCGCGAGGTCGGTGACCTCGGCCGGTGACACGTCGTCCGCAGTGACGAAGGGGTCGGCGACGAGCACGTGCGCGCCGAATCCCCGCAGGATCCGGGCGACCCGGGACCCGATGGCGCCGTATCCCACGATGCCGACGGTGCCGCCCTCGAGCTCCGGCCCGACCTTGTCGAACATGTAGTAGTCACCTCGCCAGGTGCCCCCGGCGAGGTCCGCGTGGGTGGCCGGGACGCGTCGGGCCGCGGCCATCATGAGGGCGACCGTGTGCTCGGCGGTGGCGGTGGCGTTGCGCCCGGGGGCGAAGGAGACCGCGACGCCGTGCCGGGTGGCCGCCTCCAGGTTGGCGTTGACGGGGCCGCCGCGGCTGACGCAGAACAGGCGCAGCTCGGGGCAGGCCTTCAGGATCCGCTCGGTGAGCGGAGCCATCTGGGTGACGCAGATGTCCACTCCGCTCAGAGCCTCGATGAGCTGCTCCTCGGTGCCGGACGCCTCCCGTACCTCGGCCACCTCCCCGAAGGGCTCGACCGGCCAGGGCAGGGTGAGTTCTCGGAAGGTCGCGCCGGGTGCGGCCGGCCGGAGGCTGTCGATGAGCAGGGAATTGAGGACGAAGTGGTCACCGGCGGCGAGGATGGTGGTCACTTGAGTTCTCCTGGGGTCACAGGGCGGTTCAGGGTCAGCAGCGACGGCCCGCCGTCACTCAGGACTACTTCGTTCAGGGCGCAGTTGGCCAGGAAAGGGAAGGTCCGGCGGTACTCGCGCAAGGGGAGGCCGAGCAGGCGGCAGAGCGCGAGCCGGATCGCGGTGGAGTGGCCCACGACGAGGATGCGGCCTTCGCGGTGATCGGCCTGGAGGTCGGTGAGGAACTTCAGATAGCGGTCGCCGGCCTCGACGGGGTTCTCCCCCTTGGGGAAGTGGTTCGTCACCGGGTCGGAGTGGAAGGCCGCGAGGTGGTCGGGAAACCGCTGCTGCATCTCCGCGCGCGTGAGGCCCTCGGCGATGCCGAAGTCGAGCTCGCGCAGCCGTTCGTCCACGCTCACCGGCAGCCCGGCGCGCACCGCGCTCTCGCGTGCGGTCTCTTGTGAGCGCGTCAGCGGGGAGGCGAAGATCGCGGTCAGGTCCGCCTGCTCAGCCCAGTCCGCGAGCGCGCGTGACTGTGCGTGGCCGCGCTCGGTGAGCGCGACGTCGGTGCTGCCGGCGTACCGGTTCTCGGCGTGCCACAGGGTCTCCCCGTGTCGGACGAAGATGACATGGAGGCTCAAGGCGCCGTCCTTTCTCGTGCGTGGGTCGCGACGACGCCGGGGAGCCAGCCGCGTTGGACAAGCAGATCGAGCAGCCGGAGGTAGCCCTCTTCGTGCGGGTTCTTCTCGGAACGACGTGGCTCGATGGTCCGGTCGAGTCGCACCATCGCGGCGGCGACGCTGTCCAGCGGCGCACGGCTCGATGCGGCCAGCACCGCCATGCCGAGCGCCGGTTGCGCGTTGCGCGGAAGGGTCACCGGGCGTCGCAGCACATCGGCCCGCAACTGGTTCCACAGGGGGTTGCGGGTGGCCCCGCCGGTGAGGACGACCGCTCCGTCGGTGGGGGCACCGAGCAGGTCCACGTAGTCGAAGCAGAGCCGTTCGACGTAGGCGGCGCCCTGTATCAGTGCCGCGAAGGACTCCGCGCGGGTGGTCGGTTCGCGGCTGCCGAACGCGCGGGCGTCCGGGGCGATGAAGGGGAACCGTTCGCCCGGGGAGACCAGGGGATAGCGCAACAGGTCGGTGGGCAGCAGTGCCGCCGCCTCGCGGGTGAGCTGGTCCAGGTCGGCGTCCGCGAATTCGCGGGCGACCAGGCCGGCTCCGACACTGGAGGCTCCGCCGGGCAGCCAGTGGCCGGAGGGTGACCGGTGGGAGTAGACGACCCCGTGCGGATCATGGACGAGGTCTTTGGTGACGCCCTTGAGGACCAGGGTGGTGCCCATGACCGAGTTCCAGCTGCCGACGGCGGTCGCGCCGGAGCCCAGTTGCGCCGCGCAGCCGTCGGTCATTCCGGCGACGACGGCGGTGCCTTCGCTGAGCCCGGTCTCGGCGGCGGCCGCGGCGCAGACCTGACCGATGACCGTGCCGGGCAGCACCAGGTCGGGCAGGATCGCGCGGGGGATGTCCAAGGCGGCGATCACGGGCTCGGGCCAGGTCACCTGTGCGGCGTCGGCGCCGGTCTTGAGCGCGTTGCTGGTGTCGGTGGGGACCTCGTGCCCGACGAGCTTGCCGTTGATGACGTCGTTCTGATGTGCCAGTCGCCAGCCGTTCTCAGCGGCGTGGGGATAGCGGTCGAGCAGCCAGCGCAGCTTGGGCAGAGCCCAGGACCGCTGCATCCGCTGGTAGCCGGCCTTCGCCCACTGCTGCTCCCCGGCGGCGTTGACCTGTTCAGCCTCCGCCGCGGCGCGCCCGTCGTCGTACATCAGTGCCGGTGTCACACACAGGCCACGGCGGTCCAGCATGGTGATGGTGCCGGAGGTCGCGTCCACGGCCACCCCCCGGACCCGGCGCAGGTCGGCACCCGCCGCGCGTGCCAGGTCGATCGCCGTGAGGACGGCGCGCCACCACTGCTCGGGGTGCTGTTCATGGCGATCGCCCTCCCGGCGGCTGGTCAGCGGGCACGAGCCCTCGCCCAGCACAGTGCCGTCGGACGCGGCGACGACCACGCGTACGCCCTGAGTCCCCAGGTCGATGCCCAGCCAGGCATCGCTTCCGATGGCGGTCATGCGTCGGCTCCGCTCGTCGAAGACGCGTCGCGTGTCCACAGCGGCCGGTTCAGCTCCCGCAGCCGCAGGAAGTCGGCGTACCGGTCGCTGAAGTGCGCGAACGCGTCCGGATCGGGCTGGTAGGTGGCGGCGACCTCCACGTGCCGGGCGGCGGCGGTCTCGAAGTCCGGCTCACGGCCGGTGGCGACCAGACCGGTCAGCCAGGCGCCGCGGGCCCCGACCTCCGCGGAGGCGGGAATGGTCACGGGAAGGCCGGTCACATCGGCGATCAGCCGCATCCAGTAGTCGCTTCTGGTGCCGCCGCCGCAGAGCGCCAGCCGGTCGGGGGAGCCCGGGGCCGCGGCCAGGCAGTCGCGGATGGTCATGGTGACTCCCTCCACCAGCGCACGGGCCACGTCCTCGCGGCCGGCTTCCAGGGACAGGCCGGACAGGGAGCCGCGCGCGGTGGGATCGAAGAACGGGGCGCGCTCTCCGGCAGGGGAGAGGTACGGGACGAACCGCACGCCGGCTGTATCGCGCCTGCCCCGCGCCGCCAGGTCCATCAGATCGGTGACCGAGGTCAGTCCGAGCAGCCCCGCCCCCCAGTCCAGGACGTCGCCGCCGCTCATGGTGGGGAAGGCGCGAAGGTAGCGACCGGGGACGCCGAGCGTCACGGTGATGCCCACCGGTTCGTCGGTGACCACCGTGTCCGTGATGACCTCCGTGGCCAGGGTGGTGCCCAGGATGCAGCACGCCTGTCCCGCGGTCACCGCGCCGGCGCCGATGGCGGTGGCGCAGATGTCGTACGGCGCCAGCACCACCGGGATCCCCGCGGGCAGGCCGGTCTCCGCGGCGGCCGAGGTGCTGATCGTGGTGACGCGGTGGTCGTCGTCGCGCAGCTCGGGCAGGAGTCGCCGGGCCCACTGAAGGCCGTAGAGCTCGAACAACTGGTCGGACCAGTCGCGCCGCCTGATGTCCATGAACGGTGCCGAGGCGTCCGACTCGTCGACGGCGGGCTCACCCGTCAGCTTCAGGTGGAGCCAGCCGCCGCAGGTCAGCAGACGGCTCGATCGGGCCACCCGGTCGGGGTCGTTCTCGCGCAGCCAGGACAGCACGGCGTTGGGCATCCCGGTGGACACCCGCGACCCGCTGATCCGGAACGCCTCCCGCGCCACCCCGTCGCGCTCCCACGCCGTGACCTGGGCCGCGGCTCGTCCGTCGTTCCACAGCACGGCGGGTCCGGTGGGACGCCCCTGTCCGTCGACCAGCCAGGCGCCGTCGCCCTGTGCGGTGACGGCGACCATGTCGGGTGCGTCGGGGAGCGCGGCGACGACTTCCCGTACGGCGGCGGCGACCGCGGCCCAGACCTCGGACATGTCCTGCTCGGCCCACCCGGGACCCGGTCGCGTCACCTGGGTCGGCCGCCGGCTCACCGCCAGTTCCTTCCCGTCGTCGGCGTATCCGACCGCCTTGATGGTGGTGGTGCCCGCGTCGATGGCGATGGCGGTCACTGGCGTCACCCCCGCCCGTGTGCCTGGCGCGAGCGCCGGGCGACGGAGTCCAGGCCCACGGCGATGAGCAGGACCGCGCCGGTGATGATGAACCGGTAGGAGGAGTCGAGGTTCAGCAGCGTGAGACCGCTGGAGATCGACTGGATGACCAGGACTCCGAGCAGGGCGGCGATGGCCGAGCCGCGGCCCCCGAACAGGCTGGTCCCGCCGATCACCGCCGCGGCGATGGCGTTGAGGTTGACGTCTCCGGTGCCGGTGCTCTGGTTCGCCGCGGCCAGTCGTGACGCGGCCAGGATGCCGCCGACCGCGGCCAGGGCGGAACACATGACGAACGCCGAGGTGTAGACCCGCCGCACGTTGATGCCGGCCCTGCGGGACGCCTCGGCATTGCCGCCGACCGCGTAGAGCGACCGTCCGAACTTGGTGCGGGTGAGCACGTAGTTCATCACCAGCACCAGCCCGACGAAGAAGACGAACATCCAGGCGACACCGCGGGTGCGGTTCAGGTAGTAGACCGCGAGCAGCAGCCCGGCCAGCAGCAGAAGGGCCCGCATGACAAGCCACTGCGGCGACGAGGACGACAGCCCGGCGTCGCGGCGGGTCCGGGCCCGCACCCACCCGGCGGTCAGGACCCCGCCCGCGGCCACCACCGCCAGCGCGTAGGCCAACCAGGCGGGGACGAACCACAGCTGCGCGAACTTCACCAGGGTGGAGTCGTACGGCAGGTTGATCGCGTTCTCGCCGCGCAGCAGCCACAGCTGGACGCCGAGGAAGGCCAGCAGCCCGCCCAGGGTGACCACGAAGCTGGGCACGCCCACGCGGTTGAGTACCTGGCCGTAGAGCCAGCCGATCAGGCAGCCGGCGGCCACCGCCGCGAGGAGCGCCAGCCACATCGACTGTTCGTTCTTGACCATGACGACGGCCGTGATCGCCGCCGACACACCGCTCACCGATCCCACGGAGAGGTCGATCTGGCCGACCAGCAGGACGCACACGATGCCCAGCGCGAGGACGCCCACCGGGACCATGTCGAAGGACAGGTTCACCAGGTTGGTGCTGGACAGGAAGGTCGGATTGAGCAACTGGAAGATCGTCCAGATCACCACGATGCCGCCGACGACCGGCAGCATGCCCAGGTCCCCGCCCCGGACGCGGCGGATCGTGGCCCTGATGCTGTCGGCGATGCCCTGCGGCGTCACGAGACGCTCGTCCTGGAGATCGGTGGCCGTTGCCGCCGAGTTTTCGGTGATGGTCACAGCTCTTCCTTCTCTTCCTGCGGGGAAGTCACCTGCGGGGAAGTCATCTGCGGGGATGTCTCTTTCGAGGAAGTCGCCCGGCCCGCGGCTCGCCGCGAGACCACGTTGTCGGTCGCGCCGGTGATCGCGGCGATGATCTCTTCGGAGGAGACGTCCTGGGCGTTGAACACACCGTTGTTGCGGCCCAGCCTCAGCACCGTCACGCGGTCGGCGACCGCCCGGACGTCCTCCATGTTGTGGCTGATCATCACCACGCCGAGCCCGTTCTGCTTGAGCCGCTCGACCAGGTTGAGGACCTCGGCCGTCTGCGCGACGCCCAGGGCGGCCGTCGGCTCGTCGAGCAGGACGATCTTCGGGTCGCTCAGCAGAGAGCGGGCGATGGCGACCGTCTGCCGCTGGCCGCCCGAGAGGGCGGCCACCGGGACATCGAGGGTGGGGATCTTCGCCGACAGCTGTCGCAGCAGCTGCCAGGAACGCTTCTCCATGGCGACGTCGTCCAGCATCCACGGCCGGATTTCCTGGCCCAGGAACAGATTCGCCTTGACGTCGAGGTTCTCGCACAGGGCGAGGTCCTGGAAGACCGTGGCGATTCCCCTCGCATGGGCAAGGGCCGGTGACCCGAGAGACACCTTCTCGCCGTGAACGAAGATCTCTCCCGCGTCCGGCGTGTACACCCCGGACAGGATCTTCACCAGGGTGGACTTGCCGGCGCCGTTGTCCCCGACGACGGCGACCACCTCACCGGCGGCGACGTCGAGTTCGATATCGGTCAGCGCGGCGACCGCGCCGAAGTTCTTGCTGATCCCCCGCAGTGACAACACGGTGTCCGTGCCCGCACCGGTAACCGCGGTGCCTGTCATCGTGACCCTCTTTCCTCAGAGACCTCAGACGTTCTTCAGAGACTTCGGACGGCTACTGGATGCCCAGGCGTCCGCAGCCGGCGGCGTACTGCGCCGTGCACACGTCCTTCACCTTGAGCACCGCATCGGGGCCGAAGATGACCTGCTTGAGGTTCTTCTGGGTCACGACGGTCGGCTTGAACAGCTGCGAGGGAGTGTTGAACAGCGTGGTGGCGGCCTTGGGCTTCTCACCCTTCAGCAACTGGTCGGCGACCTCCGCGGCCGCCTCGGCGACGATCTTGATCGGCTTGGAGATGGTGTTGTACTGATCGCCGGCGATGACGCGCTGGATCGCTGCCAGCTCCGCGTCGTTGCCGGTGATCGGCGGGACCTTCACATCCGCGGCCTTGAAGGCCGCGATCGCTCCGCCGCCGGTGCCGTCGTTGGCCGCCACCACGCCGGCGATCCTGCCGCGGTACTGGGAGATCTGCCCGCTCGCCCACTGCTGGGCCTTCTCCGGCGACCAGCCCGGCGTGTCGTACTCGGCAAGCAGCTTGAACCCGCTGTCGTCGAGTCCCTTGTGGATGCCCTTCTTGATCAGTCCGGCGGCGGCGTCGGTGGGAGACCCGTTGATCTGAAGCACACCGCCCTTGGCCTTGGTCTCCTTCAGATGATCGACCAGCGACTGGGCGATGGACTCGCCGATCGCCTCGTTGTCGAACGACACGTAGAAGTCCGCGGGCTTGTCCGGGATGGGACGGTCGTAGGCGACCACCTTGACGCCCTGGGACTGCGCCGTCTGCACGATCGTGGCCGCCCCGGCCGAGTCCACCGGGTCGATCACGATCACCTTGGCACCCTGGGCCATCGCGGAGTTCGCCTGCTGCTGCTGGAGCGAGGCGTCACCGTTGGCGTTCTGGTAGAGCACCTCGCACTTGGGGCACAGCTTGGCCATACGCTTCTTGAACAGCGGAGCGTCGTACTGCTCGTAGCGGGTGGAGGCCAGGTCGGGCATGAGGAACGCGACCTTGCCCGACCCTCCGTCCTCCCCGTCACTCCCGGCACTCGGTTCCTGAGCGCACGCGGTGAGAGCGCCCAGGGCGAGGATGCCGGTGAGGGCCCCGCTGGCCAGTTTTCTCATGTTCCACTCCTTGCTCCGGACCGTGTGGCCACCGGTCGGCCGCCACGACGTAACGCACAAGAAACTCGCGGCGTTCGTATGTGTCAACGGATCCCGAGAACTGAACACCCTGGCTTGATCGTTTGATCAATCTGGCTGTTCACTCTCGCGGCAGGGTCGAACATCGGTGTGGCATGCTCCTTCGGGGAGCACGCCAGAAAACGGGGTGTAACGCGCTTGTCGCAGGTGGAGGGCGCGCACGGACGGGACGAAGGCCTGATACGGCCTGTATGTGTTCTGTTAACAGAAAGAGAACAGGGGGCTCCTCCATGAAGGAAGGCAAAGATCCGGCCACCGACGAGGGCGGGCGTGGGCCGCGCGCGAGGCGGGAGCGGATCAAGAGCCGCGTCGTCGACGAAGGCTTCGTCCGCATCGAGCGGCTCGCCGACGAACTGGGCGTGACGCCGATGACCATCCGTCGCGACCTCGACTACCTGCAAGGCAAGGGGTGGCTGAGAAAAGTCCGCGGCGGGGCGACCGCACAACCGTCGACGGCGTTCCACGGCGACATCCGGCACCGCACCCAGTCCATGGCCCCGACGAAGAGCGCACTCGCCCGTGCCGCACTCGGCCTCGTCAAGCCCGGGCAGTCCCTCATCGTCGACGACAGCACCACCGCCCTGGCGCTCGCCGGACTCCTCTCGCAGCGCGCACCGCTGACGGTCATCACCAACTTCGTACCCGTGATCCAGGTGCTCGCCGGCAGTCCGGGAATCGAGCTCATCTCACTCGGCGGCGCGTACTACCCCGCCTACGACGCGTTCCTCGGCATCCGGACCATCGACGCGGTCAACAGCCTGCGCGCCGACACGCTGTTCGCCTCGACGACCGCCATCACCCGCGGCCACTGCTACCACCAGTCCCAGGAGACGGTGGGGGTGAAACGAGCCCTGATGGAAGCCTGCGACCGCAAGATCCTGCTGGTCGACCACACCAAGTTCCAGCGCCGCGGCCTCTACCAGCTCGCACCCGTCACCGCCTTCGACCTCGTCATCGTCGACGCCGGCATCTCGGCGTCAGAGCTCGACACGTTGCAGGCCGGCGGGGTGGAAGTCCTCGTCGCGGAGCCGGAGTGACGCTCGGCCCGGAGTGACAGCCGGGCCGGAGTGAGATCAGGTCGGCCTCCTCCGTGCTTCGGCGGCCGGAAAACGGCGCTGAAACCTGTGGGGCGCATAAGAGTTGGTGTGATCTTTGTGCGCCTGGGCAGGCGCCGCCGTTATGAGCACCCCCCACTCGAGCACGGTAGAGGCCACGGAGCAGAGTCCGGGCGGGCGAGCGGCGGCGCTTCTCGTCCCCTCGTCGGCGCAGCGGCCCAGACGTGGCGGGCGGGGCTTTTCGTCGGCACTGCGTGGTGGGCGGGTGGCGGGGCTGGACGGATTGCGGACGGTCGCCGTGATGTTGGTGATCGTCTATCACGTGGAGCCGGATCCGTTGCCCGGAGGCTCCATCGCCGTGGACGTCTTCTTCACGCTCAGCGGTTTCGTCATCACCCGGCTGCTGGTCGCCGAGTACGCCCGCACCGGTGGCATCGGCCTGGGGTCGTTCTACCGGCGGCGGTGGGTGCGGCTCGTCCCGGCCATGCTCGTGATGTGCGCGGTCACCGCCCTGCTGGCCGTGGCGCTCCCGCTGCCGCTGTTCGACGGGGCGTGGGCGGCGGCGGCGCTGGCCGCGGCCTCGGTGGTCAACCTCGTACGGGCGGGGGAGGCCGGGCCGTACTCGGACCTCACCGCGCCGCTCAGCCATACCTGGTCCCTGGGGGTGGAGGAGCAGTTCTATCTGGCCTGGCCGCTCCTGCTGCTGGTGCTGCTGCGGAAGACGACGGCACGGTCGGTGCTGGGCTGGGTCGCGGCGCTGTGCGTCCTGCCGGTGCTGTGGCGGATGGCGCTGTGGGACCCCACGGCGGCGCACCGCATCTACAACGGCCCCGACACCCGCGCCGACCAGCTCCTCGTCGGCGCTCTGCTGGCCGTCGTCCTGGCCCGGCTGCGCGCCGACGATCCCCGGCTGGAGCTGCTGCGCCGATGGGCGGGGCGGCTGTGCTGGCCCGCGCTCGCGCTGCTGGGGCTGATCGCCTGGCAGATCCCGATCACCGAGCCGAGCCGCTGGAACCCCGTCTGGTACACGGTCGGATTCCTGGCCGCCGCCGTCTTGTCGGCCACGGTGGTGGCCGCTCTGGATCTGTGCCCGCAGTCATGGCCCTCCCGCCTGCTGTCCGTGTCCGCGCTGGCCTGGGTCGGCCGCAATCTCAGCTACGGGATGTACCTGTGGCACTACCCCGTCATCCGGCTGCTCTCCGACCTCGGCGTGGAGGGCGGCCGACGGCTGCTCCCCGCCGGTGTCGTGGTGACGGTCGCGGTGGCCTTCGCCTCGTACGTCCTCGTCGAACGGCCCCTGCTGCGACGCGAACGGTTCCGCGGACGCCGGAAGGGGCCCGCGGTCGCCGCGGCGGGTTCGCCTGCCCCGTGACCAGCGGCACCTGACGCGGCGCGGCTGCGCCCCGGCGGAGCACTTGGGTGGCGTCTTCGCCGGTGCCTACCCTGGAGACATGGCTCGGTCCAACGACGAGGTCGCCGCGCTGTTCCAGGAATACGCGGACCTGATCTCGATCACCGGAGGAGACGCGTTCAGGTCACGCGTCTACGAGAAGGCCGCCCGGGCGATCGGCGGCCACCATGCCGATGTCTCCACGCTCGATGTCAAGGGCCTCCAGGAGATCCCCGGGGTCGGCAAGTCGATCGCCGAGAAGGTCGTCGAGTACTTCCGCGGCGGCAGCGTGTCCGCGATCGAGGAACTGCGGGCGAGAATCCCCGCCGGTGTCCGGCGGCTGACGAGCATCCCCACGCTCGGCCCGAAGAAGGCCCTGACGCTCTACGAAGAGCTGGGCATCTCCACGGTGGACGAGCTGGCCGACGCCATCCACGAGGAGCGGCTGCGCGACCTGAAGGGCTTCGGGCCCAAGACGGAGGAGAACATCCTCCACGGCATCGAACTGCTTCAGTCCTCCGGGGACCGGGTCCTGGTCGACGTCGCCATGGAGCTCGCCGAGGACATCGTCTCCGACCTGTCCCGGGTCACCGGCTGCCGGCGGTGCATGTACGCCGGGTCGCTGCGCCGGGTCCGCGAGACGATCGGCGACATCGACGTCCTCGTCGCGGCTCAGGAGTCGGAGCCGGTCATGCGGGCGTTCACCGAGCTGCCGTACACCACGGAGGTCATCGCGCACGGCCGGGCCAAGACATCGATCCGCACCGCCAAGGGCCTGGCGGTCGATCTGCGCGTCGTACCGCCGGACTCGTGGGGAGCGGCGTTGCAGTACTTCACCGGTTCGAAGGCGCACAACATCCGCACCCGGACGCTGGCCGTGCACCAGGGGCTCAAGCTCTCCGAGTACGGGCTGTTCGACGTCGAGAGCGGGAAGAAGATCGTCTCCGAGACGGAGGAGGACGTGTACGCCCGGCTCGGCCTGCCATGGATCCCGCCGACCCTGCGCGAGGACCGCGGAGAGATCGAGGCCGGGCTGCACGACGAGCTGCCCGACCTGGTGACGGAGGCGGACATCCGGGGCGACCTGCACACGCACACCGACCTCACAGACGGCCTCGCCCCGCTGGAGGAGATGGTCGCCGGGGCCGCCGAGCGCGGGTACGCCTACTACGCGATCACCGACCACGCACCGAACCTGTACATGCAGCGGATGACCGACGAGCGGATGCTCGCCCAGCGTGAGCGCGTACGGGAACTCGACGGCGCGTACGGGAAGCACGGCAAGCGGGGCAACGGCGGCAAGGGCGGCGGCATGCGGCTGCTGCACGGCGTGGAGCTGAACATCGACCCCGACGGCGACGTGGACTGGCCCGAGGAGTTCCTGGCCGGCTTCGACCTGTGCGTGGCCTCGGTGCACTCGCACTTCAGCCAGGGACGCGAGGCGCTGACCCGCCGGCTCCTGCGGGCCTGCGAGCACCCGTACGTCAACGTCATCGGCCACCCCACCACCCGCGTCATCGGCAAGCGCCCGGGCATCGACGCCGACCTCGACGCGCTCTTCGCGGCCTGCGCGCGCACCGGCACGGCCCTGGAGGTCAACGCCCATCCGGACCGGCTCGACCTGGGCGACGAGGACATCCTGCGGGCCAGGCGGCACGGGGTGAAGTTCGCCATCGACAGCGACGCCCACTCCACCATCCACCTGGCCAACATGCGCTACGGCGTGGCGACCGCGCAGCGAGGCTGGCTCACCAAGGAGGACGTGATCAACACCTGGCCACAGGCGCGGCTGCGGCGCTTCCTTCGCAAGGGGCGGGGGGAGCGGCGCCCCGCGGGGTGACCGGGCGCGGTCGAAGCGGAGTGCTTGAACCGGTCAGGACGCGACAGCCTGCGGTCACTGTGCTCAGGCGCTCAGGCCTGGCCTGCCGAACAGCTCCGCGTAGCGGGTCGGCAGCTGGGAGAGCAGATGGTTGACCTGCCCGCCGGAGACCGCGTCGGCGACGGTGGACAGCACGGCGCTCGCGTCCCACTCCGCGGTACGCGGCCGGGCACCGGTCTGACCGGCCACCCGCCGCAGGAACTCCTCCCGCCCGAAGGACTCGGGGCGCCCTCGCTCCAGGTGCAGGGCCTCGTCCAGCGGGGCGGGCAGCTGAGCCGCCAGGTCGTCGGCCTCTTCCGGGGTGATCCGGGTGGCGAGGGCCCACAGGACCGCCGTACTGACGTGCTCGGCTTCCTCCCGGCTGCGGTACTCCCCGCGCTCGCGGACCCGGGCCAGGAACTCGTCCAGCTTCACGTGCCCTCCTGCTGTCGTCCGCACGCCACCACGGTTCCCGCAGCCACAGCTGTCCAAGGCGCCGAGTGCCCGTCCGCCGGACCGTAAAACGGCGAACCCGGGCGGGCACACCGTGTCGGCGGCAGGCCGCCGGGTACCCGGGCGGACGCGGCGACCGTACGTGCGACGCCCTGGTCAGGAAGGAGCACCCATGCAGCTCAGAGAGCGCCCGCTCAGGGAGGCATCGTGACCGGCGGCGGCCGTGGCTTCGTACTCGTCGGTTTCGACGACACCCCGCCCTCCTGGCTCGCGGCGGACTGGGCGGTCACCGAGGCGGAGCTGCGCGGCTGTGCGTTGAAGGTCGTCCATTCCGTCGGCCGTGGCGTGGACACCGCCTACGGCGAGACGGCGGGGGTGGGCCTCACCGACCGAGCCCTGGAGGCGGCCCTGGGCGTGCTCGACGACGCGCTGGCCCGGCTCGGCCCCGCCCATCCCGGCGTGCGGATCGAGACCGAACTCGCGCGGGACGATCCGGCCGAGGCCCTCCTGACCGCGGCACGGACCGCCGACGTGATCGTGGTCGGCACCCGTGGGCGCGGCGGCTTCGCCGGACTGCTGCTGGGCTCGGTGAGCCGGAAGGCGGCCGCCCACGCCGACCGGCCGGTCGTCGTGGTGCGCGGAGACACGGGGACAGCGCCAGGCGACCCCGTCGTGGTCGGCGTACGCGACGAACGGGACGAGGAGGCCGTACGGTTCGCCCTCGCCGAGGCCGAGCTACGACAGACCGGCGTGCGTCTGGTCCACGCCTGGACGCCGCTCGTATCCACCGGCCTCGCGATGCCGCAGGTCAGCGACGTGGACGAGGAGCGGCAGGCCCACGCCCAGCTGTTGAACCACGTCGCCCGCCCCATCCTCGAGTATCCGAAGGTCCACGTGGACACCGAGCTGATCGTCGATTCGCCCGCCGCCGCCCTGGTGGAGGCGTCGACCCGGGCCGGCCTGCTGGTGCTGCCGCGGCACCCCGCCGAGGGCCGGCTCGGGCTGCACCTGGGGACAGTGGTGCACGCCGTCCTGCACCACGCCGCCTGCCCCGTCGCCGTCGTGCCCGTGGGTTAGCCAGTGAGGCGGGGGCCTTCCGCACGCGGATGTGCTGGTGCGGCGGCCCCACCGGGCGGGCCGGTGTAGGGCCGGGCCTCGCGGGTACCGCGCACACGGTGCGGACGCGTCGGCCGCGAACGCCGACGCAGACACTCGTAGCCAAATGTCCGCTCCACACGTCCGTCCAAATGTCCGTCCAAATGTCCGCGTCCGGGAGGCGACGATGACTTTGACGCTCGGCAGCGGTCCGCCGAGACCCGTCGTCCGAAGCTGCTGTTCGAGACGGGGCTGCCGGTGCGTTACTACCTGCCGTTCGCGGCAAACGTTGCCTGCCGGGGCACTAGTCGCCGGCGGCGGCCGGGTGCAGGACGCCGCCTGGAGCCTGCCGCACCCGATGCCGGAAGCGCTCGCCGCCGCCGAGCACAGCTGCTTCTACGGCGACAAGGTCCACGTCGAGGTCGACGGCGAACGGATTCGCTGACCCGGCACCCGCCGCACGGGTACCGGGCCCGTCCGCGCACCCGTGGTGAGGAGTCCGCTCCGTGGCACGTACGGAAACCTCCCCCGATCGTCGGCGTGCGGCCCGCCGGCCCCCGGTCGACCCCCGCTGGGGTCAGGCGGGCGGTGCGCTCGCGCTGTCCGTGTCGCCGGTCTGCATCGACCTGTCCGGCGCCGGCGCGGGCACGGCCTCGGCGTACCGCTGCCTGCTGGCCGTCCCTGCCCTGGTGCTGCTGGCCGTGCCGGAGTACCGCCGCGAGGGCCGGCCCCCTCGACGGCAGGCGCTCTACGGACTGGCCGGCGGGGCGCTGTTCGCCGGGGACATGCTGCTGTGGGCGAAGTCGATCACCGAGGTGGGGGCGGGACTGTCCACCGTGCTGGTCAATGTGCAGGTGGTGCTGGTGCCGTTCCTCGCCTGGGCGGTGGACCGCGAGCGCGTGCCACGCCGCTTCCTGCTGTGGCTGCCGGTGCTGATCGCGGGCGTGGTGCTGACCGGCGGCCTGTTCGAGAAGGGCGCGAGCGGCAGCGACCCCACGGCGGGCACGGTGCACGCGGTGCTGGCGGCCCTGAGCTACTCCGGCTTCCTGTTCCTGCTGCGCCGCGGCGGCTTCCAGGGCCACGTGCGCACCACGTACACGCTGGTGATCTGCGTGTCGACCGTCGTCTCCGCGCTGGGCGGCGCCGCCTGGGGCGCCCTCGACCTCACGCCGTCCTGGCGGACCCTGGGCTGGCTGGCCGTGGTGGCGCTGAGCAGCCAGATCGTCGGCTGGCTGCTGGTGGCCGTCAACTCGCCCCGGCTGCCCAGCCACATCGGCGCGGTCATGCTGCTGCTCACTCCGGTCGGCGCGCTGGCCCTGGGGGCCGTGGTACTGGACGAGCGGCCGACGCCCGCACAGTGGCTCGGCTGCGCACTGACCCTGCTCAGCGCCTATGCCGCGACGACGGGCGGCGCGAGGACGGGCGGCGCGTCCGGGAACCGCGATGACGGCGGTCGGCGCGCTGACCGTCGCGGACAGCCGTGACACGTGACATCAGTCGTCAGTCGTCAGTCGCGAGGCCGAGGCCGAGGTCGACCAGGAGGCCGTAGTGGTCGTTGAGCCAGACGCCCTCGGAGGGCTTGTCGAACGCGAGCGACGCCGTCTCGCTACGTGCTGTCGCCGCCGAGCACGCGGTCGTCCCGGTGGACGCCGTAGTAGGCGCTCTGCCGGGCCATGATGTCGCGCATCGGCGTGTCGCGGGGGACTCCGTACACCGTGCCCGGGAAGTCCAGCCTCCGCTGGACGTCCCAGAGTTCGTCGTGCTGTTCGGGGGCGAACAGCTGTGCCGGGTCGCCCGCCGCGATCCAGCCGATCGGCACCACCGCGCCGGGCGCGAGCTTCGAATTGGTGTGCAGCACGCTGTTGACCCGCAGCTCGGCTCCCGTGCCGGCGACCGAGCCCGGGAACAGCGAGGCGCCGGTCGCGACGAAGACCTCGTCCTCGACCGTCGCTCCGTTGACGTGGGTGTGCGGTCCGAGCAGCACGGCGTCCCCGATCACCGCCGGGTGCCGGGCCCGCCCGCGGACGAGCGCGTGCTCCATCACGACCGTGTTCACGCCGATACGGACCTCCCCGTCCTCGGCGGTCAGCACGGCGCCGTGCAGCACACGGACACTGTCGCCGAGCACGACCGCGCCACAGACGGTGGCGGAGGGTGCGACATAGGCGGATTCCGGGACGACCGGTCGTTGCCCGCGGTGTTCGATCAGCATGCCGAGCTCCTTCCCGCTCCATCCCCGTCGCGTGCGGCCGGGTACCCCGCACGGGAGACGGCGCGACGGCGCGACGGCGCGACGGTGCGACGGTGCGACGGTGCGACGTAAGGATTCCGTCATCGGTTGCGGGGTGCGGGATGGCCGCCGGCCTCCGTTGAATGGAGGAGCAACGGGAAACTCTCAGGAGGCGAGCGGGGATGGGGCAGGTGCGAAAGACACTGACCGGGCCATTGGCCATCGCGGTGCTGGTGGCGGCGGTCGGCGGAGTCGGCTTCGGGCTGTACTGGTTCCAGCCGTGGAAGCTGTGGCAGGACGAGACCGTCCAAGAAGCCCTGCCCGGGGTCGTGCAGAGCTCCGCTCCGCCTGCCGCGGCGCCCACCCCGGCCACCGGTCCGCGGACGCTGGCGAGTGGTGAGCTGATCAGCCACGAGCACGCGACCTCGGGCACGGTGAAGCTCGTACGGCTGGCCGACGGCTCCCACGTCGTCCGGCTGGAGAACCTCGACACCAGCAACGGGCCGGACCTGCGCGTCTGGCTGACCGACGCACCGGTGAAGCAGGGGAAGGCCGGGTGGCAGGTCTTCGACGACGGGAAGTACGTCAGCCTGGGCAAGCTGAAGGGCAACAAGGGAAGCCAGAACTACGTCCTGCCCACTGATGTGGATCCGTCGGGCTACGGCAGCGTGAGTATCTGGTGCGACCGTTTCGACGTATCGTTCGGCGCCGCCGAGCTCGCCCGGGTGTGACGGTCGGGGCGACGAACTCGTCGGGTACGGCGTAGCCGGGCTGTGCGGCGGCAGGATTTCCTTTCCCGGGGGTATCGCGGCTGTCCCGTATCGGGGTGCAATGGTGGGAGTCAGGCTCTTCCGCGCCCGCCCGGTCAGAAGAGGCACGCAATGGATCCATGGCTGATCTGGTTGATCATCGCAGCCGTTCTGGCTGTGGCGGAGATCTTTACCCTTACCGCTGCGCTCGGAATGCTGAGTGCGGCCGCGTTGGTCACGGCGGGATCGGCCGCGGTCGGGCTGCCAGTGCCGTTGCAATTCCTGGTGTTCACCGTCGTCGCCACAGTCACCGTGCTGTTCGTGCGCCCCATTGCGCTGCGCCACGTCCTTGGGCCTCAAGCGGAGCGGTTCGGCGTGGACGCGCTGGTCGGCAAGGGTGCCTATGTCGTCTCAGAGGTGACGGGCCTGGGCGGCAGGGTCCGTATCGACGGCGAGGAATGGACGGCTCGCGCGTACGACGACACGCTGGTGATTCCTGCCGGAACGACTGTCGATGTCATGGAGATCAGCGGCGCCACCGCGATCGTCTACCCCCGGGACTGAAACCATGGAAACCTCGGCGTTCCTCATTGCCGGCCTGATCGTCGCGCTGATCGCGGTTTTCACCGTGGTGCGGGCGGTCCGTATCGTGCCCCAGGCACGCGCTCGTAATGTCGAGCGGCTCGGCCGCTATCACCGGACCCTGAATCCGGGCCTCAGCCTCGTGATCCCTTTCATCGACCGCGTTCATCCGGTGATAGATCTGCGGGAACAGGTCGTTTCCTTCAAACCGCAGCCGGTCATCACCGAGGACAATCTGGTGGTCGAGATCGACACCGTTCTGTACTTCCAGGTCACCGACCCCCGAGCGGCTTTCTACGAGATCGCGAGTTTCCTTCAGGCGGTCGAGCAGCTCACCGTCACCACCTTGCGCAACGTCGTGGGATCCATGGACCTGGAAAAGACACTCACCTCACGCGACACCATCAACAGCCAGCTGCGTGGAGTGCTGGACGAGGCCACCGGAAAGTGGGGCCTGAGGGTCAACCGGGTGGAGATCAAGGCCATCGACCCTCCGCAGTCCATCAAGGACGCGATGCAGAAGCAGATGCGAGCCGAACGGGACAAGCGGGCCGCGATTCTCGGCGCCGAGGGGCAACGCCAGTCGCAGATCCTCACCGCCGAGGGCGACAAACAGGCCGCTGTCCTGCGCGCGGAGGGCAACCGGACCGCTGCGATCCTCACGGCCGAGGGCCAGTCCCGGGCCATCGACGAGGTCTTCCAGGCCGTACATCGCAATGATCCCGACCCCAAGCTGCTCGCCTACCAGTACCTCCAGACGCTGCCCCAACTCGCGCAGGGCTCCGGCAACAACTTCTGGGTGATCCCCAGCGAGATCACCTCCGCGCTCCAGGGGATGTCCCGCGCCTTCACCGAGGTGCTGCCCCAGTCGCCGGCCACCCGCGAGAAGCCCTCGGACGACATGGTCGCCCAGGCCGCCAGCGACAAGGCCGAGGCCGAGGAAGCCGCCGCCGCGGCCCTCGCCGACGCGGCCAAGGCCGAGGGCAAAACTCCCGATTCCCTGCCGCCTCGCTGACGCCGACGCGGCGGGACGACGGTGCTCCAGAACAGGCCTGGGCCCGCGCTGGGCGTACCTGGTTTCGACGGCGTCCAGGGCGATGACCGAGGAGGCGTCCCCCGATCCATGAAAGACTGAGCGGCGAAATCGGCGGCAGCCACCGCCCAACCCGTTCAGCCCGCGAGGGCTACCCCGGAGCGACAAGCGTCCGTGGTGACCCGCGCTGTGTTTGCCACCGAAGGGATCGTCGGGCTCCCACTCCACATCGCCCGTACCCTTCGTGGTGTCTACGGCGTCACACAGCGAGCGCCACACACTGGAGGCAACACCCCGTGCTGATTGCTCAGCGTCCTTCCCTGACCGAAGAGGTCGTCGACGAGTTCCGGTCCCGGTTCGTGATCGAGCCGCTGGAGCCGGGCTTCGGTTACACCCTCGGCAACTCCCTGCGTCGTACGCTCCTCTCCTCGATTCCGGGTGCGGCGGTCACGTCCATCCGTGTCGACGGCGTTCTGCACGAGTTCACCACCGTGCCGGGCGTCAAGGAGGACGTCACCGACCTGATCCTCAACATCAAGCAGCTGGTGGTATCCAGCGAGCAGGACGAGCCCGTCGTGATGTACCTGCGCAAGCAGGGTCCGGGTCTGGTCACCGCCGCCGACATCGCGCCCCCGGCCGGTGTCGAGGTGCACAACCCCGATCTCGT